>CAZTKA010000066.1:0-18551 GCA_964614015.1 uncultured Bordetella sp. | reverse complement strand
CACGCGCCGCGCGTAGTCCCCGTAGTTCGGGAACAGCGTGCGCAGGTGCTGCTCCTCGAGCTCGACCACCGGTAAATAAATGAGCAGGAACACCGCGGCAGAGAGCACGCCCAGTTCCCAGCGCCGCGCCGCGATCACCAGGCCCGCGGCCGTCAACAGCGTTCCGAGATAAAGAGGATTCCGCACATAGGCGTACGGTCCCGATTCCGCCAGCGCCAAATTCTTTTCGAGGTGCCCGGCGGCCCAAGCTCGCGCCGCCAAACCGAGCAGCGACAGAGGCAAACCCGCCGCCAGTGAACTCCACGTCGGCGCAGCCAGCCACAGGAACGCCGCCACCAGGACGAACCCTCCCGGGACGCGCAGCTTCGCCACGCGGTCGGCGTAGGGCTTCGGGAAACTCACGCGGGACACCTCGTCACGCCGGGCACCTCGCCAGAGCTCCGAGAACGTCGGCTGGCCGGATGGCGCGCATACTCACATCAGGCTCGGAGAGGCGCTTGTAAGAAGTGACCGCGCCGGGACTGCGCAGCACGCACAGTGATCCGCCGTAGGGTCCGTGCGAAGCGGGATCAGTGGGTCCGTAGATGGCCACGCCGGACTTGCCCAGCGCCGCGGCCAAGTGGAGAGGACCGCTGTCGACGCCGACCACGGCGTAGGCCCGCCGTGTCGCGTGGATCAATCCGGAAACGCCGGACAGATGCAGGACCGCCCCGCCGATCTGCGCGAGTCTCTCGGAGGCCTGGGGAGGTCCGTTCACCACCAGCGGCATGTCGAGTCCGCGCGCGAGCTCCGGGTAATATTCGAGCGGCCATTGTTTCGATCCCCATCCGGCGAGCGGGCATGCCAATACGAACCTGCCTTCCGGGAGCGAGCCCTCCGGAGTTCCCGGCGGCAAGGGAAACGTGTTCACGATGCTGGCGGCTCCGGCGGCCACGGCCAATTCCAGATATTGGTCCACACGATGCGCGGCCGTGGTGCGCACGGCCATCGAATAAAAAAGCGCCGCGAGAGGCTCGCGCGCCTGCGAGCGCGATAATCCGACGATCCGGTCCGGGCGCGCGGCCGCGGCGATCACAGCGGACTGGATCAGCCCCTGCAGGTCGACGGCGAGCTCGAACTTTTCCGCGCGCAACCGCCGGCGCAGTTCGAGAATGCCCGCGGCGTCGCGCTGAAACGGGATGACCTCGTCGACGAACGGATTGCCTTCGAGCAGCGGCGCCCACTGTGGCTTGATGACCCAACTCACATGGCTGTGCGGGAACCCATGCTTGAGCGTGGCCACGGCGGGCAGCGCATGGATCACGTCGCCCATGGAGCCGAGCCGGACCACCAGAATGCGGTACATGCTCAGCGCACAGGGCCGCTGGCGGCCCTCGCCTCAGCCTCAGACTCGCCGGGCCCCGCAGGCCGCGAGTCGGGCTCCGGTGTGCGCTGCGGCGACGCAGAACCCGCGGCTTGTTGCCGGGCCTGAACGCGCCGGATCAACTGCTGCAGCCGTTCATGGTCTTCGACTTCCAGGCGCGCTTGCGGCGGGAACGAAACAGGGCCCTCGGTCACGTGATCCACGCAGGCCAATCCCGCAATCAGTTGCGCGCGCGCGGGCGCGGGCAGGATCGGGTCCGGCGGCGAGGAGATCACGACCAGCAGCGGCACGCCGGGCCGTTTCAGGGATTGCAGACGCTCGGCATGCGCGAGCGTCATCGGGTCGAAATAGCCGCTGACGGTGGTCGCGCCGTTTTCGGCCAGGCGCTCGGCCTCCTGTGTAGAAATAATCTTGATGCGGGTATCCACGTGGAGTTACTCACTCTATTTCAGCAGTTCCAGCGCGGTTTCCGCCACCCGGGCCGCATCCACGCGGGCCATGCAGCGATGATCGATGGGACATTCGCGCTTCAGGCAGGGGCTGCATTCGACGGGCTCGCGCACCACGCGCGCCAGCGGCCCGGTGGGTCCCGTGGTGATGTGATTCGTGGCGCCGAACACGGCCACGGTCGGCACCCCGAGCGCGGATGCGATGTGCATTGCCCCGGAGTCATTGGTCAGATAAACGTGGCAGGCCGCCGCAAGCTCGATGTACTCGGAGAGTTCCGTTTGTCCGGCGAAATTGCGCGCGGGCGCCTGGATGGCCTGCGCGACGGTTTCGCACAGTTCGCGTTCGGAGGCGGAGCCGAACACGGCGACCGCCGCGCCCAGCTCCCGCGCCAGGCGATTCGCGGCTTCCGCGAAACGTTCCGGAAACCAGCGTTTCGCAGTTCCGTACGCGGCGCCGGGACTGACCCCGATCACGTTCTCGCCGAGTCCCAGCGCGCGGAAGCGATCGAGCCCTGCGGCGCGCGCCGCAGGGCCGCCTTCCAGGCGGATGCGGCCGCACTCGGGGAGCCGGTCGAGGATGCCCGCACGATGCAGCAGTTCCAGATAGTAAAAGCGCTCATGGGGCGGAATCTCGCCGGGGCTGGGCACAGGGACGGGCTTGGTTAGCAGGAACCCGCGGCCGTCGCGCGCATAGCCGATGCGCTCGGGAATACGGGCGACCGCGGCGACAGCGGCCGCCTCGAAGGCGTTCTGAAGGAGAATGGCCGCGTCGAACTTGTCTGCGGCAAGCGCCCGCGCGGCACGATATTTTTCGCCCAGCGTGCGCGGCGTGTAGGGGATCAGCGCATCGCAGAACGGTTCGCGGCGGTAGAGGTCCGCCACCCACGGTTTCGCCAAAATCGCGATGTGCGCCCGCGGAAAACGCTCGCGCAGAGCACGCAGCGCGGGCAGGGACATGACGGCATCGCCCACCCAGTTGGTGGTGCGCACCAGAATGCGCTCGAAAGACACTCTCTTCTAGAGTAGCGGTACTGTAGAGATAGGGTGGTAACAATGCTGCGAACCATCGCGATGCTGGCGGGCTTGGCGGGCGTCCTGTGCGCCGCGCCCAAGGTGCTGGTGGTGAAGATGGACGGCGTGATTCACCCCATTACGGCCGACATCACGGCGCATGCCTTGGAGCAGGCCGCCCGTGAAGGGGCCAGCGCCGTACTGCTGCGCCTGAACACTCCCGGCGGCCTGCTGGAAGCCACGCGCGAGCTGAACGAAAAGATCGTCGCCTCACGCGTTCCGGTAATCGGCTACGTGACGCCCAGCGGCGGGCGCGCGGCCTCGGCGGGATTCTTCATTCTGGAAGCCACGGACGTGGCGGCGATGGCTCCGGGTACGAACACCGGCGCGTCATCGCCGGTGCTGATGGGAGGGCAGATGGACGAAGTCATGCGCCGCAAGGTGGAGAACGATTCGGCGGCGTGGCTGCGCAGCGTCGTCGAAAAGCGCGGGCGGAATGCGGCGCTGGCCGAGACAACGATTCGCGAGGCCAAGGCCTTTACCGAGAAGGAAGCGCTTGATCAGCACCTGATCGATCTGGTGGTTCCCAACGAAAAGGAACTCTTCGCGGCGCTCGATGGCCGGGAGATCACGCGTTTCGACGGCCGCAAGGAAACGCTGCATCTGGCGGATGCGGAAGTCGCCCTCTATGACCCGACACTGCGCGAGAGCGTCGTCAGCGCGATCGCCGATCCGAACGTCGGCCTGATTCTGCTGGTGCTGGGGGCGCTGGGATTGTACGTCGAGTTCAGCGCTCCGGGCTTGATCGTGCCGGGCGTGGGCGGCGGCATTCTCGTGCTGATGGGGCTATCCTCGCTCGCGGTACTTCCGATCAACTGGGTGGGCGCGGCGCTGCTGGTGCTGAGCCTGGTGCTGTTCGCGCTGGAGGCGCACTTCACCTCGCATGGGATCCTGGGCGTGGGCGGCGCGATCGCCATGCTGCTGGGCGCGGTGCTGTTGATCGACGGGCCGCCGGAGCTACGCATCCGCTGGAGCACGGCGCTGGCGGTGACCCTACCTTTCGCCCTGATCACCATGTTCCTGCTGACGCTCGTCGTAAAAGCGCGCGCCAACAAGGCGATGACCGGCGCGGGCAGCCTCATGAACGAGATCGGCGTGGCGCGCACCGCGCTCGCGCCCTCCGGTAAGGTCTTCATCCACGGGGAATACTGGGACGCGGAGTCGTCCACGCCTATCGATGCGGGTGCGCGCGTCCGCGTGGTGGCCGTCGAAGGACTGCGCCTCAAGGTCGCGCCCGAGAATCGGCGCGAATAGCGTCATAACAATCCGGATGGCCCGTCTGCCGGAGGGAATTGCCGTGCCGCTTCTCATGACCACCTTCAAGTTGCAGCGGAGCTTTCTCAATGGAAGGGTCCGCCGCAGGATGACGCCCGGCCGCACATGGTAGCATCCGGTAAGACCCATGATTATCGACTGCCACGGACACTACACCACTGCACCCGAACAACTGGAAGGCTTCCGCAAGGCCCAAATCGAGGCCTTGAATGACCCATCGAAGAAATCCGCGCCGCCCAGGATCAGCGACGACGAGCTGCGCGAGAGCCTGGAAAAAGCGCAACTGAAATTCCAGCGCGAGCGCGGCGCGGACATGACCATTTTTTCGCCGCGCGCCTCGAAAATGGAGCATCACATCGGCACGGAAGCCACCAGCATCGAGTGGTCGCGCATCTGCAACGACATCATCCACCGCATCTGCATGCTGTATCCGAAGAACTTCGTGGGCGTGTGCCAGTTGCCGCAGTCGCCGGGCGTGCCGCCGGCGAATTCGATCGAAGAACTGGAGCGCTGCGTCAAGGATCTCGGCTTCATCGGCTGCAATTTGAATCCCGATCCTTCCGGCGGACACTGGTCAGCTCCGCCGCTCACCGACCGCTACTGGTATCCGCTCTATGAAAAGATGGTCGAGCTGGATGTGCCTGCCATGGTGCATGTGACCTCGTCGTGCAATCCGAACTTCCACGCCACGGGGGCGCATTACATCAACGCGGATACGACGGCCTTCATGCAGTTCCTAACCGGGGATCTGTTCAAGGATTTTCCGGCGCTGCGGTTCATCATTCCGCATGGCGGCGGGGCGGTGCCGTTTCACTGGGGACGCTACCGGGGCCTGGCGCAGGACATGAAGCGGCCTCCGCTCACGGAGTTGCTGCTCAAGAACGTGTTTTTCGATACCTGTGTGTATCATCAGCCGGGCATCGACCTGCTGTTCAAGGTGATCCCGCTGGATAATATTTTGTTTGGCTCTGAGATGGTGGGCGCCGTGCGCGGCATCGACCCGGAGACGGGCTTCTATTACGACGACACGAAGCGGTACGTCGATAAGGTCGGCTTGACCGAGGCGCAGCTCAGGCAGGTGTACGAGGGCAACGCGCGGAAGGTGTATCCGCGGTTGAACAAGATTCTGGGGTGAACCCCGCACGATGCTCCTTACGGTCATCGCCGTTGCCGTAGGCGTTGCCGCCTTCTCGCACGTCTCCCCGGTTCCCTTCCTGTTCGACGTGGTCGCGGGGGATCTGTCCGTGTGGAAAATGCCGCAGGCAGCCGGCCAGCGCGAGGTCTATCTGACATTCGACGACGGGCCGAATCCGACGGCCACTCCGCAACTGCTCGACCTGCTCGCCAAAGAGCAGATCCAGGCAACGTTCTTCCTGATCCCGAACCACGTCAACGAAGACACGGCGCCGATCGTCCGCCGCATCTTCGAGGAAGGCCATGCCGTCGCGCAGCACTCGGGAAACCGCTGGCTGATGCTGCGTTCTCCGAGCGGACTGGCGAAAGAACTCACGCAGGACGCGGACCGCATCGAGCGCCTGGCCGGACACCGCCCCTGTCCTCTGTTCCGCCCGCATGGCGGCTGGCGCAGCATCCCGATGTTGATGGGAGTGAGCCGTGCGCGCTACAAGCTGATCGGATGGAGCTGGATGAACTTCGATTGGGTGTGGTTTCGCAGGCGCACGGGCGACCGCGTCGCGTCGCAGGTGATCGCGCATGCCGCACCCGGCAGCATCATCATCCTGCATGACGGCCATCACATCGACCCGCGCGCCGACCGCCGGTATGCGCTTGAAGCGGCTTCGCGCATCATTCGAGAATTGCGGGCGGACGGTTACTCCTTCGGGCGTTTGTGCGAGCCGTAGCGGGCGTTCAGGCCGGCAGGCGCTGGCGCAGCAA
Organism: uncultured Bordetella sp.; assembly: GCA_964614015.1. Lineage (GTDB taxonomy): Bacteria > Acidobacteriota > Terriglobia > Bryobacterales > Bryobacteraceae > Palsa-187. The sequence continues at coordinate 12,497 of CAZTKA010000066.1, read as the reverse complement.
CTCGAGCTTCGCGAGCGCAACACCCCAGTCAATCGACCGGGCCGCGGCAGCCATGGCCTCGTGTTTATCCGCGGCCAGCCCGGCCGCCATCAATCCTGCCGCCGCGTTCACGAGCACGATGTCCCGTTTCGGCCCCTTCTGGCCTTGGAGAACGTCGCGCAGGATCGAGGCGTTGTAGGCGGCGCCGCCGCCCTGGAGGGACTCGAGCGTCGTGCGCGGCACGCCGAAATCCTCCGGCTGCCAAACGTGCCGTGCGAGGCCGGATGCAGTCACTTCGTGGACCTCGGTCGGCCCGAGCGTCGAGATCTCATCGAGTCCGCCGGCTCCGTGCACGACGAAGGACCGGCGTGTGCCCAATTCCCGCAGAGCGTGCGCCAAAACCAGCACCGCTTCCGGCGATGGAGCTCCGATCACCTGCGCCTTGGCTCGGGCAGGATTCGCCAGCGGTCCGAGGAAGTTAAACACGGTTCGGATTTTCAGTTCGCGCCGCACGGGCTGCACGTGCTTCATGGCCGGATGAAACGCGGGTGCGAACAGGAACGCGATGCCCACCTCGCGAATGAGCTTGCCGGCTTCTTCCGCGCTGGCCGTCACGCGAATCCCGAGCGCCTCCAGCACGTCGGCGGCGCCCGCGGCGCTCGAAATCGAGCGGTTGCCGTGCTTGGCCACGTGCGCTCCCGCGCCCGCCATCACGAACGCCGCAGTGGTTGAAATATTGAAGGTGCCGGAAGCGTCGCCGCCGGTGCCACAGTTGTCGGCCACTTCGACGCCGGCCTCGACCGTGATCATGTGTTCGCGCAAGGATCGTGCGAAGCCGGCCAGCTCCGCGGGGGTCTCGCCTTTCATGCGCAGGGCGACGAGAAACGCGGCAATTTCGGCGGTTCCGGCCTGGCCTTCCAGCAGCAGTTGCATCGCCTGAAACGCGTCTTCCACGGAGAGATTTTCGCGCGCCATGACGCGATTTAGGAAAGGCAACAAGGACATGTTATCCTAAGAAATTCCCAGGGGATTCCCCAGCTTAACACCTTGCAATGAAGATCCACGAATACCAGGCCAAAGCGCTGTTGGCCCGCCATGGAGTCCCCGTCCCCAGGGGCGAAATGGTCCGTTCCGTGGAAGAGGCGGAGAAGGCGGCGCGGCACATTGGAGGAAGCGTCGTCATTAAGGCCCAGATTCACGCCGGAGGGCGCGGCAAAGGCGGCGGCGTGAAAATCGCCAGGAACGCCGAAGAAGCCCGCGAGATCGCGAACAAGATGCTGGGCATGAAACTGGTCACGCATCAGACCGGACCCGAAGGCCGTATCGTCCAACGCTTGCTGGTCGAAGAAACGCTGCCCATCGGGCACGAGTATTATCTGGGCATCATACTGGACCGCGCCAGCGGCAAGAACATGTTCATGGCTTCGGCGGATGGCGGCGTAGATATCGAAGAAGTCGCCGCGAAAACGCCCGGGCGCATCTTGCAGGAACCCATCGAGCCGGGCCATGGCCTGATGCCGTTCCAGGCGCGCAAGCTGGCCTTCGGCGTGGGTTTCAGCGGAAGCGCCGTGGCAGCCGCAGCGCAGGCCATGATGGCCCTGGCAAAGGCGAACGAGGCGCTCGATGCGACGCTGGCGGAAGTCAATCCGTTCGTTTTCACCACGGACGACCGCGTGCTCGCGCTCGACGCCAAGATCAGCCTCGACGACAATGCCCTCTTCCGCCATAAGGATCTGGTGGAGCTGCGCGACCTGAACGAAGAGGATCCCTTGGAAGTCGAAGCTTCGCGCTATGGTCTGAACTACATCAAGCTGGACGGCACGGTAGCCTGCATGGTCAACGGCGCAGGGCTCGCCATGGCTACCATGGACCTCGTAAAATTCGCTGGCGGCAGGCCCGCGAATTTCCTGGATGTCGGAGGCGGGGCCAGCGCCGAGCAGATCCGGAACGCTTTCCGCATTCTGCTTTCCGACCCGTCCGTAAAAGCGATCCTGATCAACGTATTCGGCGGCATCCTGCGCTGCGACACGCTCGCCGTCGGGGTCGTGGCGGCCGCGCGCGAATTGTCCGTGAAGGTCCCGATTGTGGTCCGCATGGAGGGCACCAACGCCGAACAGGGCCGCAAAATCCTGCTCGATTCCGGCCTGAACTTCACCGTCGCCGAAGGCATGCGCGACGCCGCGCGCCACGTGGTGGCGCTCGCCCAGTAGAAACGCATGAGTGTACTGGTGGACGAAACAACGCGCGTGCTGGTGCAGGGGTTCACGGGCAAGGAGGCAACCTTCCACGCCGAGCAAGCGATCGCGTACGGAACCAAGATCGTCGGCGGCGTCACGCCCGGCAAGGGCGGGCAGAAGCATTTGGACCGTCCGGTGTTCGACACGGTGGCCGCGGCCGTGGCGGCCACCGGCGCCGCCGCCAGCGTCATTTTTGTTCCGCCCGCGTTTGCCGCCGACGCCATCATGGAGGCCGCCGACGCCGGCATCGCCCTGGTGGTGTGCATCACCGAAGGCATTCCGCAGGCAGACATGATCCGCGCCTGGGCATTTCTCAAGGATCACCCGAACACCCGCCTGATCGGGCCGAACTGCCCCGGCATCATCTCGCCCGGCAAGTGCAAGATCGGCATCATGCCGGGCCACATCCACAAGCCCGGCCACGTCGGGGTCGTTTCGCGTTCGGGCACGCTGACCTACGAAGCGGTCGGCCAGTTGAGCGGTCTGGGGATCGGACAATCCACCTGCATCGGCATCGGAGGGGACCCGATCATCGGCACGACCTTCACCGACGCGATGCGGCTGTTCAACGAGGATCCGGACACGCACGCGATCGTGATGATCGGCGAGATCGGAGGCAACGCGGAGGAAACCGCGGCGGCTTACATCAGGGCCCACGTAAGGAAGCCGGTGGTGGGATTCATCGCCGGGCAGACCGCTCCACCGGGCCGCCGGATGGGGCACGCCGGAGCGATCATTTCCGGCGGCAGCGGCAAAGCCGCGGACAAAATCGCCGCGATGAAGGCGGCGGGCATCGATGTCTGCGCGACGCTTGCCGAAATTGGGGAAACAATCAAGGCCGCATATGAAAGCAACTAGGCGCCGGGGCAGGGTGCGCGGGTTCGCATTCATTCGCAGCCACAATCGTTGAGGAAATATGGAACGCACATTCGCAATCATCAAACCCGACGCAGTTGCGGCGGGCCAGCAAGGCGAGATCATCGCTATCGTTCAGAAAGCGGGCTTCCGCATCGTCGGAATGAAAATGAAGCGCCTGAGCCAGATCGAGGCCGAGGGTTTCTATGCCGTCCACAAGGAGCGCCCGTTCTTCGGATCGCTGGTCAGGTTCATGACCGAGGGCCCCGTGATCCTCATGGTGCTGGAAGCACCCGACGCGATCAAGAAGTGGCGCGACACGATGGGCGCGACGAATCCGGCCAACGCCGCCGAGGGGACCATCCGCAAGCGCTTCGCCGCCAGCATCGAGCGCAACTGCGTGCACGGCTCGGATGCGCCGGAAACCGCGGCGGTCGAGATTCCATTCTTCTTCAGCACCGCGGAACTGCTGTGACCATCGCGCACCAGCCCGGGCGGTCCAACTCCCTGCCCCGCATTACCGCCCGCGGGGCGATACATGGCGCCTTGGGCGCAGTCCGGTCAATGGACCCATGGATCGCGGTTGGAGCCGTGCTGACGCAGATATACCTGAAATTTCTTCTTGGCCCGCGCGAGCTTCCACTGCCGGTAACCCGCGCGCAGCGATGCCAGCGGATCGAAGCCGCGCACGCGGGGGAATCTCAGAAATAAGTAGCCGAACCCCATGCCGCTCAAGTGGGCGATGTCGCTGACGCCGCTGTTGATGTTCCGCAGACCCAGCAGGGAGATGGCGCCCATGATCATCACGAAGTATTTCAGTCTGATCGGGAAAATAAACAGGATGATGACCCGGTCCGGCCACAACACGGCGGCGACAAGCAAAATGCCATAGACCGCGCCGGAGGCGCCAATGGTCTGCGAGGCTGGGTTGCCGAAGAGGTAGTTTGCCAGCACCACCACGCATCCCGCGCCCACGCCGCAGAGAAAGTAGAAACGCACGAATTTGCCGGTGCCCCACAGGCGCTCGAGCTCGCCGCCAAAGAACCATAGGCCGAGCATGTTGTACAGGATGTGGAAGGCGTCGCCGTGCAGGAACAGGTACGTGCCCAACTGCCACCCGAAAACTTTCCCGATGACGTCGGCGGGGCGAAGCGCAAACGCCGCGTGAAACAACTCGCCGGCGGTGCTTCGGCCCGCAAACCAAGTGAACAGGAAAATCGCAACGTTGACGATCACCAGCAGTTTAACGCCGCGCGGAAGGCCGCCCATCACGTAAGGCTGGGCGTAGGATCGTGAACTGAAACCCATCGGTAAGCCTTCAGGATAACACCCCGCCTTCGCGGACCCCGCGTGAAATCCGCGTTGGGCACGCGGCGTGCAGACACTTACATTGACCCAACGCCCCACAAGGAGACACGATTATGAAAGCTCGTTCCGTTTTCATGAGTCTGCTGTTGGCACCGGTCGTGGGCGCAGCATTCCTGCTCGCGCAGGGCGGAAAACAGCCTGCCAAACTGTCCGACGCGGATTTCGGCAAGATCGCGGCGACGCATGGTACAGCGCAGGAGCACCAGCGGCTGGCGGATCATTACACGGCCCATGCCGTTGAGCATGAAAGCGATGCCAAGACGCACGAGGATCTGGCGGCGAAGTACGACAAAGACGAACCGGCCCTGGCCGGCGAAGCCCGCCACTATGCTGCTCATTCCAAGGAAGCGGCGGAGGCCCTGCGTAACCTGGCCAGGATTCACCGGGATCTCGCGGCCAAGCATTCCAGGAAGTGAAGCGCGGCCCGAGGGGCCTTCGCCGGATCGCGCGGCTCGGGTGAGGCTGGCTCAGCAGGCCGCGGGGGCGCAGCGCATGTGACTTGCTGCGCGAAAACCAGCACAAACCTGCGCCAAGCCGCTGAACGAAATCCAGGTCCACCACCGTGGCCGTGGCCGCGAAGGGGACAGTCAGCAAGATGAGCGACGGGACACGGATAGGCTACAGCGGTGGTTGCGCCTGCTTCGTCTAGCGGGGCGGCCCGCCGCCTCATAGGCGCGGTCTCGATGTCTTTAACGCCTCCGAAGGCGATGCCCCTACCTATCGCTTGCAGACAGGCTCTTTATGTGGCCCTCGAGCAGGTCCTTGTTGTTCTCCATGCAGGAGTACTCCATCAGCTCCCAATCCGGGCGCAGCGTCCACACGCGTTTGTTGGTGAACGGCTTGGAGTACATGACCGGATCATCGACGGTGATCTCGAAGTTCAGCTTGTCGGCCGAGACGCGCGTGTAGCGCTGGATAACGTGCAGCTTGTCGCTGAACGGATGGCCGATGGTGTCCAGGCGCGCCTTGCCGTTGAAGCCGATCGTGTCGATGACCAGCGTGTCGCCCTCATACCAGCCAATGGATTCGCCGAACCAGGTGGGGTCCGGATCCTCCGAGTGCTTGCGGCCGTCGGTGGGCACGACGATGAACTGATTGAAGCCTTCAAACAACAGCACGACCTTCTTCGAAGTCTGCACGATTTCCATCGGCATCGGCGTGTTCACCAGCCGTGTAAGGCCGGGCGGAAGGCAATGGCCGGTGTAGTCGAACTTGGCGGCATCGTAGTTCTTGAAGTCCTCGGCGCCGGCGGGCGTGAAGGGCAGACCGCCCTCGACGCCGCGGCTCATGTCGGGCGTGTAGGGGATCTGCCAGACGCCGTTCAAATCGGGCTTGCCGTCGGCCAGGCGGGGGATGTCCGCGGAAGGCGTCTGCGCCCAGGCGAGCGCGGCAGCGAGAAAAAACTCAAAATAAGCGCGAAGAGCCATGTGAGTACTCCTCTCTCTATTGTGAACGAAAAACCGGCGGCCTCTCCAGCCGGCCTCCCTGCGTTGTTCATCTCGGCGTCAGCCGCACGATGGAGCTCCCCGCGATCACGTAAATCGAGCCGTCCGGCGCCTGCCGGACTTCGCGGATGCGGGCCTGAAGATTGGTCAGCAGCTTTTCTTCCGCCACGATCCGTTCGCCGTTGACGACCAGCCGCGCCAGGTATTGTCCCACCATGGCGCCCACGAACAGGTTGTTCTTCCACTCCGGGAAACGATCGCCCGTGTAAAACATCATGCCGGAGGGCGCTATCGACGGGAACCAATAATAGACCGGCTGCTCGACGCCGGCGCGCGCGGTGATGCCTTTGCCGACGGGCACATTCTTGCGGCCGTCGGCCTGGCGCGCGTCGTACTGCGTGCCGTAAGTGACCTCGGGCCAGCCATAGTCGCGGCCCGGGCGGATGATGTTAATCTCGTCGCCGCCCTGCGGGCCGTGGTCGGTGATCCACAACTCGCCGGTCAGCGGATGGATGGCGGCGCCTTCGGGGTCCTTCAAGCCGTGCGCGAAGCTATCCGCCAGCACCGTGGCGCGGCTGAGCCAGGGATTGCCGCGCGGGATCGAGCCATCACGGTGAATGCGGCTCACCCGGCCGGTGAAGTTGCGGCGGATGTCGGGAGTTTCGGTGTCGTACTCCTTGCCCTCGAGGCCGTCGAGTTCGGAGTCATAGAAACGGAAGCGGTCCGCGCTGGTCACGAACAGCGTTCCATCGGGTGCAAGCACGATCCGGCGCTCGGCCCCCTCCATCAGGACTTCGACGTCATCCAGACGCTTGTTGTCCCAACTCAGGCGGGCGCGCGCGAGACGCTCGTGGCCGAGTTCCATCGTGCGGCGCTCGGCCAGCGGCTTGGTCCAGACTTCCTCATAGAAGTGCTCGATGGGCCACGTTCCCGGTCCTTGGCCGCGCGGCGGGGCGAAGTAGGTGAAGTACAGAAGGCGGTTGCGCGCGAAGTCAGGATCGAGCAGCACGTCGTGCAGGCCCTGCGCGGCGACGGACTTCACTGGCGGTACGCCTTGCACGGGCGCCGAGACCCGCCCATCCGGGGAGACGATGCGCATGGTCCCGGCGTTTTGCGTCACCAGCAAGTTTCCGTCCGGCAGGAACGCGAGGGCCCAGGCTCCGGCGAGCCCGGTGGCGACGGTTTCCACGTTGAACGCGGGCGAAGGGCGCGCCGGCGGCGGAGCTCCGGTCTGCCCGGCGAAGGCGGGCTTGGGCGGAACAGCCTGACCGGCTGCGAGCGCCGCGGAAAAGGCGAAAGCAAGCGTCGTCTTGATCATGAGTTTCTCCTGCGTCAGGATACGGCAACCGGGCTCGCCGGAGAACTGCCGCGCGCATGAATCCGCAAAAACCGGCCAGTCGGCTGCCGTCCCCGGCTATTCTACCGCGGCAAGCCGGGGCCGATGGCGCGAAGTTACGAATCGCTGAGCAAGAAACTCTGCGGCTTGCCTGCCGACTCCACAACCGCTTCCGCCGCCAGATAGCCGCTCCGCACGGCGCCCTCCATGGTCGCCGGCCAGCCCGAGCGAGTCCAATCCCCGGCCAGGAACAGATTCCGCACCGCGGTCCGCGACCCAGGCCGCCGCGATTCCAGCCCCGGACGCGCCGAAAACGTCGCGCGGACCTCCTTGACGACGTGGGCTTTTTCTAGTTTCGCCTCGCGGGCCGCTGGAAAAAACTCGGCCAGCTCGCGCAGCGCCAGTGCGATCACGTCGCCGCGCTGCACCGGAACCAGGGAGCGCGAAGCGCTCACGACCAACTGCACCGCGTGGCCGCGATCCTTGTTGAACATCCACTGAATGGTCCGGTCGAGCAGCGCCGCGTGCGGCAGATCCGTCACCGGGCGGTCGAACCACAAGTGGATGCCCGTGATCGGCGAGTGCTCGAAGGCGGAAACGTCCAGGCCGAGCTCCGGAGCCACGCCCGCCACACGCTCGAAAGGCAGCGCACAGACGTAGTGATCGGCCTGCCACTCCGCGCCACAGGCGCGCACGCATCGCACGGCGCCATTTTCGATGACGATCCGCTCGGCTGGCGCGCGCCTATGGATCTCGACGCAGCCCAGTCTCCGCCACGCCTCCCTGCGATAGAGTTGCCCGAGCGGCACGGCGGGCACGCCCATCTCGTAGGAATCGCGCCGGCCGAGAAACCCGAGCTGGAAGACCTGCAACCCGTGGCTCGCGGCCATGCGGCCAAGCTCTTCGTTGACCGCACTCACCAGCACGGGACCCCAGAAGCGGTCCAGTGTGCGCCGCGGCTGCCGCTGCCCCCGTAACCAGTCGAGCATGGTGATCCGGTCGAGATCCTCGCGCCGGCCGCACTCGCGGCTGACGGCCCGCAGCGCGCGCATCACGGCCAGCTTTTCCGGCAGATTGAGAAACTTCAGCCCGAAAAACGATCCCGCGAAATGCGCCGGAGGCGGGAGCCATCCCGCGCGCAGAACACTCCTGCGGCCGCCCGGTTCGATGAAGGTGAATTCCCGGTGAAATACGATTTCGTTGGCGACGCCCAAGCGCCGGTAGAAATCCAGCAGATTGACGCAGCAACGCAGCAGGACGTGCTGGCAGTTGTCGATGGTCTCTTCGCCGATGTCGTAGGAGGCCGCCCGCCCGCCCAGGTGCGGACGAGCCTCAAAGAGGCGCACGCGATGCCCCGCCCCGCCGAGCGCCGCCGCGGCTGCGAGTCCGGCCAATCCGCCGCCGATGACGATCACTTCAGGCATCGGCGTTGGTCCGCGCCGTCCCGCGCGGGGCTGAAGATCCCGCTAGGACGACGGAACGCGCCCGCGGCGTCCCCCACCCGAATCGCTGTCGATGATGTAGAGGATAATCGAGACGACGAGCGCGATCAGCAGAATGTCGGCGAGTTCCATGTGCTGGCCTAGTATGCGTCATCGCCTGCGTAACCAGCAAGGTCCAGGACCACTAGAACTCATTTCACGCGCGCCACGGCGCGCCCCAGCACGCGCACGACGTTTTCCATCAGCCGCAACCCGCAATCGCCTTCCAAGGTGAGGATCGATTCGGGATGGAACTGCACAGCCTCCATCGGCAATTCGCGGTGGCGCACGCCCATGATCACGCCATCCTCGGATTCCGCGGTGATCTCCAGGCACGCCGGGAGCTTTTCGCGAATCGCGTATAGTGAATGGTACCGGCCTACGCGAAACTCCGCCGGCAAGCCCTCGAAGACTCCCACGCCGCGATTCCGCACCAGCGACGGTTTGCCGTGCATCGGGTAATCGAGCACGCCCAGCTCGCCGCCGAACGCCTCCACCATGCCCTGCAATCCCAGGCACACGCCGAACACGGGGATCTCCCGCTTCGCCGCGTAGCGCACCAGATCCGGCACTCCGAAATCGGACGGACGGGCCGGTCCGGGCGATATCAGAATCAGAGAGGGCGCGACGTCCCGGATCATCTCCAGCGGAAAGCCGGTGCGGTAGGTGATCACCTCGGCGCCCGTCTGGCGCGCGTAGTTCGCCAGCGTATGGATGAAGCAGTCTTCGTTGTCCACCAGCAGCATTCGCACGCCCGCGCCCTGGTCCTTCCGCGGGGCATACGCTGGAGGCGAAGCCGCCTGCGCGTTCAGCGCGCGGAAAAACCCGGTGGCTTTCAGGTGGCACTCTCGATCCTCGCTGGCCGGGTCGGAGTCGTACAGCAGCGTCGCGCCCGCGCCGTAAGCGGCAATCCCGCCGCGGAGCACGACGGTCCGGATCGTGATGCCGGTGTTGATTTCGCCGTTCAGCGTGATCATGCCGACCGCGCCGCCGTACCAACCGCGCGCGTCCACCTCCAAATCCTCGATCGCCTGGGCCGCCCATTTCTTGGGCGCGCCGATGATCGTCACCGCCCACATGTGCGTCAGAAACGCATCCAGCGAATCGAAGCCTGGAGCGAGAATGCCCTCCACGTGATCCACCGTGTGGAACAGGCCCGCGTAGCGCTCGATCAGCCGGCGGCCGATGAGCTTCACCGAACCGGGAACGCACACGCGCGACTTATCGTTGCGGTCCACGTCGCTGCACATCGTCAGCTCGGACTCTTCTTTCCTGGAATCCAGCAAATCCCGGATGCTGTCGGAATCCCGCATCGGATCGCCAGTGCGGCGAGCCGTGCCCGCGATCGGACACGTCTCGACGCGCCATTCTTCGGCGCCATCGGCGCGCGGGCGGCGCTCCACACGCACGAACATTTCCGGCGAGGCGCCGATCAACTGTTCATCGCCCAACTGCAGGAAAAACTCGTACGGGCTGGGGCTGGCGTCCTGAATGCGCTCAAACAACACCGAAGGCTTCTCCGCATACGGCACGCGAAAGGTCTGCCGCAACACGACTTCGTAGTAGTCCCCCCGCTTCATCCCTTCCCGGACTTTCTCCACCTTGGCCATGTATTGTTCGGGCGTGTGGTCGCTCGCGACCGGCGAGGGTTTCACTTTCGGCGGCCGCGGCAGGCGCGCCGCGGAGCGCTTCTTTCCGGCCGTCGTTTCCTCGCCGCGCGCGAAGTCGAACTGGTAGCGCTCGATCTGCTCCTTCTTGCGGTCCATGAAGTAAATGTCGTCGCACAGAAACAGGTGCAGATCCTTCACCGCCTCGCGCTTGTGCTTGAGTTGGATCGGATCGAACTGGAACAGCAGATCGTAGCCGAAGGCGCCCACCAGCGCGAGCCGCGCCGCCAGGGGACTGCGGAACTCCTCCAACAGCGCCCGCAGGACGCTGAACGCCGAAGGCTGCTTGCTGCGCTCTTCTTCGGCAAACAGGACCGGCAGAGGCTTGAGCCGGCCGCGCAGGGCGGCGCCGTCCAGGACGAACGATTCCCAATGGGGATGCGGCCGCAGCACTCCCTCGAGCATCCGGTTGAGCGCTTCCCCGCGTTCATTCAACGGCTGGAGCGCGATCTCGCGCCCGGCGGCGACAATCTCCAACGGCGGCGCCACGGCGGCCACATCCCAGCGCGAGTAGCGCTCCGGGTACTCGTAGCCCGAGGACAGATAAATCCCGCGTTGCGTGTCCAGTTTGCGCAGCAATGCCTTCAGTCCCTTCTGGTACGGGACTTTCGAAACAATGCGGCTGACGACGATCCCGCTGGGGGTTCTATAGCTAACCTGGGGCAATTTACTTCAAGGATATCAGACGCGCGTGGCGCACACGCTTCCGAACAGGCGCCCGATCACCTCCGCCGCGCGCTCGCAATCGGCGCGCGAGACGTCATAGTGAGTTACCAGCCGCAGACGGGTTCCGCCCGCGGAGCCCGCCAGCACACCTTGCTCCTTCGCGCGCGCGATGAATTCCTCCGGCGCAATCCTGGCTTGCCCGATATCGAAGATGACGATGTTGGTCTGAATCCCGGCCGCATCGAGCCCCAGGCGCTCCGCCAGCAGCCTGGCGTTGGCATGATCCTCGGCGAGCTTCGGGGGCGATTCCTCGAGCGCCACCAGCCCTGCCGCCGCCAGCACCCCGGCCTGCCGCATTCCTCCGCCCAGGTGTTTGCGGTAGCGGCGCGCCTCCGCCATTGCGTCCTTGGTTCCCGCAAGCAGAGATCCGGCTGGAGCCCCCAGCCCTTTCGACAAACACATCATGACCGTATCGGGTTTTTCCACGATGCGCGCCGGCGGCAGGCCTGTGGCCGTGGCTGCGTTGAACAGCCGCGCGCCGTCCAGGTGGATCTTCAAACTGCGCGCATGCGCGCGGTCACAGATGCGGTCGATCTCCTGCTGCGGATAGAGCGTTCCGCCGCCCATATTGTGCGGATGCTCGAGGTTGATCATCGCGGTGGCCGCGCTGAACCCGCCCGGAGCGCGGATCTGCGCCTCGATCTGCTCCCAACGCAACACGCCGTCGGCGGCCGGAATCGCGCGGGGCAGGCAGCCGGAGAACCAGCCCATCATCGCCAGCTCCCAGTCGAGCACGTGGGCCTTGTCGTCGCAGATCACTTCCTGGCCGTGATGCGTGTGCAGCTTGATGGCGATCGTGTTGCCCATCGAGCCGGTGGGTACAAACAACGCCGCCTCTTTGCCCAGAATTTCCGCCGCGCGTTCTTCCAGGCGATTCACAGTCGGATCCTCGCGATACACATCGTCGCCCACCTCGGCGGCGGCCATGGCGCGGCGCATCGCCGCTGTAGGTTTCGTGACGGTATCGCTGCGCAAGTCGATCATACGAAGGCGGCGAAAACTTCGTTAGACAGCAGCACGCCGCGCGGAGTGAGGCGAATGCGCTGCCCATCGGTGGACACGAGCCCCTCGCGGATAAAGCCCTCCAGCGCAGGCGGCGCGGGCAATTCCACGCCCCGGTCCAGGCGCAATCCCAGCAGGAACCGCTCCGCCTCAAGATCGGCCCGAATCGGCTCCCGGCGCTGCGGACTCTTCACGTACTCCGCCGCAGACTCCGCGTTCGACCAGCGGTACTCGCCATCGAAGGAATGTGCATCCGCGCCAAAGCCCAGATACGGCTCGCGCAGCCAGTATTTTAGGTTGTGGCGCGATTCGAATCCAGGACGGGCGAAATTTGATATCTCATAGCGCGCAAGCCCCATCGCCCGCAGCCGCTCGACCGCAGTTTCGTAAAACGCAGCGAT
>CAZTKA010000065.1:0-18651 GCA_964614015.1 uncultured Bordetella sp. | reverse complement strand
GGACGCCCGCGTGTTTGGAAATATCGATACGCTCCGCCGCTTTCCCGGCTCCGCGCACCGCGCCTTCGAGAACCGCCCCGGCAGGTCCTGCGAACGTCACGACGCTGCGGTTGTGATCGGGGTCCATCTCCCAGCCGCACAGCGCCACTTCCGGGACGGATTGGATCGCTTCGACAATAGCGCGGACGACAGCGGCGTCGCGGCCTTCGGAAAAATTCGGGACGCATTCCAGCATCGCGTACCATCATAAGGCAACAACGGGGAGGCCTCCGAAGACACCCGAGCGCGCGCTATTGAAAGCGGGCCTGGGTTCTCTTCGCGAGGCGCGGAGCTGGATCGCCGCCGCTCGCGGGCTACACTGAAAGTGCATGGTGCGCGGATGCTGTCTCCTGACCGCCTTGTTTGCGCCGGGGCTGAGCGCCGGCGATCCGGCCGCCGAGCGCGTACGGGCGAAGGTCGATCTGATTCGCGAGGAAATCGCGCGCCCTGGTTCGACGGTTGAGTTCCCTTCGGCCGAAGTCAACGCCTGGCTGCGGGAGGAACTGGGCCCGACGGCGCGTGTCACGTTTGGGGATCACACGATGGAGATCTCGGCCACCGTGAATCTCGGCCCGCTTTGGGGCGAACGTTCCGTGAGACTCGCGCTTCGGATCGAATCCGCCGATGGCAAGGTGACGGCGTTTCCGGCCTTCGCCGAAATCGGCGGCGTGGCGGTCAGCAACTCGACGCTCGATCTGTTGCTCAAGGCTTTACTGCTGCCGTTGTATCCCAAAGGCAAGGTGAATGAGCCCTTCGAGTTGGAACACCGCATGGAGCAGGTGCGGGTGGACGCCTCCGGCGTTCGCGTGCAGATCAGGAATTGACGGGTCCGCGCGGGACGCCGCGCGTGGTTTGGCCCCAGGCCGGCTGAAGTCTGGCCCCCTGGCGGCGCCTTCTCCTGCCGCTTCAAGCCGCGCCGTTGCAGCTCGGCGTCATGAATCTCGCGCGCCAGTTCGACCAGATCCAGGCGAGCCACTTCGAGCAGGGCGTCATCGGACAAGCGGCCGTAGTGCCTGCGCAGCTCCTCTGGATCCAAGTACATGTTCTAGGCCACCAGCATGACTCGGACATCCATCACGTTGGTCCCGGTCGGGCCCGTCTTCACCAGGCCGCGCAAGGGCTTGAAGAAAGCGTAGGAATCATTATTCTCCAAACACGCGCGCGCATCCAGCCCGAGCGCGGCCGCGCGCGCCACGGTGCCGTCGTCCGCGATGGCTCCGGCAGCATCCGTCGGTCCGTCCAACCCATCCGTGCCTGCGCTCAAAACGGTCACACCGCGCTGGCCGTGCAAAGCGATCGCCGCGGCGAGCGCGAACTCCAGATTGCGTCCGCCCAAACCGGAGCCGCGCACCGTCACCGTCGTCTCACCGCCGGAGAGCACGCACGCGGGCCGCCGGACCGGGCGATTCGCCACGAGAATTTCCTTCGCGATCGCGGCGTGCATCGCGGCGGCCTCGCGTGCTTCTCCCCCGAGGAACGTGGAAATCACGAGCGTGCGGTAGCCCAGGTCGCGAGCCTTCTTGGCGGCAGCGTCGATCGCCAGGCGGTTGCTCCCCACGATCAGGTTTTGTGTCCTGGCAAGGCGCGGGTCGCCGGGCTTGGGCGTTTCCTCGAAAGCCGCGGGCGGCGCGGAGATGCCGTATTTGGAAAGCGCCGCCTGCGCGTCCGCCACCGTCGCGCGGTCGGCGACCGTGGGCCCCGACCCGATGACGTCCAGGTCGTCGCCCATCACATCCGACAGAATCAGCGCGAGCACGCGAGCCGGATACGCGAGCGCGGCCAAGTGCCCGCCCTTCAGCAGACTCACGTGTTTGCGGACCGCGTTCAACTCTTCTATATTCGCTCCACGCTTCATGAGCGCCTGCGTCATCTCCTGCTTTTCGGCGAGAGTGAGCGGGGGGCGCGGAGCCGGGAGCAGGGCGGACGCTCCTCCGGAAATTACGGCGATGACCAGATCGCGGGGGCCGGCATGGCGCGCGATCTCGGCGATTCTACGGGCGCCCTCGACGCCGCGTTCATCCGGCAACGGATGGCGCGCGGCGTGCAGGCGCACTCGCTGGAGCCTTGCCCGGACGCCGTCGGGAACGTTGACGAGGCCCTCCGTCACGCGCGTTCCCAACAAGTCCTCGACGGCGGCGGCCATGCCCGCGCCGGCCTTGCCCGCGCCGATCACGAAAATGCGGTTGAAGTCCGTGAGCGCGTATTTTGTCCGGCCTGCGAACAGGGTCCGGCCGTCGCAGCGCAAGTGCCGCAGCACGGCTTGGCGCGGATCGGCCGCATCAAGCGCGGCGCGGAAGATACGGAGGGCGTCTTGTTTCGCGGGCACGGGGTTCAGGCGAGCGACAGCAGCCCCAGAATCTGTTTTACCGGGACACCAGGGTCGTCGCCCTCCACCGCCACTCGATAGTCGGCGTGCGCATAGGCGCGTGTGCGTTCGGTAAACAGTTGGCGCAGTTTTTCCGGATCGCGCGCCAGGGGACGGTGGTCAAAACCCGCCAGGCGTTTCTTTACGGTTTCCCAGGGGCAATCCAGCCACACGGTGACGCCGTTATTGGAAAGCACCGTGAAATTCTCCTCCTGCACGAAGGCGCCCCCGCCCAGGGCGACGACGTGGGGACGGCCGCACTCGATGGCGTGAACCTGCTCGCGGAGCACCCGCGATTCGATTTCGCGGAAGGCAGGCTCGCCGCGCCGCTCGAAAATCTCGGAGATCGTCATGCCCTCGCGGCGTTCGATTTCTTCGTCCAGGTCGACGAAATGCCAGCCCAGGGCGTCGGCCAGTGCGCGTCCCACCGTGGATTTCCCGCTCCCCATGAATCCGGCCAGATAAATCCCTGGCGTCCGTTTCAATTTCAGAATCATCGTCTGCTTGGCGCGAGGGCTCGCGCGGACGCCATAATAGTAGCATGCAGCAAGGCCTGTTGCCGCTGTTTCCACTCGAAGTTGTCCTGTTTCCGGGCGGGGAACTGCCTTTGCACATTTTCGAGGAACGCTACAAGGAAATGATCGGTGAGACGCGGCGGGACGGCTCCGAATTCGGGGTCGTTCTGGCCACCAAGAAGGGTCTGGCCAACATCGGCTGCACCGCTACGATCGAACGCGTGTTGCGCGAATATCCCGACGGGCGGCTCGACATTCTGGCGGTGGGACGGAGGCGGTTCGAGATTCTGCTGGTCAACGAGGAGCGCTCCTTTCTGCGCGGGGCGGTCGAGTTTTTCGATGACGAGGAAGCTGGCCCGCCTTCGCCCGAGCAGCTCGCGCGCGCCGTGGCTGGATACAATGCACTGCAAGCGCTGAACGAGAATCCTCCGCTGGATGAGGCCGGCCTGCGCGATCCGTTGCTGGGTTTCCGTCTGGCGAGCGCGGCGCCGGATCTGAATTTCCGCCAGAGCATCCTGAACCTGAGGCGCGAATCGGAACGCATCGCGCGGCTGGCGGAATTCCTGCCGGCCTTCGCCGCCAGCCAGCGCCGCGTCCAGCTTGTGAAAGCCGTGGCTCCGCAGAACGGACACGGGCATAGGAAGGTGCCGGGGCAATGAATCCGGATGGGATGACCGAAACGCCGCGCCGCGGGTCGTGCGCGCTGATCTTCGACGCCGACGACACACTGTGGGAAAACAACATCTACTTTGAGCGCGCCTTCGACGCGTTCGTGGATTTTCTCGACCATTCCAGACTCAAGCCCTCGCAGATCCGCGATGTGCTCAATGAGATCGAGCTGCTGAATGCGCGCATCCACGGCTACGGATCGCTGAACTTCGGGCGCAACCTGCAACAGGCCTATCAGCATCTGGCCGAACGCGAGATCCGGCCGGACGATCTGAACCGCGTGATGTCCTTCGCCGAGGAGATCCTGGAGCAGCCGATTGAACTGATCGAGGGGGTTGAGGACACCCTGGCCGAGCTCAGCCAGCGACACCGCCTGGCGCTGTTCACCAAGGGGCACCCGGAAGAGCAGCGCTTGAAGGTGGAGCGCTCCGGCCTGGGCCGGTATTTCGCCCACACCGTCATCGTGAAGGAAAAAGACGCACCGGCCTACACCCTGCTGGTCAAAGAACAAGGCTTCGACAAGCAGGGTTCCTGGATGATCGGAAACTCACCCAAGTCCGACATCAATCCCGCGCTGGAGGCCGGCTTGGGCGCCGTGCTGGTGCCGCATGCGCGGACGTGGGTACTGGAACAGGTGGAGCTGCGCACGCCCGCACCGGCGCGGTTCCTGCGGGTGGAGCGGTTTCGAGATTTGCTGCGGCATTTTTGAGCGGGTCTGCCACCCTACTTCTGCTCGGCCGCCGTTGACGTCGCCGGGCCCATGCCGACGATCTGCAAAATCACATCCTCGTCCTTGGCGCCGTCGTAATGGATTTCGTTGGCGAAGTGCGTGATGAAACTGCCCGCCGGCATCGGAGCCGTACTGGCCGGATCGAACTTCGGTCCCGTGCCGACCCACCAGGTTCCGCTCACCACTGTGATGTAGCGGACGTTGGGATGAAAGTGCGGGCGGCTCATCTTGCCCTTTTCCCACTTGCCGAGCACGACGTACAAGCCGGGCTTGGAGGGATCGCCGGCCAGCACGACTTGCTTGATCCCGCTCTCGGTCTCCTTCCATTCCATCTGCGAGGGCAATTTATACGCGAGCACCTTGGGATCGGGATCGGCCGCGAAACCCGCCGCAGTGAGCGCCAGCAGCGCCAGACAGCGCAACGAAGAACGCATCGGAAACCTCCTGAAGAATTATGCACGATTCATGAGAAACGTGGCGGTGCCTTCGAAAAACGCGCGCAGCAGCCGGGCCGGCTCTTCTGGCAGATTCGCCTCCTCCAGGGCGCGGGTCATCAACTGGACCCAGCGGTCGCGAGCCGCCTGATCGATGGGGAACGGCATGTGGCGCATGCGCAGCCGGGGATGGCCGCGCTGCTCGAGATAGCGCGGCGGCCCGCCGAACCGCATTACCAGAAAATCGCACAGCCTCTGTTCGGCGCCGGCGAGGTCTTCGCGTGGATACATGGCTCCGAGGATGCTGTCGCCGGGAATCTGCCGGTAAAAGGCCGCGGCCAGGCGCGCGAAGCCTTCCTCGCCGATCGCACGATAAACATCGGCTTCCGTCATCGAAACAAGCAGTGTAACATCCGGGTGTACGATAACCGTGAGGGCACGCGTTTGGCGCCATGTTCCGGGCGACCCTGATTCTTTCGATTTCCGCTCTGCCGGGCGCTCCGTCCGCCGCGCAACAGGTGATCAGCGCCCGCGCCGGCCTGATCTATTACGCCGAGGGCGCTGTTAATTTCGACGGCGTTCCGGCGCGCGTGCGGGAAGGGGAACGCTACCCGACGCTCACCAACGGCCAGCTCATTTCCAGCGACCTGGGGCACGCCGAAATTCAACTGGGCGCCGGCGCCACGCTCTGGACGGGGTATAACTCCAAGATCCGGCTGGTCGAATCAAGCCTCGACAATATCCGGCTCCGCACGGAAGCGGGCTCGGGAATGATTGAGGTGCGCAACATTCCGGACGGGAACCGCATTCGCGTTGAGACGGGGAGCTCGCAGGCGGAGCTGGTCAAGCCGGGCCTGTATCGTTTTGACGCGGACCCGGCAACGGTGCGCGTTTATGATGGCGAATGCATTGTGGGAGGCGTGCGCGTGCGCCCGGGCCAGGAGGCGCTCGTTTCCGCCGTCCCGGCCGCAGCAGGGCCGTTCGACCGCGGCCGTCCCGGCGAGCTGCTGTATTGGGCGGCGTGGCGCTCGTTCCGTCTGGCGGAAGAAGTGCGCTTCCGGGAGGGCTCGTGGAGTGTGACGGGGTTGTACGGGGAGACCAGGCGGCATTCCGCTTTTGGCATCCAGTTCCCGGTCGCCCCGGGCGCGGCGCGTGTGCAATACTTGACCGCTTCGGCTCCCGGCTTGGTCTATTTCCTGGATGGGCAGGCGTTGTTGGCCGGGAGGGACCCGCCTAGGGAAGCCCGGGTGCCTTTTCGCGTCGGGTCCGAAAACACCATCGGCGTCGAGCCTGGCGGGTTCGCCGAGATCTTTCTAGGTGTCGGCGTCGTGGCTCGCTTGGGACCGCGCGCGGAAATGCGCTTCCTGGATGCCGCGCCACTGGATTCCACCGTCAGTCTCTCGAAGGGGAAGGCAATCTTTGAGGTATCGCGAGCCGCCGGCGACACACGCATCCGCGTAGCCGTGGGAGAGACGGTGAGCGAACTGGAACGGCCCGGGCTTTACGAGTTCGATGCCGGCGCAGAGTTGCTGCGGGTGTGGGGCGGGCAGGTCTCCGTTGCCGTGGGTCAACGGAAATTCACGGTGCGCCGCAACCAGAGGATCACGCTGGTGAAGGCGCCCAAGAGCTCCGCTCTGGACCGCGGGAACAAGGACGCATTGTATGAATGGACCCGGGAGCGGTCGCTTGCGCTGGCGGGATCCAGTGCGTTGTTCATGACCCAGTGGGAGCGCGTGGGCGCTGTGCTGCGTCATCCGCAGTTCGGGAGCATCGGTGTTCCGAGGGGCCGCGGCCGGGCTGCGGGGGCCCGGTGATCGCGCCTCAACGGGCGTCGCGCCACATCCGCTCGGCATCCGAGCGCCGCACGTAATTCGCGTCGATCTCGGCGGGGTCCCGCGCCTGGCCTTCCGCGAAGCGGGCAGCCGCGATGCGCGCGATCGCCGCTGCCAGCGGGCGACGGCCGGAGATGATCTCGGCGCCGAAAGGAAGCGCGGCGGCCCAGGCATCATAGGGCATCACCACTTCGTTCTGCACAAGCCTCAGAGCGGCATCGTAGACCGCGCCGAAAATATCGCCCCGCCGCGCGTCGATGACCGGAGCGCGCAGGGGCTTGGCGCCGAAGCTCGCCAGCGCCTGCAGATTCGACACCGCCACCACCCTGCGCCCGGTTGCCTCGGCCAGTCCCTTGGCCGCGGCCAGTCCGACGCGCACGCCAGTGAATGCACCCGGACCCGCGGCGCTGGCAAAGCAGGCAACCTCGGTGATCTTCAATCCGTGCCGCGCCAGCAAGGCGCCGATCTCCCCGAACAGCACATGCGCGAAACCATCCGCGGAGTGAAGGGCAACCTCCTCGATGACGGCGGGCCCGTCGCTCAGCGCGAGGCTGCCGGATTCGCTGGTGGTGTCGATGGCAAGAAGGATGGAGGGCACAGGTCTGTTACGGAATCAGCCGGTAAGCGCGGTTCACTTCGTAGGCCTTTCCGTTGGCGTTCAGGATCATGACGCGCAGGCTCAGCACGCCGGGCACGCGCGAAGTCAGGGCTTCCGGAAGATGCATCGTGCCTTCCTGGCCGGTCCCCACGATGCGTGCGCCCTCGCCTGCGGCCGATTCCGCCGTCCACAGCACCAGCAACTGGCGCGTGGCGCGCGTGGGCCGCGTGATCTTCAGCGTGTACAGGGGTGGCAGGCGCACGGAGATATCCCCGGACGGACGCTCCACCTGGAAAGGAACGCGCGCCGGATTCGTCTCGATTTCCTGCACCGGCACGCGCCGGGAATCGAATTTGTATGACCTGAGCATGGCTTCCTTCGTGCCTTCCCGAAAGATTCGCAGCACCCAGTCGTGGCCGTTATCCGGAGGCGCGCCGGTGAAGCGCTTGCCCTTGTAGCCCTTCGCGGGAATGCGTTCGCCAGTGGCCGGATTCAGCCACAGAACGTCATAGCCGTGATCTTCCAGATTGACTTCGACAGGCCCCGGCTTCTCGATGTAGACGATATAGTCGACACCCTCCAACGCCAGCGCGCGGCCGCCCTCCAGATCGAAGTATGGCTCCAGCTCCCAGTAGCGGCTGGCGGACATGAATTCGAACCAGATCTTGAACTCGGGCCCGGATCCCGAAGATGGATACTGACCGTTCATGGTTGCGTTCCACAGATCCGCGCGCGACCGGATCCCGGTGTTCAACGCGGGCGCCTGGTAGAACTGATGCTCGACCGCGCCAACATTCGGATCCGGGGTCCCGTAGCTCAGCAGTTGCATCCAGCGGTCGTCGAAGAGCGGAGAAGCAGTGCCTTCGGCCATCGTCGTGCGGGGATGTTTGTAAGGATCCAGCCGCTCCAGCAGCGTCCCGAGCTCGCGCAGCGTTGCGCGGGCGTTCGGGAGGCGTTCGAATGCGGGCACACCAGCCCAGGTGATGTTGAAGGCCGCGAAACGAGCCACGACGCCGGTCACGAAGCGTTCGCGCTCGGCCGGACTTGGCGGCAGGGCATCCAGGACAATGTCGGCCACCAGACCGAGCGCGTTGATCGCGCGAACGCGATCGGCCGCTTCTCCGAGGTCCGTCAGCGGATCGACAGTCACGCGCAGGTGAGTGAATCTCTCGGCGGCCCGGGCTCGGAGAAGGGCGTCGAATTCCGCTCGCGGCAACGCCGCGAAGCGCTCGATGGATGACGCCATCCACAGATGGGGCTGCAAATTCGCGGTCTGGAAATGATGCATGTTCGCGACGCGCACAAATCCAGGAGCATCCGACGCTGTTGCGGTGACTTTGCCCAGTTGCTGATCGAGACGCCGCAGGCTGCTGGTGATGCGGTAATCCCAAACGCCGGCCTCGTCGGGCGCAAAGCGCACGATCAGCAAGCCGCCCTCGCGGAAGGCGCGGATCACGCGTGTATCGCGGTGCGGGGAGCGGAACTCGGCCCGCAGCTCGGCGCGCGCGGCGTCTTCGCCTGCTTGAAGCTCAAAGGCGAGCTCGCAGGTGCTCCACAGCGCCACCTCGCAGGTGGGCAGTTGCGCCCACAGCGGCGTTGCGAGCAAGACCCATGCGGTCCGGCGTCCCATTCCCACCCTTCACTATATCGCGCTACAATCTTCCTCATGAAAACTCGCCACACGCGCCTCGTGCTCCTTTGCCTGCTAGCCGGCTTCGCCTTCGCCCAGCAAACGGTACCGGAAATTCCCTATGAATCGGATGCCGAGTTTCTGAAGCTCCCCGAAGACCTGCACCTCGGCGAAGCCGCCGGTGTCGCGGTCAATTCGAAGGGACACGTATTCGTCTATTCGCGCGGCTCGACCACGGGTCCGGCCTTCGCGGCCGCCGCGGCCCAAGTGCTGGAGTTCGACGCCAATGGCCGCTATGTCCGTGAAATCGGCAAGAACCTGTATGCGTGGGCCTACGCCCACACCGTGCGCGTCGACCGCGAAGACAACCTGTGGGCCGTCGATAAAGGCTCCGACATGATTATCAAGTTCAATCCGCAGGGCCGCGTGTCGATGGTCTTCGGGCGCAAGAAAGAGGCCTCCGATGCCGAAGCCGAGCCGTGGGAGCGCAACCGGCCCGCCAACAATCGTTATCCCCAGGTGGATGGCCAGTTCCGCCAGCCCACGGACGTGACCTGGGACCCGCAGGGCAACATCTACATCAGCGACGGCTACGTGAACTCGCGCATCGCCAAGTACGACAAGAACGGCGACTGGGTGAAGTCCTGGGGCGAGTTCGGCACCGGCGTGGGCCAGTTCAACACGCCGCACTCCATCGCCGCCGATGCGCAGGGCAACATCTACGTGGCCGACCGCGGCAACCGGCGCATCCAGGTGTTCAATGGCGACGGCCAGCACCTGCGCACCATTACGATCGACGTGCCGGTGCCGGCCAATGCCAAGCCGTGGTTCGGCAATCCGATCACCGGGGCGGCGGCCACCGCGCAGAGCGGAGCTCCGTGGGCCATCTGCATCACGCCCGGGCCGGCGCAGTATTTGTATAGCTCGGATGCGTTCCCGGGTCGCATTTACAAGCTGACGCTGGATGGAAAGGTGCTCGGAATGCTCGGCAAGTCCGGACGGCAGCCGAAGCAGTTCGGCTGGATTCACGAGATCGCGTGCCCGTCGGAGAATGAGTTGTACGTGGCCGAGATTCTGAACTGGCGCGTGCAGAAGCTCACGCTGAAGCCGGCGAAATAGCAAGCCGGAAGCGGTCTTCAGGCCGCACCGGGCCGTAGCGCCGCGGCTGCCCGCTTAAAACGGCAGATCTGAGCGGACCTGCCGCGCGCTGGCGGCGTTGGACAGAAATCGCGAAGGATTCACAGGATTCCCGCCCTGACGCACTTCGAAATGCAGATGCGGTCCGGAGACGCGCCCGGATGCTCCCGAATAGCCGATCAGCTGGCCCCGCCGGATTTCCTCGCCGGCCAGCACCTGGAACTGCGACAGGTGCGCATACCAGGTTGTGATGCCGCTGCCATGATCGATCACGATCAACCGTCCGTAGCGGCCCGAGTACTGCGCGCTGTGCACGATGCCATCGGCGGCCGCGTACACCGGCGTTCCCGTCCGGGCAGTAATATCGATGCCGCTGTGAAAGCCGCCTTCGCCCGAGAACGGATCCGTGCGGTCGCCGTAGCGGCTGATGATCTGTCCCATCACCGGCCACTGGCTTGGTATGACGTTCTTGAGCCACGTGCGCGGGTAGTTGCGCTGCACGCGCGAGAAGCTGGCCGATTTCAGAAAATTGTACTCTTCAATGGATTCGTTGTAGCTGGGAACCAGCGGCCCTTCCGAGGCGATATCATCGGCCCCTTCCAGGTGGCGCTTCAGGCCTAGAGCCAGGCTCACCTCCGAGGCCATCAGTTGCAAGGAAGCCAGTTGCGCCGCCTTGCGATTATTCTCCATCTGCAATTCGTGATTCTGATCGCGCAGCGCGGCGACTTCCTCGCGCAGGGAATTAAAGCTCGCTACCTTGCCATACATGCGCAGGTAGCTCGAAACCATGCCGAACAAGGATACCGAGCCGAGCAGGGCGAGCCCCAGCACGACATAGAGCGCGTGGTGCGGAATGTGGATTCTACGCAGGCGTCCGTGAAGCGAATGCGCCAGGACGACTACGAAATAGTGCTGCTTCATGCCTCTCCTATTAGAACGTCGGCACGGTCCGCGAGGAGTACTTCTGCGCTTCGGACTGTAGGCCGGAGATGCTCCCGGTGCACCAGGAGTGAAAGTGTAAGAATACCGAAACCGGTGCCCCGTGTCAATATGAAAGACACCGGACCTTGAAATTGAACTCTTGTGGAATCTGTCGGTTAGCGAAAAACCAGCGCCGCACCTTTTTGCCTGTCCGGGCGAACAGGCGGAAAAAGCCGGGCCTACTCGCCGAAATATCCAGCAGCCAACTCGGGCTTGTGCTCCAGAGCTTGACGCCAGTAATTGCGCGCCTCGGCGACCTCTCCTTTGGCGTTCAGAGCATGGCCCAGGTTCAGCAGGGCTTCGGCGAAGCCAGGCCGCTCGTTGATCGCTTCCTGGTAGAGCTTGATGGCGGCATCGAGGTCGCCGGTTTTCTGCAGAAGCAACCCGGTGTTGTAGAACAGCTCCGGTGAGCGCTCTCCGAACTCGATCAGCTTGGCTTGCAGATCGAGAGCCTGATCGAATTGCTCGCGCTCGACGGCCATGGCGGCCAGACCGCGCAGCGCGTCGATCGAATTCGGGTCGGTATCGAGCACGCTCTGGAAGGCCTTGGCGGCCCCCTCGTGGTTGCCGAGCTTCCATTGCGCCAGACCCAGGTTCAGATGCGCCTCAGGCCATTCCGGCCGCTTGCGGACGCAGGCCTCGAAAGCCTCCTCGGCGCCGCGGTATTCGCCGCGCTGCAGCCGCAGGTAGCCCAGGCGGAACCAAGCCTCGTCCCATTCCGGATTGCGGTTCACGAGTTTGTTGTAGAGCTGCTCGGCCTGTTCCTTCTCATTGGTTTGTTCGAGCACGCTGGCGAGGTTGTAGATCACGTCGTTCAGGTCAGGCGCGATCTCCAGGGCCTTTTCGTAGCATTCGCGGGCGCGCTTGAAATCGCCCGATTCCTGCCACACGATGCCCAGATTGACATGCGCCTGCTTGGCGTCGGGGCGGACGCGGATCGCTTCCAGATAGGCCCGGGCCGCCTCTTGCCGCCGGCCGCATCTTTGCTGCGCGACCCCAAGGTTGAACCAGCGCTCGAAGTGATCCGGCGTCAGTTCGGTCAGCTTGCCGCAATAGGTGGCCGCGGCCGGATAATCGCCGGACTGGAACGCGCAGGCCGCCAGACCTTCCAGAGCCGCCTGTGAGTGCGGGCGCAGCGCCAGCAGGTCCTCAGCGTAGTTGCGGATGGATTCGTAATCCTTGCGCGCCATGCCGATGGTGATCAGATTCACCATGCACTCCTCCGACTGCGGATTGCGGTCGAGAATGCTCCGGTAGATCTCGGCGGCCTCGTCGAACTTCCACAGCAGTTGCAGGGCGACCGCTTTGCCAAACCGCGCCGTTTCATGTTCCGGCTGGCGGGCCAGCAGGCGCTCGAAGGCAGCCAGCGCCGGCTCCGGCCTTTCTTGGTGCAGCAGGCAAATGCCCAGCCCCAGATTGGCTTCTTCCCTTTGCGGGTCGGCGTCCACGGCTTTCTGGAAGCAATCGGAGGCTTCCTGCCAGCGGCCCTGCTTTTCATAGCAGATGCCCAGATTGAAGTGAGCGGCCGGATGATTGGGCGCCAGGGTAAGAAGCCTTTCGTAGCTGGCCGCAGCGTCGGCGTACTGTTCGAGCTCGAATTGTACGTGTCCCTTGGCGGCGAGAATCTCGGCCGTTTCCTCTCCTTCCTCAAGGGCGGCCCTCAATTGCGCGAGGGCTTCCTCGCGTTTGCCTTCCAGGTGCAGGGAGACGGCCCGCGCCAGCCGCGGCGAAGCCGCTCCGCTTTCCACTGCCGTGTTGCTGTTGTTTTTTTGTCCGCTCATGTTCGTCTTGCTCCAGTTGTGTCTCAGAATTCGTAAGGCGCCAGGTACGCGCACAGGCGTCCCAGCACATCGTATTGGTGCGTGAGCTGCACCCAGCGGATGCTGCTCTTCTCGCCGTTCCCCGTAAAGAAGCCGACGCCCCCGTGCTTGAGCCGCGGTTCGGTCCAGGAATCCACCATCTGTCCCTGCACCTCCAGGGCAAAATCCGCTCCGCGGACATCCATGCGCACGCGGTAGATCGTATCGGGCCGGGCGCTGACAGGCACGGGACGATCGACACGATCCACGGCCTTGCCGTCGATCACGGCGTAGCGCGTGAGGCCGATCACCGGCAGCGGCCCAGGCTTCAGCACCACTAACTTGATGACGTAATAGTTCTGGAAATCCCCGGCCCGCGCCACCCAGCTCAGCGCTTTTTGATCGATCATGCCGAGGAAGTGCATTTGATAGTCGGTCAGCTTGAGCGATGGCGCATACAGCGCCAGTGGACCAGGCTGCACAAATCCGGTCTGGTTGAAGGACCATTCGGCAGTGGCGCCGGTGCGCGAGATCCAGTTGTCGATCCCGCTGCGGAAATCCTCGTTGAGCGCAATCGCGGCGCGGTTGGACACGGTCTGCCGGAGGTTCGCGATCTGCCTGTTCCAGGCTTGCTGGAGGCCTTCGGAAAGCCCTTCCGCATTCGCGCTCACGCTCACTTTGGGCAGCGAATGGAATGTCAGGCCAATCAAGACCGGAATCACGCAAGCCAGGATCTTCAGATCCCGCGGAGCCTGCGCCCAGAAATTACGGAGGCCGGCAAGGGGGCCCCGCGCGCCGGCCGCCGCTTCGATGACCGGACCGGGCAGGACGGGGGGCTCCAGTTCGAACGGCGAAGCCGGAGCGAACTCGACCGCTACAGGCTCCAGGCGCGGCTTCGGGATGCTGTGCTGTCCTTGTGCCGGCTGCGGGATCACCTTCCGGCCCTGTGGCAGACCAAAGCTCCGGTTCGCCGGCGCAACCGTGAACGCCATGGCAACGCGCCCGGCCGGCTGCGGGACTTCGAGTGGTTCGGGCTCCGCCGCCGCCGCAGGCGTATCGATGATCACGGGAAGCGCACCGGAGTTCTGGGCCGGGGGGAGTACCGGCGCAGCCTGCGGCGCAAGGGCGCGTACCGGAGGATTCCAGTGCGGAGAGCTCGAGATTTCCGGCGCCGCCCACGGCAGGCCGGCGAGTTTTTCCGCCGCAGCGGGCGCAAGCGGCGCGCCAATCAGCGCGGGCTCCAGGCGCGTTGGTTCCAGGCGACCGACCGGAACGGGCCGCGGGTCCTCACGCGCAGGTTCGGGAACACCCGCAACGGGCGTCCACGCCAACTTGTGCAGCGCGCACGGCGCCAAAGAACACACGGGAACCGCGACTCCTTCCAGCGCGGGTTGCACGGTCTCCGGCGGCGCGTATTCGACTCCGCGGATTTCTCCGCGCGGCGGCGCCACGGTGGCGGCGGGCACGCTGGCAAGGGACGCCATCCCAGCCATGGCGACTTGCCGTATGGCAGGCGAAACGGGACTCGACAGCGTCATTTCCGCCGGTCCGGCCAATGGGGATTCCGGCGCGATCTCGAGGTTGCAGGTCCGGGGCCCGGCATCGGCGGGCCAAACCGCAATGGCGCGCAATTGTTCCACAAGCGGAGGCTCATAGCCGGCCGGGACTTCGTACAGCGCGCCGCGCAGCCGCGCCGCCAGCGCCGGCAAGACCGCCAGGGCCGCCGGGAACGCGGCGGGGAGATCCATCTCCGGCGTTACAACGCTGGGCGCTTGTGCATCGGGAGACGCGATGGCGAACATCTGCTCAGCCGCGGGCAATCCCTGTGCGTGTGCTCCGGCGTAAAGAGACAACACCTGCCGTACGGGCCGTCCTGGCAGCGTGATGAAATCGCAAATGAAAGCGCGGCTTGCAGGGATATCCGCGGGCCCAAAGACCTCACTTGCCAGGAATTCCGCCACGCCCCGCAGCCGCAAGCTCGCATCCGCGCCGCCTGCCAAAGTGCACACCGGCAAACAGGGCCGCAAGACCGGCTCGACGGTCAGAACTCCTGTGGCGAGGAATGGTGTCAGGTCTCCGCTCGCCGGACCGGTGGCCTCCAGAAGGAACGCCGCCATGGCGGGCTCTTCGCTTTCGGAAGACGCCGCATGGGAAGGGGGAACCTGTTCCAGTTCCACAACGGTGCCCAGGATGGCGTCCGCCTCGGGGGACAAGAAATTCAGGTCCGTCTCCGGCGTTGGACCTAACGGACCAAGGATGTTTTCGATTGGCTCCGGCGGTCGGTACGCCTGCATATTGCTGTGCGTCTGGTGCAGGCGCTCGACCGCAAGTTGTTGCTGCTCGTCCCAGTACTTCTTCTGGTGGGCTTTCGAGCAGAACTGGCCATGCGCCAGTTTCCGGAACAGCGGGAGCTTGCCGTCGCAATAGAGGCAGCGCGTGTCGTCGGACCACGGCATCGTATCCATAGTACGGCTGGGTTGCGGAAAATCACTAGAGGTGAAACACCTTATGCGTGGCTAGGGAGCATAATGGGCCGGCGGTCTTGCCGGCGGCAGGAATGACGCGGCAAATCCCACGCGAAGCTCACGCCAGCGTCTTGCCGCCGCCGGCCAGCCAGCGGTTCCTGATCCGGGAGCCGGCCTCGGCGACGAAAGCCATCGTCGAGCCGCTGCGGGTGATCCTGGACTGGCCGGCGGCGCTCGACAAGTAAGGGCCGGGCCGGAAATCCGGTGCTCGTGTCGGCGGGGGAAAATCCACGCTACACTCGAAGTATCCACCCAAGGCCGGCGTAGCTCAGCTGGTAGAGCATCTGATTTGTAATCAGAGGGTCGGGGGTTCAAGCCCCTCCGCCGGCTCCACGCTCTTGGGAACCGCGCCGGCGGGGAAGTAGATTTATGTTTCTCTCTGAAGATTTTCGATTAAAAACCGGGTTAGCCGACATGTTGAAGGGCGGCGTCATCATGGACGTCACCAACGCCGAGCAGGCGCGCATCGCCGAGGAGGCGGGCGCGGCGGCGGTGATGGCGCTCGAGCGCGTGCCCTCCGATATCCGCAAGGAAGGCGGCGTGGCGCGCATGGCCTCCATCCGCGTGATCCGCGAGATCATGGACACCGTGTCCATCCCGGTGATGGCCAAGGCGCGCATCGGCCACTTCATGGAGGCGCGCGTGCTCGAAGCGCTCGGCGTCGACTACATCGACGAAAGCGAAGTGCTCACGCCCGCCGATGAAGAGCATCATATCGACAAACGCGCCTTTAAGACGCCGTTCGTGTGCGGCGCGCGCAATCTGGGCGAGGCTCTGCGGCGCATCGCCGAAGGCGCGGCCATGATCCGCACCAAAGGAGAGGCCGGCTCGGGCAACATCGTCGAAGCCGTGCGCCACATGCGCACGATCGTGAAAGAGATCAAGCAGCTTACCGTGCTCGGCCGCGAGGAACTGGTGCAGGCGTCGAAAACGCTGGGCGCGCCGCTCGAGCTGGTCGAGTGGGTGGCGGCCAACGGCAAGCTGCCCGTGCCGAATTTCTCCGCCGGAGGCATCGCCACGCCGGCCGATGCGGCGCTGGTGATGCAGTTGGGCGCCGAGGCGGTCTTCGTCGGCAGCGGCATTTTCAAATCCGAGGATCCCGCGGTGCGGGCCAAGGCGATCGTCAAGGCCACGACGTATTACAACGATCCGGCGAAGCTGCTGGAGGCTAGCCAGGAATTGGGCGAGGCCATGCGCGGCCTGGATGTCTCCAAGCTGCCCGAGTCCGAGCTGCTGCAGACGCGCGGGTGGTAAGAAGCAAGCCCCGAATGAAGGCGAACGAACGCGAGTTGAAGGTTGGCGTTCTGGCGCTGCAAGGCGATTTTGAAGCGCACCGCAAGGCAGTGGAACGGGCCGGGGGCCGGGCGGCCGAAGTGCGCACGGCCAAGGAGCTCGAAGCTGTGGACGGCCTCATCATCCCCGGCGGCGAAAGCACCACGCTGCTCAGACTGATCGAGGCGGAAAAACTGGAGGAGCCTCTGCGGCGGTTCGCAGCGGCCAAGCCCGTATTCGGCACCTGCGCCGGAGCGATTCTGATGGCCCGCTGCGTGCGGCGTCCGGAACAGCCAAGCCTCGGCCTTCTGGATATCGAGGTCGAGCGCAATGCCTATGGCCGGCAGATCGACAGCCGCATCGCGACGGTGCAAACCGCGGAAGGCCCGCTGGAGGCCGTGTTTATCCGCGCGCCGATCATTCGCGCGGCAGGCCCGGAGGTGCGAACCCTGGCCTCCTACCAGGGCGATCCGGTGTGGGTGGAACAGGGCCGCCACATGGCGACCACATTTCACCCGGAGCTATCCTCCAGCACGATGATTCACCGAAGATTCCTAGACAAACTCTGAGCGCAACGCCGGCCGTTGCCTCCGATGAGTGGACTGATGCTCAAAGCTCCCGCCGTGCCCCTCATCGCGATTCTCCGGGACCACCGGGCCTGGCTGGACAGTCCGATGACGGGCAAGCGCGCCGATCTGAGCGGCGTCACGTTGAACGAGGCCAAGCTAGGAGGCGCGGTGCTCAGCCGCGCGCTCCTGCTGGGGGCGACGCTGCTGGATGCGGACCTGACGGAGGCGAATCTCGTGGGCGCGAACCTGGACCGGGCCGATCTCCAGCGCGCCAATCTGGCGGGCGCGGATTTGGAAGGCGCCAGCCTGAACGGCGCGGAGCTGGGCGGAGCCTGGATGCCGCACGCGATTCTCTCCGACGCGAAAGCGCAGCAGGCGTCATTCCGCCGGACCATGCTGAAAGAGGCGCGGTTGACGGGCATCACGGCCAGCGAGACCTGCTTCCGCGAGGCCAATCTGGAAAATTCCGTGTGGCAGCAGGCACGCCTCTATGACGTGGATTTCTCCGAATCCGGCGCAAGCCGCGCGCAATTCCAGCACACGCGCTTGCAGCACTGCAAGTTTCATGGCTCTTCACTGGCGGCAGCGGCCTTCCACCTGGCGCGGATCGATCATTGCCAATTTTCGGCGGCCAGCCTGGTCGAAGCGAATTTTTCCCGCGCCGAGCTCACGCAATGCGTTTTCCACAACGCCGATCTGCGGGGCGCCGACTTCCGCGATGCCACGCTGCGCGGCGGCGATTTCTGCGGCGCCGTGCTGGCGGATGCGCGCTTCGGCCGCGCGCACCTGATGACCACCGATTTCCGCGGCGCCAACTTGCGCGGCGCGCGCGAACTCACCGGC
The DNA here is from genome assembly GCA_964614015.1 of uncultured Bordetella sp. Taxonomy (GTDB): domain Bacteria; phylum Acidobacteriota; class Terriglobia; order Bryobacterales; family Bryobacteraceae; genus Palsa-187. Next base: position 713 of record CAZTKA010000065.1, on the reverse strand, counting down.
GAACAACTCGCCATGGCGGTCACCAATCACACCACGATTCTGCCTAATGGAAAAAAGGGGCCGTACATGAAATACTCCGGCGCCGAACGGCCCTGCTGAGGCTACGTCGCGCGGACCGCCGGGCGCCCCTGCGCCGGCCTACACAATCACTATCACTACCGCGGTGGCGGCAGCGGCGGGAGTCCCGTGGACGGCGGAGCCGGCGGCGCGCCGGGCGCTGCCGTTGGAGAAGAAACCGGCGGTGCCGGTGGCGGCGGTGTCGCGGGCGGTCCCGGCGGCGGAGCCGTGTCCCCCACAGGCCCCGGTCCGACCGGGCCGCCGCCTCCGATCGTTCCGATGCCGGGCGCTCCGCCCGGCCGCGATGCCACCACGGCCGCGTCAATCGCGATCCGCAGCGCCGCCTTAAATACATCGCCCGTGCTCCACTTGTTGCGCGCGATCGGCTCATTGCGGTAAATGCGAATCGATTCGCCGGCCGTCAGGGTACGGCGCTGCCCGACGGGAAGCAGGGCGTGCTGCACTTCTACTTCGCCTTCCTGCACTTCAATCAGCGTGGTTTCCTCGCCGTCCACGTCCACTTCGAAGGTGGTGCCGCGCACGGAAATCACCGCCGTCGGCGTGACCACGCGATTCCGGTTCGGCCTGTTGTTCCGCTTTTCGATGTAGATCCGCACGCGCCCGGCGAGAACGTCCAAAAGGTCCTTCCAATTCGG
>CAZTKA010000064.1:0-18701 GCA_964614015.1 uncultured Bordetella sp. | reverse complement strand
CGAGAATGGTTCCTGCTGCGAGATACGTAAAACTCGTTCGAAGCCCGACGGAATTCGGTCATCGCTTTGCCGATGGTCCGCCCCAGTTCTGGAAGCTTTCTGGGCCCGAACAGAACGAGGGCTAGGATGAAAATGACTGCCATTTCCGGCACGCCAAGCGTGAACATCGTACCCCCTGTTGCCATCATAGCATGGTGTGGAAACGCGGGCCCGGCGCGTGCTGAACTGAAAGAGATGAGAGATCAAGGTGGACGCGCAGTGCCCAGGGCAGTCCTGTCGCCGGAAGAGGAGGAGTTCCTCGTCAAGCAGGACGAACTCGCTGGTCTGGAAGCGCAGGCCGCGGCCGCCGGGCGGGAACTCGCGGCGCTGCGCGAGGGACTGAAGGCCTTTGAAGAGGAATACTTGCGCGTGGTTGCTCCGTGCCTGGCCGCGATGGATGAAATTCAGGCCGGTGCGGCCGAAGCTCGCGCGCGTCAGCCGGCCGAAGAGGCCGAAGCCTCCAGTTGTTCCACTGCCACCCACCGGGGCGCATACTGCCCTCCCGAGGAAATGAAGTCGTTGTTCCGGGAAGTGGCCAGGAGCATCCATCCGGATCTGGCCGCGAACGAGGCCGAACGCCGTTTGCGGGACGAGATGATGGCGCACGCCAACGCCGCCTACGCCAGCGGGAATCAGGAGCAGCTTCGCAAGCTTCTACTCGATTGGAAGGCCGATCCGGAGGCGGTCAAGGGCGACGACGCGGGCGCACGTTTGATCCGCGTGATCCGCAAGATCGCGCGGGCGCGCAACCGGATTCAGGAGATCCGCGCCGAGATCAAAGAACTGCGCCGCTCCGACGTGTATTTCCTGCGGCAGCGCGCCGACCGGGCCGCGGCCGAAGGGCGCGACCTGCTGGCGGAGATGCGGCGCGACCTGGAGCGGCAGATCGAGCAGCAGCGGGCCCGGGTGGCCCAGATGCAGCGCCGCGTCTGAGGGGTCGCGCAGAGACCCCCTCTATCGGATCTCAAACCCCTCCCGGAACACCCGCTCCTGGCCGCCGAGCTTGTCGCGGACGGTGATTACCAGCGTGTACATGCCCACCGGCACATCGGCGTCGAAGTTCAGGCTGAAGCCGCCGCTCACCCAGCGCTGCGGATAGAAAGGCGAGCCGGATTCCTCGTGGGCTTCGGGCTGCGTGTAAAGGATCGCGCCCTCCGGGGCCTGCTCGGTGGCAGATGCCGCCAGGGCGACCTGATACTCCACGGAGAACCTGTTGGTTGCTTCCATGCGGTACCCGACGATGTCGAATTGAACGAACAGCGTTCCAGGACGCTGGTAGACGGCCGGGCGCATGCCGAAGCGGTCGCCAGCGCGGGCCAGGAAGCGCACGTTGCGGATGCCGAATTCGCCGGACGGCGGAAGCTCCTCGCCGCGCACGCGCAAGAGCATCTCGCCGGCCAGCGTTGCGTTCGCCACTTCATCCTTCACGGAGACGGCGATCTTATACTCACCCCGCGGAGCGTAGGAGGGCACGGTGAAGGTGGCGCTGATTTTCGGAATCCAGTCTCTGTCTTCACGGCGCAGCAGTTCGTTGATCGCGCCCTTTTGCGGCGGCTCGATCAGCACGCCGGCGGGATCGGTCAGGCGAACTTCCCAACTGAGACGCGCGCCTTGGTCCTCGCCGCGCGCCTCCCGCTGGTAGCCGGCGATGCGCGCGCTGAACCAGCCGACCTCGCCGGGAAGATATTCGTACGTCGAGGCGACCACCGGGCCGTCTTCATACTGGTGCAGCGCGAGGCGCTGGAACGCCAGATCGGCAGCGGACGCGTAAGCCGCAAGGGCCAACAGCAGAGCGCCTGCGCGGGCGGCGGACCGGGCCATCCGTGTGCGGCTACTTGAGCACGGGCCCGGGCAGGGGCGCAAGCACCTGATCCGAGTCGATGCGCAGCGGGATGTCCACCATCGCGAATTTCTCATAACCCGGTTCTCCATCGTTGGGCAGGCGCAGCTTGAACGCGGCGAGCGGCACGTCGAATAGCAGCCGACCCTGCACGGTCTGCCCTGGATCGATTGTGCGCAGAATCCCCAGCCAGTTGCTGACGCCCGTGCCGTCGCTCAGCTCCTGATACTGATTGCCGCTGGCATCCTCTAAGGTGAGAAGCGGGAGGTTGATGGGCCCGCCTCCGCCGTTGGTCACCGAAATGGACAGCATCAGGAAGCGCTGCTTGGGCACGCGCGCCTGAAAAACCTCCCCGAGCTGGCTGGCCCATGTGCTTTCGATCACGAGGTAGGTCAGCGGACCGTTGGGGACACGTTCCCCCATGCCGTAGTTCAGCTTCTGCGGCTCGGTTTCGGCCTGGCAGCCGGTGAGCAGGAGGATCAAGGCTAGAGAAGGCAAGAACCGGAGAGGAAAACGCATAAGAGCCACCCCTCACTGTACCGGTTTTCCGAAAGAGGCTGCAAGGCGTGAGGCCGGCGATCCTGCAAATGTGCAGCGTTCACTGCTTTTTGTAGATCGCGATGTTGGACACCACCGGAACGACACGGCCGCGATCCGGCTGCGTGGGCAAGCCGACGCAGCGACAAGAAATTCCGCTCAATCCACGTACACGCGCTTGACGCGCGGATTGATGCCGCACAGCACGCTGTAGGAAATCGTGCCGGCGACCCGCGCCATCTGCTGCGCGTTGATGGAAACGCCGCCCTCTTCGCCGAGCAGCGTGACCGCATCGCCAACTTTGAGACCGGGGCACGCCGTGGCGTCGATGGTCGTCAAATCCATCGACACGGCGCCAACGATGGGAGCGAGTCTTCCCGGACTCACGATCACCTGTCCGCGATTCCCCAGGCGATGCGGGATACCGTCCGCGTAGCCGGCCGCGAGCACGGCGATGCACATGGGCCGCTCGGCCTTATAGATGCCGCCGTAGCCGATCCGGGCTCCGGCTTCGACATCGTTCATCGCCAGCACGGTGGCTTTCCAACTGAGTGCCGGACGCACGGCGAGCTTGGGACGCCCGCCGCCGCGCGCGCTGGAAATGTATCCGTAAATGGCGTGGCCAGGGCGAACCATATTCCCCCACGCGGCTTTCCGCCCGTAGGCCACTGAATTCGTGCTGGCGGCATGGACGTAACGCGGATCGAGGCCCGAGGCGTGAAGCGCCTGAAGGACGCGCTCAAAATGCGCGATCTGTTCCTCGGTTTGCGGGCTTTCGAAGTTGGCGGAAGAAGCGAAATGCGTCATCACGCCTTCCAGGCGCGCGCGACCCGCCTGCACAGCTTCCACGATGATTTCCGGCGCGGCGCGCGTGCCCAGGCGCCCCATGCCGGAGTCGATCTTGAGATGGTAGGGCACCTCGACTTCAGAAATCGCGCTCAGCGAGTGGATCACCGGCGTCAATCCGAATTCCTTCAGGGCGGCGCGGCCTTCGGGTAGAAAATCAGCCATGACGAGAATGCGCGCCTTGCTGCCGGCCAAGCGGAGCGCGACGCCCTCCTCGACGTTGGAAACGGCCAGCCAGCCGGCTCCGGCGTCTTCGAGGACGCGCGAGACCTCGAGGGCGCCGTGCCCGTACGCATCCGCCTTCACCACCGGCATCACATCGACGGCGGGACCGACGGCCCGGCGGACCGTTTCGAAGTTTTCGCGAATGCGCCCGAGGGATACTTCCAGCCAGGATCTCATGGTGTGGCGGCGAGGCCTACTAATAGCTTCTCATAGGCGTCCGTGACAGCGCCCCAACTATAGCGTTCGCGCACGCGCTGGACCGCGCGCGCACGCCACTGCTGCTGTTCATCTTTTCGCATCGCAAGGACCTGGCGCATCACTTCGGCCAGGTTGTCAGGCCGGAACGGGAGCCCTGCTCCCGCGGCCACCTCCGAGTTTTCGGGCGTGTCGAGATAGAGCGTAAGGGCGCCGCGTCCCATGGCCTCGATCAGCGCGGGATGCGTTCCGCCGACCTCGGTGGCGTGAATGTAGGCGAAGCAATGGGAGCCGAGCTCGCGGTAACCCTCGCCGTATACGGCCCCTGGCATCACCACACGCGGGTCTTTGGTATCGCGCACACGGCGAATGTAATCGGCCGCGTAGGGAGCGTCGCCGATCAGCGCGAGCTTCATGTCCGTCTCGACGCGCTCGAAGGCTTGGCGCACCAGCAAGGCGTTGTTCTCGGGCTCCATGCGGCTCACGTAAAGGAAATAGTGGCGAGGCGTGAGCCCTAACTCGCGCGGCGCCCGCGCGGTCTCCACCGCTCCGGTCTCCGCGCCATAGGGAATCATGACCGACTCACGGCCATGCTGCTCACGATAATAGGATGCGATCGCCTGGGCGTCCGTTACAACGATGTTGGGCATCCAGGTCGCGAGGCTCTCCGAAAGCCGGTACCAGGCCTTGGCGAGACGATTCCATTTCTTGCGGTGACGCTCCAAGCCGTCGACATTCAGCGCCACGGGCATGCCGAGCGCGCGCGGAAGCCAAGTGAAGATCACGTTGGCGGCATTGCAGTAGAGAAGGGCATCATATTCGCGGCGAACAGCCACGTGCAGCGTCGACAGCAAGGTGTGCGCAATCGTGTCGAAATACTTGTGCCGGATGGTGGGAAGGTACACGAGCCGGACCCCGCGGTAGGCGGGTTCGGCGTATCGCTCGCGGCAGTAGACGGAGACCTGGTGGCCCCGCGCGGCGAGACGCGTCGAGAGTTCCTCAGCAAAGGTCTCAAAGCCGCCATAGCGCGCCGGAATCCCGCGCGTGCCGACGATCGCGAGGCGCATTGGGATTGGGAGCTAGCCGCGAGCGGCGCGCGCACGCGCCAGGGTCCGCGCCGAAGGCCGTGGCGCCGGACGGCTGACCGGCTGATAGGAGAACCAGCTGGAGATATACTCGTCCTTGGCCTTGCGCCTCCGCATGATCTCGCGGCGTTTTTCGAGCACGCGGCGCCAGTTCCGCGCCAAGTACACAAATGCCTTCAGCGAGGAATGTTCGTGCAGCAGGCAGGCGCCGATCACGACCAGATCGCGGGCGGTGATGGAGAGCCAGTTGCGGCGGTAGAGATCCGGCGTCATGTTCTTGATCCGCATCAGGAAGCGGTTCTTCACCGAATGCATATTGATCTCCGGCGGCAAAGCCCGGCGATTGCCGGGCAGAACATTGCGGACATGATAGCCGCGCGCCAAGGGCGTGTAAAGGCAGCGCCAACCCATCAACTGCGCGCGCCAGGCCACGTCTGCGTCTTCGCGGTAGACGAAGAAATCCGGATCGAAGAACTCGCCCTGGATGGAGATATCTTCGATCATGGTCCGGCGGTAGAGCGCCGCGGCCGCCGTGGCTCCGAAGACGTATTCGAAGTTCAGGTAGTGCCCGTTGTCCACTTCCTGGCTGCCCCGGTCCAAATGCCGGAGCATGGGAGTGAAGTAAATGCCGGTGGAATCCACCAATTGTTTTTCGGGAAGGTCGAAACTGGCGCGGATTGTCAGCAGCTTTCCGCAGACGGTCCCAACCTTGGGATCGACACAGGCGGCCTCCATCAGCGCCTGTACGAAATTGGGCAGCAGAAGAACATCCGGATTGAGCGTCAGAATCCATTCACCGCCGGCCAGGGCGATGGCCTGATTCTGCGCTGCCGCGAAACCGATGTTTTGTTCGTTGTAGTAGATCCGGCAGCGGTCGGCGAAAGGTTCCAGCAGATCGATGGTTCCGTCCGTGGAAGCGTTGTCGATCACTACCACCTCGAGGTTGTGATATCTCTGCTCCAGAACGGATTCCAGACAGCGCTTGATGAAGCGCCCGCTATTGTAAGTGACTATCGTGACACTGACCAGATCGTTGAAGGCCATTCTATTTTCTCGTGCCGCGTCCCGGCTGGTGCGGACCGGACACCACGCGCCTTCCTGCAAAATTTAGAATCTTCAAATAGGAGCGAGCAGGGCGTGCGTCTCGCTCCCGAATTGTCCCCAAAATCATCCGCGGAACCGTGCTTAGCATCGCCGCCAAACACACGAGACGATAACTCCCCGTTCCGAAGTGCTTCGCGGCGTATTGTACAAGGCTAACATACCAATACATTTCCCGGAGAGAGGCGTCCACTTTTTTTATGGACCGGCCGCCGAGATGGCGGGCCTGGACCTCGGCCACGTATTGGATGGGTTGTCCAGCCGCGGCGGCGCGGCGGCAAAAATCGACGTCTTCGAACCACACCGGCCAGAAATTTTCATCGAAGCCGCTCAGACGCCGCCACACATCGCGGCGGATCATCAGGAATGCGCCGGCAGGTTGCTCCACCGGACCGCTGAGGCCGAGATCGCGGTCCAGGTAGCGGTAGCGGCGGTTCCAGGGATTTCCGGGCCACAGCCGATTCACGCCCAGGAGTTCGAGGCAGAGCACCGCGGGTCCGGGGAAGCGGCGGATGGTGAAGCCGGCCTGCGGCGCCCCCGCGGCATCGGTCAACTGGCCCGCGGCGAGCCCATATACGCGGCAGGCCTCAATGAGCTTGGCGAGCGGCGTCGCTACACGCGTGTCCGGATTGAGCAGCAGGACCGTTTCCGTCTGCACCGCTGAAAAACCTTGATTGGCGGCCGCTGCAAAGCCTCGATTTTCCGCGTTGGCGATCACAGTGACCCCGCATGAGCGGGCGATCTCCACGGTCCGGTCGGCTGAGGCGTTGTCCACCACCAGCGCTTCGAGATCCGGCGCGAATTCAGCCAGCGCGGCCAAGCAGCCCTCCAGGACGTCCTCGGAATTGTGGGTGACGATCACGGCCGCAGCGGTGCACACAAGAAATACAACCTCCAATACCGCTCCGGACCAGTTTGTTTTTGAATTGCGACAATTTCCCGCTCGCTTGCCTTCAATAGCGCCGCCACCGCCTCCGGCGGCGCGCCTTCGCTGCGTATCCGGCGCGCCAGGCGAAGTCCCTCGAGTTTGCCTTTTAGATATGGCCAGGCACTCCCGTGCCCAAGCGCCACCAGTCCCCACAGCAACTGCCCAGCCAGGATCGGCCAGCGCCTCTGGCCGCGGAAATGCTTTGCCACCAACAAAACCTGATTTCGCGCTTGGAGCCGGATTGCGTCAGGATGCCACCGTCCCCATGTCGAACTTCCATAATGGTACGCTACCGCCTTCGGCTCATAGATGCCGGTGAGGCCCGCCAGGGCGCAGCGCAAACCGAAATCGACATCCTCCAGGTAAGATTCGAAGCGTTCGTCCAGGCCGCCTAGTTTTTGGAAAGCCGCCCGGTCGACCAGCATTGCGGTCATAGGGGCCACGCGAATCGTGCGCGGCCGATTCCAGAAAGGACCATCGGGGGCGCCGGCGCCGCAGCGGAGGGGACAAGCGCCGCGCGAGATTTCATCCCAGGCCCCATCGATTCGCGACGGATCGCGGGCTTGCAGGGTCTTGCCGGTGGCAAAGCAGGCTTGTTTGGCGCGCACGGCCGCAAGCAGCGTCTCCAGCCAGCCGGGCTCGAGCCTGGCGTCGTTATTCAGGATTGCGACCCAGTCGGCGTCTCCGGCGGCGGCCACGCCCCGGTTGACGGCCGCGGCAAAGCCGAAATTCCGGGGCAGGCGAACGACCTCGGCCCCGGCGCGCCCGGCCAGTTCGGCCGAGCCGTCCACCGATCCGTTGTCGGCCACGATGATCCGGTTGAAAGGGCGCGTTTGCGACCGTAAGTTTCCGAGCAACGATTCCAGCAGATCGGCCCGGTTCCAGTGCGGGATGATCGCAGCCACCTTCATGAGAACCGCTTTTTCACCAGAAACCACAGGTTGTTGAATCCGTCCCGCCAGGGATTCAGCTTGATTTCCCCCAGCCGGGAACTGTACAGGATCGAAATCTCGCCGAAGCGGATGCGCGGGTTCTTCAACGCCTCGATCTTGATTTCTTCGGAGAACGCCATGCTATTGGAGACCAGCTTCATGTCTTTCAGAATGGCGCGGCGGAATACCCACATTCCACTTTGTGAATCTCGCACCCAGTGCAGGTACAGAAGCGACATCGCCAGGCTCAGCACCAAGTTGCCGATCTTGTGCTTCAAGCTCATGGCGGAACGGTCGCGCACGGGGAAGCGCGACGCGTTCAGGAAGTCCACTTCGAGATGGAAAAAAGCCTCGAGCAGATAGGATATCGCATCGGGAGGGTAACTGTGGTCGCCGTCCAGCGTGATGATGATGTCGCCTGCCGCCGAGGCGAATCCGGTCTTGTAGGCGCGGCCGTAACCGCGCACGTCTTCGAGAATCACCCGGGCGCCAAAGCTGCGCGCCACTTCCGAGGTCCGGTCGGTGGAGCCGTTGTCGACCACGATCACCTCGTCGACGAATTTAGGCATGCGGGTCAGAACCTGTTCAATCCCTTGCTCCTCGTTCAGACAGGGAATGATCACGGTAATCTTCTGCTCTTTGTACATTCAGACTGTTTCACCAGCATACGATGAAGACGGTGCCGATAGTACCGGGCGACCCCGAGTCCTACCGCCTAAGGTCTAATGGATCTGCGAGTTGCGGCCGATTATGGGCGGAGAAAGGAGCCTTTCGTGAGCGCTTTGCAGCAACTAGCCGACGCCCTTCTAGAAAAGCAACCCGACGCGATCACGCCGCCGGTTCCCGAATCGATCGAGGACACTGGAATCCCGGCCACGATGATCGAGCAATTGATCCTGAAGTTGCTGTATTTCCGGGGGGAATTGATGGGCCGGGAGTTGGCCAGCCTTTTGGGCGTCGAGTTCAGCCTGATCGACGATTTGCTGGAAACACTGAAGCGGACGCACGCGGTCGGCGTCCGGAAATCGCTCGGCATGGGCAACAGCTCTGGTGTTTTCGCGCTGACCGAAGCGGGCCGCGCCACCACGCGCGAGCATCTGGAGAGCAACCAGTACGCGGGCCCCATTCCCGTGCCGTTGTATCAGTACACGGAAGTGGTCAAGCGGCAGCGCCTGCCAAAGGATTGGCTGAATCCGGAGACGCTGCGCCAGGCCTTCTCCCACCTGGTGGTGGAGCGCGACATCCTGGAAAAAATCGGGCCGGCGGTTAACTCCAACAAGAGCTTCCTCATCTACGGACAGCCCGGCAACGGGAAGACCGCACTGGCGGAATCCCTTTTCCGCATCGAGTCGGCGCCGATCTTCATGCCCTACGCCATCGAGTGCCAGGGCAACATCATCCAGGTCTATGACCCGATTTATCACCACAAGATCGACGACACAGGGCCCGGCGTCCTGAGCTTGGGCGAGGACCCCGGCTACGATCGCCGCTGGTTCCGGGCCAGGCGGCCCTTCATCGTGACCGGCGGGGAACTGACGCTTGAAATGCTCGACCTCAGCTACAACGCGGTTTCCAAAGTTTACGACGCTCCGTTTCAGGTGAAGTGCAACAACGGCATCTATTTGATCGACGATTTTGGACGCCAGAAGGCTAGCCCGGCGGAGATTCTGAACCGGTGGATCGTGCCCATGGAGCGGCACGACGACTACCTGAGCTTCGTTTCCGGCGGCAAGATGACGGTGCCTTTCGAGGCGTTCCTCATCTTTTCGACGAACCTCAACCCCGCGCAGTTGGGCGACGAAGCCTTCCTCCGGCGCATCCAGTATAAGATGTTTCTGCGGAGCCCGCATAAGGCCGAGTTTCTGGAGATCTTCCGCCGTTTCGTCCAGTCCTCCGGGTTGGAGTGCCCCGAGGGTGTCGCCGAGGCGTTCGTAGAGCGGCACTACGTCCAAGGCGGGAAAAAATTTCGGCGTTGCCATCCGCGCGACGTGATCACCCACGCCATCGACCTTATCCATTTCGAAAGCCGGCCCAAGGTACTCACCGCCGAGGTTCTGGACCAAGCCTTCGCCAGTTGTTTTGTGGAAAGTATCCACGTGAACGACTAGGGGCGGAAACCGCCGCCGCGGCCGCGCAGGGGGGCGGCCGCGCACGGACTGGAAGCTCGCCCGCCTCACTGTCACAATAGAGGTTCATGGTGGAGACGATCCAGTGGACCGAGGCCGGGGTGGTGATGATCGACCAGACCCGGCTGCCTCGCCAAGAGGCGTTCGTGACTTGCCGCACCTATCAAGAGGTCGCCGAGGCGATCCGCACGATGGTGATCCGGGGGGCGCCGGCGATCGGCGTGGCCGCGGCGATGGGCGTCGCGCTCGGGGTGCAGGCGGGCGAGGATTTCGAGATGGTCTGCAAGACGCTGGCGGCAACGCGGCCCACCGCGGTGAACCTGTTCTGGGGCATCGAGCGCATGCGGCGTCTGAAGGCTTCCCTCGACGGAGCCCCGCGCGCTGAAGTCGTGCAAAGAATGGTCGAGGAGGCGCGGAGGGTCCGGGAGGAGGATATCGCCATCTGTCAGGCGATCGGGCGGCACGGCGCGCCGCTGGTTCCCGACGGCAAGGCGGTCCTCACTCACTGCAACGCGGGAGCGCTTGCGACCGCCGGGTACGGAACCGCGCTGGGCGTCATCCGCGCGGCGGTCGCGGCGGGCAAAACGATCGACGTGTTCGCCGATGAGACCCGCCCGTTTCTGCAAGGTGCGCGCCTGACCGCCTGGGAGTTGCAGCAAGACGGCATCCCGACCACACTCATTACGGACAACATGGCCGGCTACTTCTTGCGGAAGGGCCGGATCGGCTGCGTGGTGGTGGGCGCGGACCGCATCGCCGCCAACGGCGACGTCGCCAACAAAATCGGCACCTACTCGCTGGCTGTGCTCGCCAAGGAAAACGGCGTGCCGTTCTATGTGGCGGCTCCGGTTTCGACCTTCGATCTGACGATTCCTTCCGGCGAGCACATCCCCATCGAGCAGCGCTCGCGCGAGGAGGTGACGCACGTGTTCGGGGTGCCGGTGGCGCCGGACAACATTGGCGTCGAGAATCCCGCGTTCGACGTAACCCCGGCGAAGTACATCTCGGCGATTATCTGTGAGCGCGGCGTGGCGCGGACCCCTTATGAAGCGTCACTGAAGGCGCTTGCTGACCAAAGAGCCGCGGGCTAGCCTCCGACACGCGCCGCGAACAAGGGCATCGACGTCGGCGCGGGAGACCCAGCCGCGGGTTCGATGGTCACGGCGACGGCGGCGATCTCGGACAGATCCAGTGCGCCGGGGAAGGTGTGCAGCGCGGCGCCGGTTTCAGCGGCTTGGAACAAGCCTGCGGGGCGTGGCGTCGCGTTCGCACCCGGCGGGATCAGCCACATTTCGTAAGCCTGGCCGGGATTCAGCCGCGGAAGATTTGTGGCGATCAGCAGTACTCCCAGTTGCGGATTCACATAAACGCTGCCGCGCGGCGGAGCGGCCTGCGGCTGGCCGAAGGTCACTTGGCGCGTCTGCGGAGCCTCCAGGAAACGGAACGCCTGCTCCAGGCGTTCACGTTCGGCGTTTACCTCGGCGAGGCTCGATCGCACTGCGGCCAGGTCCACTTGCAGACTGCGGGATTCGAGGCTGAACCACAGGGCCACGACGAGCATGAGCGAGGCGGCCAGCGCCGCCAGCCAAGTCCATCCCGCACGCTGGACTCCGATGGCGGCCATCACGCGGCGTTTCAGGCGCGCCGGCGGAACCACATCCGGCGCCTGGCTGAGCAGGAAGGCCTGTATGACCAGCGCGTCCTTGCGGCGGCGCTCGCAGGATTCGCAGCCGCGGGCCAGGTGCTCCTCGATCGCCCGCTTTTCCTCGCTGTCTTCGAGCAAGCCGAGTGCGTGGAGCTCGAAATGTTCGCGCAGTTGATCGCAATTCATCACTGGCGCCTCATGCAACAGCCGCTCCGGCCAGTTGATCGCGCAGCGTTTTCAGCGCGCTGCGCACCCAGGTTTTCACGGTGCCGAGCGGCTGCTGCATCCGCTCGGCCATTTCCGTTTGGGAAAGACCTTCGTAGTAGGCCAGCTCAATCACGGTCTTCTGGCTTGGGGTGAGTTTTTCGAACGCCTCCTTTAACAGGCGGGCGCGGTCGATGCTCAGCAGGCTGTCGTCGAAGTGCGTAAAGTTGCCCGGATACTCCACCTGAGCCAGCTCGACGGCGCGGGCAGCGAAGCGGCCATCGGCCGAGCGCAGGTGGTCAATGGCGCGGTTGCGGGCGACGGTTACGATCCAGGGTCCCAGCGAGCCAAGCGCTGCGTCCAGCGCGTGGACGCGGTTCCAAACGCGAAGAAAGGTCTCTTGGGTCAAGTCCTCGGCGGCCGCGGTGTCGCGAACGATGCGGAAGATCAGAGAGTAGACCAAGCGGCCGTAGCGATTGTAAAGATCGCTCATGGCCTTGGGGTCGCGGGCGCGGAGGCGGCGGACGAGTGCGGCATCGTCTTTGCCGCTCAGGGCCGTCCTAACGGCCTGGAACAACAGCGGCGCGAGGGCCGGCGCAAGCCGGACTCCGATGCTCTTGGAGGTCATCGCCCGTTACTCTCCAGTCAAACTCGCGCATCACGCAGCGGCGTGCGGGCTTTGACTGGGACGATGGAGCCCGCCTCGCGCTGGACGCTCACACATACATACGCTGCCGCTGGGGGCAACGGATGCCGCTTGGGAAATTATAGCCTCTGGCGGGGCCGCAAGGGGGCCTGGACCGTTTCGCCGGGCGTGCGATAATCCAAAGCGTGGCACGCACGAAGGAACTCGAATCCAGACTAGAATTCACGGAGCACGAGCTGCACCTGCTCCAGAGAATCAGCCGGTTCATGGCGCGCGACGTTCCACTGGGGGAGGCGCTCCGCCAGAGCGTATCCCTGGTGGTCGAATTCATGTCCTGCGACGCCTGCCTGCTGTACTTGCTGGACGGGGAGGAACTCGTGCTGGTCGCCTCCAACCATCACCCCGATGCGGTGGGCAACGTTCGCTTGAAGCTAAGCGAAGGCTTGACCGGATGGGTCGCCCGGGAACGCCGCCTGTTGACGATTTCCCGCGAGGCGTACCGCGATTCGCGCTTCAAACTGTTTACGGACCTCCCCGAGGATACGTTCGAGGCGTTCCTTTCAGCTCCCGTGATGGTCAAGGGGCAGGTGGCCGGTGTCATCAACGTGCAACACCGCGATGCGCACTTCCATTCCGGCGGCGAGATGGAGTTGCTGACCACGGTCGGCGAACAGATCGGATGCCTGGTGGCGCTGGCCATGGCCGATTTCAAACTGCCGCCCGCCGGACACGTGCTGGACCTGGTGGCGGCCGCCCCTGCCCAGACGGCGTGAAGCATGTTCCGGCTGTCCACCTGGGGACTCGCGGCCGCCATTGCGGCAGCGGCGGCTTGGGGCCAGGAGTGGCGCGCCGCTTACGCTTACGACCGTCCAGGCGAACAACTGGTGTTCACCGATCTGGCGTTCCCGTCGCCTGAGCGGGGCATCGCGGTGGGTGTCCTCCGCGACAGCCAGGGCCGCGACCGCGAGGCGGTCGCACTGCTGACCAGCGATGGTGGAAGAATCTGGAATCAAGTCGCGCTGGAGGAGGCTCCCGTGTCGCTGCACTTCCTGGATGCCACGCGCGGTTGGATGGTGACCACCGGCGGCATCTGGAGGACGGAGGATTCCGGCCTGAGCTGGATGCGCCTGAGCCGGCATGCGCAAAATGCAGTCGCAGGCGTGTGGTTCCTCGACTCGCTGCATGGCTTCGCCGTGGGCCGCGAGAAGATGGTGATCGAAACGCGCGACGGAGGCACACGGTGGACGGCTGTTCCCGAGGCGGCGGAGCCTACGGGCGATCCATCCTACACCGGCTATACCCATATCGCGTTTGCCGACGATCAGCATGGGTTAATCGTGGGCGCGGGTGTGCCGCCGAATGCGGCCAAGGCGCGCCGCCAGGCGCCGACGATGACGGTCCAATTGCAGACGCTGAACGGCGGTCTGGTGTGGGCTGCCTCTGCGGCTCCGTTGTTTGGGCAAGTAAGCGGATTGCGGCTCACGCGCTCGGATGGATTGATCGTGTTCTCTTATGCGGATACGTTCGAATGGCCCGCGGAGGTGTACCGCCTCGATCTGCGCACGGGCAGGACCACGAGCGTATTCAAACAGAAAGACCGCGCGGTGACTGGGACGGCCCTGTTCGAGGGCGCGGCATTCCTGGCCGTGACCGAACCCAAAGCGCGGGCGAATCCGGCCCGCGGCAAGGTGCGCGTCCTGACCACGACGGACTTCCTGAAATGGACCGAGATGAAAGTGGACAAGCGCGCGTCGGGCTCGCGTGTGTTGCTCGCCGGGCCCGATGCGGAGCACCTGTGGGCGGCCACGGACACCGGAGTTCTGTTGCGCCGGGTTTCCGGGAAAAATTAGCCTCCGGCTGTGCCACGATGGAAGAACCCATGTCTGACACGGCTCGCGTAGCGCGCATTCGTTCGTTGATTCAAGAAGTCGCGGGAAAGTCTGCGCCCTCCGATGCGGAAGAGTCGCTGTTTGAAAGCGGGTTGATCGATTCCTTTGCATTACCGGACCTGGTTTCCGCAATCGAAAAGGAGTACTCCATCAAGATCCCCGACGCGGATCTAAACCCGCGCAAGTTCGACAGCATCGCGCGCATCGAGGGGTATCTTACATCGCGCGGAGCATGAACGCCTGGCTGCACGGCTTCGGCCACTTTGTTCCCGAACGCGTGGTGCGCAACGCGGAGATCGCGCCCCGCATCGGCAAGACGCCCGAGTGGATCGAGAACGCCTCGGGTATTCGGGAACGCCGGTGGGCCGCGCCGGAAATCTCGGTGGCGGATCTCGGCGTGGCCGCGGCCGAGGACTGCTTACGGAAAACTGGAGCGGCCCGGGGATCCATCGGCCTGGCGATCGTCGCGAGCGGCAGCGCCGCGGCCGGTTTCCCGGGACCCGCGGCGGAAGTCGCCGTGCGCTTGGGGCTCGGCCCGGCTCCAGCGTTGGACGTGCCGGTGGCGAGCGCCGGAAGCCTGTTCGGCCTGGCCCTGGCAATGCGCCTTGCGGAAACCCATGGCGATGTGCTCCTGGTGGCGGCCGAGAAAATGTCCGCACTGGTCCAAGCGCATCCCTGGGACCCGAACACGGCGATGCTGTTCGGCGATGGCGCAGGCGCGGCGCTGATTTCGTCCCGGCCGGGCCGCTGGCGCTTGCTCGACGCCGTGGTGCACAGCGCCGGCGAATTTCACGCCGATCTCGCCTACGATCCTGCCTTCGGCCTGCGCATGAACGGACTTTCGGTGATCCTGCAAGCTTCGCGCAAACTGCCGGCCGCGATCGAAGACGTGCTGGCGCGCCAAGGAATCGCCGCTCGGCAGGTACGCGCTTTCCTGCTGCATCAGGCCAACCGGAATCTGCTCGCGCGCGTGGCCAAGGCGCTGGGCGTCGAGCAGAACCGGATCTTCACCAACGTCGAGCGCTACGGCAACACGTCCTCGGCTTCAATGCTGATCGCAGCCTCCGAATGGGCCGAGGGGGACCCGCCGTCCGGGCCGATGGTGTTCGCCGCTTTCGGCGCGGGATTTCATTGGGGGGCGGTCGTGGCCACTTCGGAAACGGCCTGAGCCGCGCGGCGCGCGCGCAACTCCGCGACCAGGTTTGCGGCCCGCATCAGCGATTCGAACGTTCCCGCGTCCGTCCACCAGCCTTCCAGGAACGAATACGTCATTGTCCCTTCGCGGATGTAGGCGTTGTTGACGTCGGTGATTTCCAGCTCCCCGCGGTGGCTCGGCACCAGCTTGCGGACCTTGTCGAAGACCGTGGAGTCGTACAAATAAATGCCGGTGACCGCGTAGTTCGATTTGGGGCGCGCCGGCTTTTCCTCGATGCCAACGATGCGGCCGCCCTGCATTTCCGCCACGCCGAAGCGCTCGGCATCGGGGACCTCCTTGAGCAGAATACGCGCGCCCCGCTCCTGCTGCTGGAAGGCGCGGACCGCGTCCGCGATGGAGCCTTCGATGATGTTGTCGCCCAGGATGACGCAGATTTTCTCTCCTTCCGTAAAATGCTCGGCCAGCGCCAGCGCATCGGCGATACCGCCCTCGCCCTCCTGGTAGGCGTAATTCAGGTGGGTGAGTCCGAATTCCTTCCCATTGGCCAGCAGGCGCAGGAAGTCGCCCGAATAGTGGCCGCCGGTGACCAGGAGGATGTCGCGAATCCCGGCGTCGACCAGGGTGCGAAGCGGGTAATAAATCATGGGCTGGTCGTAGACGGGCAGCAGGTGCTTATTGGTGATTTTCGTCAAAGGGAACAGGCGGCTGCCCGTTCCTCCGGCGAGGATAACGCCTTTCATATTCCCTGATGGTGACACATGTGGGGCCACGCGTGCCGCTAGCGCCTCTGCTCGAAGCGTCACGACGTCCAGGCCGCTGAACAGCGCTCCGCTCATGGCTCCCATGAACACGCCAAGGCCGTTCGCGCTGCCGACCACCCACGAGCGCTCCAGCGCCGGAAATCGCGTAGACCACCGTGAGCGCCGTGGCGCGCTCCGCGGGCGCAATCGCGTTCACCGCCCTTGCCGCACTACCGCCCGCAACTCATCCACGCGCTCCCCGGCGCCCACGAACAGATCCTCGGGGAAGCGGCGGTAGCGCAGCATGTCTGCGTAAATCGCCGCACTGTCGTCGAGGTTCAAGCCAAAGCCGGCCAAGTACTGCATCCGCAGGTTGCGGTCGCGATTGGTGGCTGAGCCCTCGAGCCACGCCGTCAGATCGAGGGCCCGGCCCGCGTACGTCGAATACAGGTCCACGGGCGAGTGCAGTCCGACTTCTGACAACGAATCGGCCACTGGCCGGAAGCGCTGTTCCATTTCATCCAGATCGATCCGCAAAGGCTCCAGCGTGCCGAGCAGCACCATGTCATGGCCTTGCCCCTGATACGTGTTGCCGAAGACGACGCCGTTGGGGAAAGCCTCGAAGAATGTCGCCACCGCGCTTTTGACGGCCTCCTGAGTCGTCTCGAACAATTGGATGTACATCGTGATGACGCCACCGGGGTTGAGGCGTGCGCGGGCGGCCTCGTAAAACTCGCGCGTGTAGAGGTTCGCCGCGCCCTTCACCCAGGGGTCCAGCGGATCGACGGTGATCCCATCGAACCGTTCCTTGGCCGTCAGCAGGTAGTGCCGTCCGTCGTCGATGCGGATCTGAACCTTACGGTTGTGGACGACGTTGAAATTGGGCACGCTGAAAAACGCCGAGGCGGCTTCCGGCACCAGCGGCTCGATTTCCGCGATGGTCACGCGCTCGACGCGCGGATCAATGGCAACGGCGCCCGCCGTGATCCCTGCTCCGCATCCGATCACCAGGACGGAACGCGGGCTCGCCGCCGTGAGGGTCGTGAGGTGGCCGAGCATTCGCTGCAGGCGCATGTCGCGGGGAACGTTGGAGGCCTGGATCTTGCCCGCGACGTGAAATGTCAGGATTCCATCCGGAAAACTTGACACCGCGACCGAGGACTGGATGCCTTCCTTGGCGTACGGGATTTCACTCTTGCCGGCCCAGGTGGCCGCATAACGTCCGTGCGCGACAAGCAGCGGGGGAAGAGACGGCACGGCGCCGGCGAAGACAGCACCGAGCAAGACGGCGGCGGGGAGAGCGATCCGCGGGCGCGGCAGCAGCGGCAAGGCGGCGGCCACGGCCAATGCGATCAGCACTTGTTGCGTGCGCTGCGATCCGATCCAGCCCACAAGCAGCAGGCTTGCGCCGAGCGCGCCGGCGATGGCGCCGAGGGTGTTGGCGGCGTAAACGCCGGCCATCCGTCTGGCGGCATCGCGTGTGCCCGGCGAAAGCGCCGCGAGCGCCAGCGGAAAGCTCGCGCCCCACAAGAGCGCCGGCGGCAGCAAGGCCCAGAACGCGCGCGCCAGATCGAGTTGAAAGTTGAACCGGATGTCCGTCGAAATTTGGGGATTCACAGGCCAGTAGGGCAGGGACGCGGTCAGGCTGTAGGCCGTCCAGGCGATGGCGCCGGCAGCAAGCATCTGGCACCACCCCAGCGCCTCGCGCGGGCGCGCCAGGGATTTCGCCAGCGATGATCCGATGCCGCTGCCGATTCCGAGGCCCGTGAGAAACACCGCGAGCACGATGGACAGCGTATAGACCGAAGCACCCAGCAGCAGTCCGAGCAGGCGCGTCCAGACGGCTTCGGCGGCCAGGGCGCAAAGTCCGGAAAGAGCGATCGCGGAGTATGTCCATTTGTTTGCTGACGCGCGCGGCTGGGTATATGGTTCCGCTTGAAAACCTGGCCGTAAAGGAGCCAACCACGCCATGCCCGCCACTGCCGCGTTGACTGCCGCCGCAACATACGTCGCCGTGGACACATCGGACACGCGCAGCAGGTAGAAGCCCGAAAGCAGGCAGCCACACACGGCTCCGGCGATATTCCAGCCGTAGAGCAAACCCAGCTTGCCGGGCGCGCCGCCGGCTTGACGCGAGAGCGCGGGCAGCGTCGCGCCCATCAGCGACGTTGGAGGCAGGAGACAAGTCGCCGCGAGGCTTCCGCGGAGCAGGAATCCGCGCAGGCCCTCGCTGCTCCACGCCAGGTAGGCGTTTCCGAGGGCCGGAATCAGCAGCAGCGCCAGAAGCCCGAACGCCGCAATGCCGGCCTCGATCACCGCGTAGGCGCGCAGCGGATTGGTTTGCGCCGGAACGAGACGCGGGAACAGCACGCTGCCGAGGCACGTACCACCCATAAACGTCGCCAGGATCGCGGCTATCGATACGGCCGAGGAGCCGATCACCAGCTCCAGAAGCTGGAACCAGACGACCTCGTAGATGAGCGCCGCAATGCCGCTTCCGAAGGCCAGAAGAAGCGGTGCCAAGAGGGAGGGCACTCGTTACTTCTGCTTGGCGGCCTGCTCTTCCC
>CAZTKA010000063.1:0-18897 GCA_964614015.1 uncultured Bordetella sp. | reverse complement strand
TATCGTCGTGGGGCCGACGGGTTCCAAGATCGGTTCCCGGCGTTGCCCTGTCTTCCCCTCAGGTAACTGCGATCGTACGCCCGACCGCTGGAGTCGCTAACGAAGTTACACTCAGTAATCGATGCAGGATTACTTCTATTACTTAACCTTAATTAATTCTGCCATATAATACACTTGACGAAAAAGAGAATTAACCTTATACTCGATGGTACGTGGGCGATTTTGTCCGCGCCCAGATCGCCGGAACTAAGTCTGACGCTCTGATCCCTTCCTCTTAGCCTCCGCAAAACGCCAGGGGGTTGCATGGTTGAATCTCGTCAGATCGTCACGGGTACCGCCTACACTGCGCCAGTGGCCTTGAGTGTCGCAGGTCTTGTCGTCATTCCGGCGTTCCTGTTGTTCTCCGGTCCCTTGGGGTATGTTTCCGTATCCTTGGCCGTAGCTGGGAGCGCCGTCTGCATGACTTTGGCGCGGATCTTCTGGGTCCGTTTTTCGCGGCTCTCTATCCCTTCGATTTCGGCTCCGGATGGACCAGGCGCCGTTGACAGCAGGATCCCGTGAGTCGCGTCTGCGTGAAATTCACCGTCAAAGAACTGGAACTGCTCGGCAGTCTGGCATCGGATCAACTGTTCCGCAAAGAGTTCATTGATATCAAGTTGTCGGGCTATGGGCTCTGCCCCGACGATGTGGCTCTTGGGAAGCATCTGGTCGAGCGGCTTCGGGCCGCTACAGAGCAGACCAATAGCCTGCCTATGTATAGGAGAACCCGGAACAGGGCGTGAGAGCCAGGAGCACCACACCAGATGCCATTCGCACAATCGATTCCGCACCACTTTCAGATTGCCGCTGTTGCGGCGTATGCGCCGCCGAAATCCGGGATTTGTGGCATCTCGAACGCACGCGAGTGGATCTACATCGGGGAAACCGACAACATCTATGCAGCCCTAATGGCTCATCTCCAGGAATCTGAGACCCCGCTGACGAAGCGCGAGCCGACAGAATTCGTCTTCGAGGTCTGCGAACGGCTCCACCGGTCCGACCGGCAGAACCGCCTCATATTCGAATATGAGCCGGTTTGTAACCGGCGCTAGTCTCTTTACTCATGACAGCGATCGCGGATCGCGGAATACCGCTCGGAGGAGCATTCCCCCAGACAGGAAGGAACAATGCATTCTATCCTCGTGGGACCTACACACGCGCGGCATCTTCGGATAGTTGCCGTCGAAGGCGTAGATCCGAAACGGACCCGCACAGAGTACCGCGTGCAGGCCGATCTTTCCTTAATTCGCCGGTACGGCATCCCGATTCAAGAATTGCCGCTTCTCTGCCGCGGTGTTCTGGATCAGCGCGCCGAGAGCGTTAACGGGCGTACACTCACCTTCACGGAAGCCGACATGCGGCTTTACGCCGCCGCTCGATCCGCCACGCCGCGGAGTGGCAGGAGCGCCGGAACCAGCACCAACCGGGCGCGTGTATTGCCTGCCGGCCAGACGCAGGCTCCTCAGGAGGACGATTGTGCCAACACAAGAACCGTCTGAACTGAACGAGAAGCGCTGGCGCGACTGGGTGGAAAAAGGCAAGCAACTGGAAGCAGCGAAGGTCCGGAGGATGCGCACCTACGGCGGCGTGATCCTCGGGCTCCTCGCGATCGCCACCGGAATCTATGTGCTTGCGCAATAGTGGTCCAACCCCATAGGGGCTGGATGGTGCGAACGGGGAGGGTCGAACTCCCATGCCCTTGCGGGCGCTGGAACCTAAATCCAGTGCGTCTGCCAGTTCCGCCACGTTCGCGCCAGGCGAGCTATAGGCATTATAACCGCCCGGTCAGTTTGGACATTCGGCGTGGCGCCAACCTTGGTCTGCAATGCCGCCCGCCCTCGCCGAGTGGGTGCCTCACCCGGCGTGCGCGGCCAGAGGAGCGCGCTCCGCGACCACTTGCCCGCGCAGGCGCGGCGAGGTTTGCCCGCAACCGCACGGAGCCGTCTCGGTCACGTAGGCGTCCCAGGTTCGCCCGGCCACCAGCAGATGGAGACCGTCGTGCGCTTCGCACTCCGCCGCCAGCAGACGGCCATCCGCATCGATGATCTGCTCAAACAACGGCACGCCGAAGGCGCGCCAGAGCCGGTCCCGTTCCTCGCCTGTCACCAAAGGATCGCCCGGGCGCGCCAGCACGATGATGGCGTGCGTCAACCGGGGGGTGTTTTCCGTCAGGCGCAGAATCTGTTCGCGGGTCCCGGCCAAGGCCGCGGGAGCGAACGCCGCCGTCTGGCTGGTCCAGCCGCCGGCGAACGTCTGCACCGGATTGCCGCGCATCGGCGAGGCGTCGAACCAGTCCACCAGCACTGCAGTGCGCGGCGCGGGCGGAATCGGATATTGAAAGGCGGCCCTGCGCCGCCTCCAAGCAATATTCATGGCCTCGCTCTCCTGTGTCGCGCACCACGAGGGCGCACAGCGCCCCGTGTGCTCTGAGGAGATAGTCGCCTCAGCGGGACATTATTCTCAGCAAATTTTCACTGAAGATAGCGCGCGCATCCACTTCCATCATGCCGATCTCATACAGCGCCCGGGCCTGCGCGTCAAATACCGCGTGCTGCCAGCCGCGTGGGAAATACGAGGAATCGGTGCCGAACAGCAGCCGCTGGGGACCGCATACGTCCAGCGCCCGCCGGAAAACCTGCCGCAGATCGAGGTGCGCGGCCTGGTACCGGATCCAATCATTCGAGCTGGAAGTGTCCAGGTACACATTCGGGCACATGGCCGCCAGCATCAGCGCCTCGCGGAAGTAGCCGGCCCCGAAGTGCGGCACGATGATCGGCACCTCGGGATACCGCAGCGCCACGCCGTGAATATCGATGGGATTCGAAAACCGCATGTCGAAGGGCGAAGGCAAGCCGAGGCGCTTGCGCACGCCCACGCTCAGCACGCCGCAGTGGACGAATACGGCGCGCTTCTCGCGTTTGGCCCATTCAAACACCGGCTTCACAAATTCGTCCTGGATCGAGTAGCCGTGCATGGCCGGGAACAGGCAGGCCACGCGAATCTCCGAGTGCGCCTCATGCGGCCAGCCCGTGGACTGCACCGCGCGCGGATTCACCATGGAGAAGGGGAAGAAGCGCTCCGGGTAGGCGCGCGCGGCCGCGATCACCGAGGCTTCATCGTCAGGCAGGCTGGCGATCAGCGCGGCGGCGCCGACTCCGTGCCGGTCCAGTTCTTCGACCCAGCGCGCCGCAAGAGGCTTGGGATCCTCCGGAGGCATATCCCATTGCAGTTGCGCCTGCGCCTGCTCGAGCGTCAAGCCGGGCTTCTGCTCGATCAGCATCCTGAAAAACCGGTGCGAGAAGAAATGCAGGTGGGCGTCGGCGACCTGCATCTGGCCCCAGCGCGATGGGACGCCGGCGGTCATGAGTGCCCGTGCGCCCGCGCGGCTTGCGTGATCCCGCTCGAAAGCGCGAGTTGCGTCAGCGCGGCGACGTTGTTCACGCCGAGTTTCTTCATCATCGTCTTGCGATAACTGCGGACGGTTTGTTCCGTCAGGTCAAGCAACACGCCAATCTCCTTGCTGGTTTTGCCGTCCGCGACAAGCCGCAGAACCTGGACCTCGCGCGGCGAAAGCCCCTCAATGGCCGGCGGCAGCGGCGCCGCGTCCAGATTCCCTTTCTGGATGCGCCGCAGCAAACTGTCGGAAACCTGCGGGCTCACGTACATGCCGCCGCCGGCGACAATGCGCAAAGCCTCCAATAAATCGGAATCTGAGGCGCGCTTAAGGATGAAGCCGCGCGCTCCGGAACGGACCGCGCTGACGACGGAATGCTCGTCATCGTACATGGACAGGATCACGACCTTGGCCGCCGGATGAGCGCGCAGGATTTCGGCGGTGATCTCGACGCCATTCAGGTCCGGCAGGCCGATATCCATCAGCACCATGTGGGGACGGAAGCGGCGAACGAAGGCCAGGGCGTCGCGGCCATTCTCCGCCTCGCCCGCCACGCGGAAGTCGTCCGAGCGGCTCAAGATGGCCTTGAGGCCGTCGCGCATAATCTTGTGATCATCCACCAGCAGAACGTCGCAGGCCATAACGGATCAGAACAATTGTATCCTTTTTTGTCGAAACGTCCATAGCCAAGCCGGAGGCCCGCGCGAGCAGCGCCGCCGGCGCAAGCGCTCGAGCCCGGCCGGTCTTGCGTCCGTTGTCGGAAATGCGAATGGAGACGCTGGAAATGCCGGAGACCGTGATGCGGATGCGCGACGCCCGCGCGCGCAGAGCCACCTCGGCGGCCGCTGCCGCGGCATCGTAGAGAGCGCCTGCGATTTCGGGGGAAAGTTTGCCGGTCGCAGCGTACCTGACGGAGATCGCCGGGCGGGCCTCAGCCCGTCCCCCGGGGACCGGTTGAGATCGGTCCTCAGGCTGAAGCCTGCCCTCCACGAGACTCAGCAGAGCACGCCGCAACCCCAGGCGCGCCACGGGCGAAGCATTCAATCGCCGGCTCACCTGGCGCGTGTGCTCCATCGCCGCGTCGAGCAGATCGGTCACTTCCTTGAGCCCGGACTCGGCGGCCGGGTGATCCATGCGCAGCAGGCCCAGCTTCAGTCCCGCCGCGGAAAGCAGCGGCCCCGCTTCGTCGTGCAACAGGCGGCCCGAACGCGCCATTTCCGCTCGGGCTTCCGCACACAGCCGGGCCAGCTGTTCCGCCGCACTGCGGACTTTGCCGGCCATCGTCTACCGCTTCCGCTTGAGCGCCCGCAGCGCGGCTTCGGCCACATCGCGCGCGCGCAATCCGTATTTGTCGAGCAGTTGATCCGGCGTGCCGGATTCCGCGTAGGTGTTTTGGATCCCGACGAACTCGATGGGCGCCGGATGCGTCCCGGCCACGGCTTGCGCCACTCGCACGCCCAGGCCGCTGTCGGCAAGGTGCTCCTCGGCGACGACCAGAGCTCCCGTCTCGCGCGCCGCGACGGCGATCGTTTCGCGGTCCAGCGGGCGGATCGTGTGGATATCGATCACGCGCGCCGAAATGCCTTGGTCTTCGAGCATCTCCGCGGCCCGAATCGATTCAGCCACCAGCAGGCCGGTCGCGATGAAAGTGACATCGCGGCCTTCAAGCAGCGTGATTGCCTTGCCAATGGCGAAGTCTTGCCCGTCGCTGTAAATCACGGGCGCCTTCGAGCGTCCCGCCCGGATGAACACCGGCCCGACGTGTTCGGCCGCCGCATTCACCAGCGCGCGCATGGAAACTTCGTCAGCGGGGGACAGCACGGTGAATCCGGCCAGCGAGCAGGCCAGGCTCAGATCCTCCACGCTCATCTGCGACGGACCGTCTTCGCCGATCGAAATGCCGCTGTGCGTGCCCACCACCTTCAGATTCACGTTGGGGAACGCAACCGTGACGCGCAGTTGCTCGAAGCCTTTGTTCAGCACGAAGGCCGAAAAACTCGCGGCGAATGGAATCTTGCCGGCTGAGGCGAGGCCCGCGCCGATCGCGACCATGTTGGCCTCGGCGATGCCACATTCGATGAAACGTTCCGGAAACTCCTGGGCGAAATTCGCAGTGTACGTGGACTTGGAAAGATCGGCGTCGAGGGCCACAACGTTCGGGTTGCGCCGCCCGAGCTCCACCAGAGCCCTCCCGAAGGCCTCGCGCGTCGCCAGGCCCAATTTGAGTTCGAATCTGGTGGCGGGCATTACTGCAGCTCCTGTAAGGCCACGGCCAGTTCCTCGCGCGATGGCGCCGCTCCGTGAAACTTGGGATTGTTCTCCATGAAGGACACGCCCTTGCCTTTGACGGTGTGGGCCAGGATGCAGGTGGGCTTGCCCTTGGTCGCGGCTGCTTCGGCGAACGCCGCCTGCAGCGCCGGAATGTCGTGCCCGTTGGTTTCGATCACGTGCCAGCCGAAGCTGCGCCATTTGTCCGCAAGCGGCTCCAGATCCAGAATGTCTTTGACGAAACCGTCCAACTGAATCTTGTTGTAATCGACAATGGCCACGAGGTTGTCCACGCGCCGGTAAGAAGCGAACATGGCCGCTTCCCAGATCTGGCCTTCTTGAATTTCCCCATCGCCCAAGACCACGTAGGAGCGCGATGCTCGGCCATCCATCCGCGCCGCGAGCGCCATGCCGATGCCAAGGGACAATCCTTGTCCCAGCGATCCCGTCGAGGCTTCCAGCGCCGGCAGGAAGCGAACATCCGGGTGCCCCTGATACGGCGAGCCCAGCTTGCGCAGCGTCATGAGTGCGTCCTTCGGAGAGTAGCCGCATTCGGCCATCACGGCGTACAGAATCGGGCAGCAGTGGCCTTTGGAAAGGATGAACCGGTCGCGGTCCGGCCAGGCGGGATTCGCCGGGTCGTGGCGCATGACATCGAAGAAGAGCGTGACAACGATTTCGGCGGCCGATAGCGAGCCGCCGGGGTGGCCCGATTTGGCCTCGGCGATCATTTCGACCGCCGTGCGGCGCATGCGCTGAGCGATGGCAGCCAGCTCCGCCGCATTCCGGATCTTTTCCATGATTCATCCAATGTAGCATCGCTCTTTCGCCGGCAACTTGGGAGCCGTTACACTCAAACGATGCGGATTCTGGATCAGCTCGCGGGGATGAAAGGTGTCTTCGGTCCTGACGCCGCGCGCCGCACGGCCGCGCTGCTCGTGCGGCTGGGGCGGATGCGCATCCGCGATCCGCAGGACCTGATCCGGTTGCACGAAACCGTGCTGTTCCTGCGCGCCTATCCGCAGAGTCCGCGCGTGGTCCGGCTGGCCGATGCCTTCCTCCGGGATTTTGCGGCGCGCTTGAAGGGTCTGGATGTTCTTGCGTTCGAAGCGGCCGAAGTTTCCGGGATCGCGGGCACGGCGATTTCCACGAACTTCAGTTATCCGTTCGTCCGCAGCCTCGCTGCGCGGCACCCCGGCGCGGTCAGAATCGATTGGGAGAATTACGCGCATCCGGATCGCCTGGGCGCGGCCCTGGCGCGGCAGGTTCCAGCGGTTTTCGAGGACTGGAGCGTGGGAGCCCATATCGACACGCGGCGCTGGTTCACGGCGCTGCGCGGGAACTTGCGATGGCTCCTGGATCGCATCGATCCGGCCACCTACGACTTGCTCGAAATTCCGTTGCTGTGGAATTTCGGCAGCTCCAAGGCGGCGCGCTCGCGCGCGCGCTTTCCACGCCGCTCGATTTTCTATCATGACGAGCCTCTGATCGAGCGGCGCGACGTGTCCCTGGATAAGGAACTCGCCGGGCCACGCATCCCCACGCGCCGGATTGGAGCGGCGGAAGCGCAGCGCACCATAGGCCTGATCATTGACACCTCGGCCGTGCGCTTCCGCGAGTTATGGGGATTCCTGTATCCCGATGTGAAGCGCATCGAGCACGCCGACCTCGGCAGAGGCGTGGACCTTATCTGGTTCGGCGTCCCGCCCCAGTGGCGGCTGCCGCTGCGCGCCTATCACTGTGGAATGTTCTTCAAAAACGGCGTGCCTCTGGGATACATCGAAACGCTGTCTCTCTTCGAACGCGCGGAGATCGGGTTCAATCTGTACTACACGTTTCGCGAGGGCGAGACGGCATGGCTTTACGCGCGATTGTTGCGGTTCTGCCGGCAGAAACTCGGTGTCACCTGTTTTTCCGTCGATCCGTATCAGTTGGGACATGAAAACGAGGAAGCCATCGAGTCGGGCGCGTTCTGGTTTTATCGCAAGCTCGGGTTTACTCCAGCGGCGGGGCCGGTAGCCGATTTGGCGTGCCGGGAAGAAGAAAAAATCGCGGCCCGGCCAGGATACCGGACGCCGGCCTGGATTTTGCGCCGGCTCGCGCAATCGCCGCTGTTCTATGGGAATCGGGCGGGATGGGAGCGCTTCTCTCTCAACGCACTGGGGGAACGGATCGGCCGGGACAAGCCTTGGCCTTCGATTCTGGCACGCGCCGAAAGCGAGGTTTCCTTGCGTGACCTGTTGCGGGCCAAGCACGGCGCCGATGAGGTTCGCTACTTGCGGCTGCTCCAGCGAGCTCCTAAATTGCGGCGCGCCGTGTTGCGCATGGGACGGGCTCAGGCTGCAAGCGGCGCAGTACGCCGGCAGTAGTATGCGGCGGAGCTCAGGCAGGCCCGCTATCCTTGAGATCATGCGCAGAAGCGGCTGGGGAGCGTTGTTGCTCACTCTGGTGGCGGGACCAGCGGCCCGGGCTCACGTCGTCAGCTTGAGCAGCAGCGAAATCGAAGTGACCGGCCGTACGGCGACGTACCTGTTGCGCATGCCTGCTTACGAAATCGCGCACGTCGCCAACCCGTCCACGGCGCTGCTGGATCAAATTCATTTTGCGGGAGCCCGCCGTACGGCTTCGGAGTGCACGCGCGACGAGGACTACTACGTCTGCACCGCTGCCTTTGAATTCGAGGCTGAGGTCCGAAACGAGCTTGAGGTCGAGTGCACGCTGTTCCGGGTCACGGTCCCGCACCACATCCACATGCTCTACGCCGTGCAGGGAGAAAACAGCGACCAGATCGTGCTCGACCAATCCGCGCCCCGCAAGGAAGTCCGCTTCCATCCGGTCACATTCACGGATACTGTCGCGCGCGACGGCGGCGCCGGAGCCTGGCGGCTGCTCACTTCGCCGTCCGGCGTCCTTTTCCTGGCGGCCCTTGTGCTCGCTTTCCGTACGCCGCGCGGCGCCGCCCTGCTGGGCGGGCTGTTTCTCGCAGCCGAATGGCTGGTGCGCCTCTTCGTGCCATTTCTCCAGATTGGCCTCTCGCCGGATTTCCTGGAAGCCTTTCTGGCGCTCACGGCCGCCTATCTCGCCGCGGAAATCTTTTTTCTGCCTGAAGGCCGCGCGCGCTGGATCGTGGTCTTGCTGCTCGGCTTGGCGCACGGCCTGCCGTTCGCCGGATTCCCGCAGCTATACATGGCCGGAGCCGGCGCCGTCCAGGCGACCGGAATCCTGGCTCTCGCATTCCCCGCGCTGCGGCTTCCGCCCGCGCGCCGCCGCACTGCCGCGCTGGTCCTCATGGCAGCCTCGGCCGGCTGGTTCACCGCCGTGCTCATGAACTAGAGCGCGCCGGTCAGAAATCAGTGTCGATGGCGTAATAACCCTTGCGCGCCTGGACCTTGAAGTCCTTATTCGACATTTTGAATTCGATCTTGCGGAAGCTGCCGTCTTTTTCGGAATTGATGGGAGCGTAGGCGATCGCATACTGCGAACGCATCTCTTCTTGAATCTCGGCGAAGATTTTTTCGAGCGGATAATTGCGCTTCACTTCGAACACGCGGCCGCCGGTTTCCTCGGCCATGCGCTTTAGGGTTCCCATGTCGCCGCCATAGTTGCGGTCGTCAACGTAATAAATGCTGTAGATGGCGGCATCGGCTTTCTGCGCGGCTTCAATGGCCCGGTCGCGTGAAATGCGGCTCCCCGTATCTTGCCCGTCGGTGATCAGCAAGATCATTTTGCGGCCCACCTCACGGCGCAGCCGTTCCTCGGCTGCCAGGAAAACCGCGTCGTATAGTACTGTACCCGCCCGGTTGTTGATGGTTGGCACGGGCCCCGGATGGATACCGCCCACGGGGGCGTTCACCCGCAAGTCGCGGAGCGCTCGCTCAAGCATGCGCGCCGAGCCCGTCGTGTCTTGTAAGAGCTCCGCGTCCTTGCCGAAACTGATCAGAAAGGCCACGTCCTTTGCGCGAAGCGTCTCTTGAAAGAACTTCGCCGCGGCGCGTCCGGTGACCGGCAGCAGGTTCTCCTGGCTCAGACTCACATCCACCAGCAGTCCGATGGTCAATGGCAAGTCGGTTTCGCGCGTGAAATACTTGATCTCCTGTTGAACGCCATTCTCGTACAGACTGAAATCGGACTTCCCCAGGTTGCTCACCAAGCCACCCCTCTTGTCGCGTACCGTGGCGAGCACATTTACCAGCCCGACATCTACCTTGATGACCGCATCGGTATCGATAGGCTCGGCGGATTTCTGCTGGGGAGCCAGAACAGGCGCGCTCAAGGCGGCCAACACGAGAAGGCGCGGAATTTTGGCGGCCATACTTATACTGTAGGACGGACCCGGCGATCCGCGCGTTTCCTATGAAAAAAGCTGTCGACCGCCTCATCTCCGCCGACCCCAGGCTGGCCGCTATCATCCGCCGCGTGGGCCGCTACTCGATCCAATACCGGGATCCGAATTTTCAAACCCTGGTCCGCGCCATTGTCTATCAGCAGTTGAGCGGCAAGGCAGCGAACACTATCTTTGAACGGCTGACTGAGGCCGCCCGGACGGATCTCCTGACGCCCGAGGCGATCTTGCAGCTACGGCCTGCCCGGATGCGCGCGCTCGGGCTATCCCAGCAGAAGACGAAGTACATCCGCGATCTGGCCCGCATGACCCGCGACGGCACGGTGGATTTCGAACGGTGCGCCACGCTCGATGACGCCAGCGTCATCGAGCACCTGACTCAGGTGAAAGGCGTGGGCGTTTGGACGGTGCATATGTTCCTGCTGTTCGCCCTGCGCCGCACCGATGTGCTGCCCACCGGCGATCTGGGCGTGCGCGTCGCCATGCAGCGCGCCTACGAACTGGCCGCGCTCCCATCGCCCGCCGAGATGCAGCGCATCGCTGCGCCGTGGCGGCCGTACCGTTCCGTCGCAGTGTGGTACCTGTGGCGCAGCCTGGAAAATCAAGCGGCAATGTAGCTGGCCAAGCCGTTCCATCTCTATCAGAAGGCGCTGGGCGGCAAGATCATGCACATCACCCTGACCGCCAGCAGCGGTGAGAGTCGGAGCGGCGTCTGCGCCGCGCAGGCCTTCAGGCCAGCCGGTCGCCCCCACCCCGTCTCCATTCGTGGCAAAATATGAAATGGTAGAGTGCTGGGCGTGTATCCAGAAAGGAGAGCCATGTTCCTCACCAAGAAACACCTGCCGCGGCGGACGTTTCTGAAGGGCGCGGGCGTTGCCGTCGCCTTGCCGCTGCTCGAATCGATGATTCCGGCGCAGACTCTGTTGCGCAAGACCGCCGGCGCTCCGGCCTCGCGCATTGGCTTCGTCTATGTGCCGCACGGCGCAATCATGGATCAATGGACTCCGGCCACGGAAGGCGCTGGATTCGAGTTTACGCGGATTCTCAAACCGCTCGAGCCGTTCCGCGACCGCCTCAACATCATCAGCGGCCTGGGGCACCGCGCCGCCGATTCCACAGCCGTGCACTCCCTGAGCCCGACGACCTGGCTCTCCGGAGTGCGCCCCAAGCCCACGCAGGGCGTCGATGCCTACGCCGGCGTCACGGCCGATCAGATCGCCGCGCAGCACATCGGTCAGGACACGGTGCTGCCCTCCATGGAGCTCGCGATCGAGGACGCCTCCGGCCTGATCGGGGCCTGCGACCGCGACTACGGCTGCATCTACATGAACACGCTCTCCTGGCGCACGCCGACCACGCCGATGCCCATGGAGATCAACCCGCGCAAGGTGTTCGAGCGCATGTTTGGCGCAGGCGGCTCGAGCGCCCAGCGCGCGGCGCGCCGCCGCGAGGATCAGAGCGTGCTCGACGCCATTCGCGAGGATGCGCGGTCGCTCCAGCTGGATCTCGGCGCACAGGACAAGGTCACGCTCTCCCAGTACTTGGAAAATGTCCGCGAGATCGAACGCCGCATTGAGCGTGCGGGCCAAGAAACCTCCAGCGCCGATCTTGACCTGCCGGAGGCCCCGGCCGGCGTTCCGTATTCCTACGAAGAGCACGTCGGGCTGATGTTCGACCTGCTCGCGCTGGCCTATCAGGCCAACGTGACGCGCGTGTTCACCTTCATGCTGGCGCGCGAGGTCAGCAACCGGACCTATCCCCAGGTGGGCGTCCCGGACGGCCACCACGCCACGTCACACCACCAGAACCGCGCCGACAAGATCGAGAAGCTGGTTAAGATCCAGAATTACCACATCACGCTGTTCGCGAAATTCCTGGACAAGCTGCGGAAGACGCAAGACGGCGATGGCAGCCTGCTCGACTACTCCGTGCTACTCTACGGCAGCAACATGAGTAACAGCAACGCGCATAACCACTTCCCGTTGCCGAATTTGTTGATCGGCGGAGGAGCGGGCCGCATAAAAGGCGGGCGCCATTTGAAATATGAAGATCACACGCCGATGACGAACTTGCTGCTGTCCATGCTCGACAAGATCGGAATCGAGATCGACGCGCTGGGCGATTCGAGCGGGAGACTGGCTGATGTGTAGCCGGCTTCTGGTCCTGCCGCTCGCCGCAGTGCTAGCCTTCGCCGCCGGCGACAACGATGCGCGCTTGGTGCAGGCCGCCAAGACCGGCCATTCGGCGCTCGCCATTTCCTTGCTCGGCCAGGGCGCCGGCGCCAACGCCGCCGAAGCCGACGGAACCACCGCGCTCCACTGGGCCGCGCGGTTGAACGACCTGGATCTCGCGGCCAGGCTGATCGCAGCGGGAGCCAACGTTTCCGCAGCGAACCGCTACAGCATTACGCCGCTGTACCTCGCCGCGCAAAACGGCAGTCCGGAGATGCTGGAACTGCTGCTCAAATCGGGCGCGGACGCCAACGCGTCCGTGCGGCTGCAGGAAACCGCGCTGATGACGGCGGCCCGCACGGGCAATGTGGACGCCGCCAAAGTCCTGCTGGATCATGGAGCCAAGGTCGACGCCCGCGAGGAATGGCATCATCAGACCGCGTTGATGTGGGCCGTCGCGGAACGGCATCCAGCGATGGTTCGCGAGTTGATTGCGCGCGGCGCCGATGTCAATGCGCGGTCTCAAGTGAATGCGTGGGAGCGGCAGAACACCATGGAGCCGCGCGAAAAATGGCTGCCTCTGGGCGGTCTGACACCGCTGCTTTTCGCCGCGCGCGAAGGCTGTCTGGGCTGCGCCCAGGTCCTTGCCGAGGCCGGGGCGGACCTCCAGGTCCAGGATCCCCACGGCGTGAGCGCTCCCCTGATGGCCATCATCAACGGGCACTTCGATGTTGCCGCATACTTGATCGATAAAGGCGCGGATCCGAACCTGGCCGACGACACGGGCCGCACGGCCTTATTCTCCGCAGTCGATTTCAACACGGTGCCGCAGTCCAACCGGCCCGCGCCTCCGGGCATCATCGAACAGGAAGTCAGCGCGCTGAGCCTGATCTCGAAATTGATCGAAAAGGGCGCGAACGTGAACGCGCAGCTCACGCGGCAACAGCCGTACCGGGCGAAACTGGACCGCGGCGACGATACGATGTTCACCACCGGAACGACGCCGTTGCTCCGCGCCGCGAAGGCGGCCGATATTCCGGCGATGAAGCTGTTGATGGCCGCCGGAGCCGACGTGAACCTCGCGACGCGCGCCGGGATCACGCCGCTGATGGCCGCCGCTGGAGTTGGCACCAAAGAAGAAGACACTACGGGCCGCTTTAAGACACAGGAAGACGCAATTCAGGCCATCGAGCTGTGCCTGGCCGCCGGAGCCGATATCAACCTCGCTACCGGACAAGGACAGACGGCGCTTCACGCGGCCGCGCAGTGGGGACACGACAAGCTCGTAGAGTACCTGGTAGGCAAAGGCGCGAACGTGAACGCCAAGGACCGGAGGGGCTTCACGCCGCTCGACGCCGCGCTGGGGCTGGCGGGCGGAAGCGGCGGCTTCGATGGCTCGCGCCGCGACGTGCACGAATCGACCGCCGCGCTGCTCCGCAAGCTGGGCGGCGTCAACGGCACGCCCATGGGTCCCGCGCCTGCACCGGCCGACGAGAACTGACCACGTAAGCTCGTCCTACGCGGCGGGCCGTGCTTTCCCGAACCTGTCACCATTCCGAATACAGCGTTCCGTCCAGCGCCCGCAAGTCCGAGCCGCTGTGCACATCGTAAATCCCCGGCTGGGTCTGGTCGACCGCGGTCAGCGCGTCCTCCATGCGAATGCGCCAGGTCCGGTCGCTGCCCGTGATCGGATCAATGGGAATGGCGCGCAGGTAGCCTTCCTCGACCAGGTCTTCCAAACGCTGCGGAGCGGCTTTCTTGTCGAAAGTATACTCGTCAATCACCGTGCGCAGCGTGAACAGGTTCTGCCGCAGCAGGCTTTCCTTGGTGCGTGCAATCGACTTGGTGTACAGCGGCACGGCGACAGCGATCAAAATGGAAACGATCGCCATCACAATGATCAGTTCGATCAGCGTATAGCCCCGCTTGAGAGCCGCGGGCAGCCTACCAGTCCGCATACGGAGTCCCATCCCGGGCGCGCAGCGTGGTTTTGGAATACACGTCAAATACATTCTGCCCGCCCCAGCTCTGGCTCTTCGGATCATCCTGCATGCTGCGCAGGCCCCACTCGGCCTTGCCCGTCATCGGATCGATGGGGATGCGGCGCAGGAATTTGATCTTACTCCCGTCGGCTGAGCCGGACATGGTCACGCCCTCAACCAGTTGTTCGAGCGATTCTGGATATCCTTCCGTGCCCACTTTGATCTGAAACCTTTGCTGATCGGCGGCATCCTTGTACGTGTCGATGGCGGTGCGGATCTCCCGCAGGGCAATGCGCAGGTCGCGCTCCTTGTCGCGCATGACTTTGTAGCGCGTCAGCGGCACGGCCATGGTCGAAAGCAGGGCCAGGATCGCGGTCACCACGATCAACTCGACCAGCGTCAATCCGCTGCGGCCGTTGCGCCTCATACTCCTACTGTATCGCCACGGGGACCGTGCCGAGCGTCACGGGAAGGGCGCGGTTCTGCGCATCCATCACGGCCATTTCGGTCACCGTCACGCGGCCCGAGCCGCTCGCCAGCGCCGTAAACGTGAGCGTCGCCACCGGACCCGAGCCGGTCACGCCCGGCGACCCGGCCGCGCGCGCGATGCTCAGCGTGGCCTGTCCGGTATCATTGCGGATGTCCTTCACGGATGTCACACGCCCGCCATCGCGGCTCATCAATTCGGCCGGGGCGATATCGTTCAGCCGCAGCAGCGCCGGATCCCAGCTCACGCGAACCGGCATCACGGCGGAGGCGTTCGTCACGTTCTCCAGTTGCACGTTCAGCGTGAACGGCGTGTTCGGCGCGACGGTCACCACGCCCGGCTGGAAGCTGACGCGCGCGGCCCCCGCCGGCGGCGGAGCAGGCGGGGGCGCGGCCGGCGGCTGCCCCGCTCCAGGCTGGGGCTGCGCCTGCGGCGGCGCGGTGGGCGTGGGAGCGGCCGCGGGCGGCGCGGCGGCGGGCGGAGCGGGTTGGCCCGGAGAAGGTCCGGCCGGAGCGCCCGGCGTAGGAGCTGAACCTAGAGCGTCCTCCTCAGGTGCGTAACGCAGGTACAACTGCTGATCTGCGCCCGCGAACACGCCGCGCAGATTCTCGCGCGAGTAATCCGGCGTGCGCACGATGTGCGGGATCAGCGCGATCACCAGCTCGCTGCGGTCCTGGGTGATGCTCTGGCTGCCAAAGAAAACCTTGCCGAGAACAGGGATGTTCACCAGGCCCGGAATCCCGCTGACGCTGGTCGTGTCCTGGCTCTGCATCAGGCCGCTCAGAATGTTGACTTCACCCTCCTGGAGGCGCAGATCGGCCGTGGTCTTGCTCTGGCCGATTACCGGCTGCTGGATGCCGCCGATATCGTTGAAGCCCTTCACCTGCGAGACTTCCATTTCGATGTGCAGGGTCACTTCATTGGTCGAATGCATCTGGGGCGTGATATCCACGATCACACCAACCGGGATGTATTGGAACTGCGTGTTCACCCCGGGGAAGGTCCCGCCGACGCCGGAAGCAAAGCTGCCGCTGGCGATGGGCACGCGGTCGCCGATCTCCAATCGTCCTTTCTGGCCGTCGGAGGCGCGCACCTGCGGCGCGTTGAGAACCTTAGTCGAGTTGTCCGTGAGCAGGGCTTGCAGCAGCGCACCCGGCAACGTGGTTGAAAAATCCGCGCTCGAAAGCCGCCCCAGCCGCGCCAGCGTGATGCTGTTGTTCGTGATTGGCAGAGCGCCGCCCGTTGCCGGCGTCGTGGGCGCGCCCTGCGGCGTGAAGTTGACCGGCACGTTCAACCCAGCCTTACCGGCGCTGGCCAGCGTCGCCGCCAAATCGCGGCTGCGCGCGCTCGACACCTGCATGATGACCACGTCCACCACTACTTCCGCTTTCGGACGGTCCAGATCTTTCACCAGTTTTTCGGCCAGAGCGACGGCGTCCGCCGGTCCGCGCACCACCATCGCCTTCATGGCGTTGTAGGTGTACACGCGCCGCAAGTCGGTGATGGTGCGCACCGCTGTAGCAATCTCCTGGAATTCCTGCACGGTGGCCGCGTTGGTGATGAAGAACGTCTTGACCACGTTGTCTTCAAAATCCCGCCGCTTGGTGGCGCTCTCTTCGGTTACAAAGATTGTCGTGGCGTTCAGCGGCTTCCAGAAGGTGCGCGTAACGGTGGCCAGATAGTCGAGAGCCTGCTCCACCGCCATCTCCGGAATCTCCACATCCCAGTTGCGCGTCGGCCGCGTCCAGGTGGAATCCCACACGATCGTGACCCCGGCGATGCTGGCCACGGTTTGATACAGGATGTTGATCGGCTGGCTGTTCATCCGCAGCGGGCCGACGCGCTTGACCGGGGGATTCAACCGCGGCACGCCCATGATGGAGGCGATGCGTTCGGCCGCCTCGCGTTCGGCGCGCTCAGCCGGAGTCAGCAAGGCGTCCGGACCCGCCGCTGGTTGCGCCAGCATTTCCTGCGTGCGCTTGACTTCCTGCAAGGCGATGGTAGTGGACGGATCGATAACAATGGCTCTCTGGAATTCTGCCATCGCCTCGGCGAGCTTGCCCTGGGAGCGCAGGTCTCGCCCCAGCTCGACGTGCATCTGCGCCGCCTGGAATCGGGCGCGCGCCAGCCCGACCATGTACCCGGCGTCGCGCGGATCCTCGTCGACGGCCTGCTGGTAGAGCTCGACGGCCCGGTCCCAATCTTTGCGGGCCTCAGCGTCGTGGGCGTCCTTTGAGAGGCGGTCGCCCCGGCGCGTCCGGGCATCCAGGCCTCCGGCAGCCAGCAGAGCCGCGAGGAACGCCGCCAGCAGCATCCCGGCAAAGGGTAGCGCCCGGGTGCGGCGCGAGGCGCCCGCGGTTCCGGCGGAGTTCCGCTTGCGGACAGCTAAGTGTCTGTCTATCATTGTTTTACCAGTATATAGCGACACGCCCATGTTACACTTGAGGGGCGCGAAGTTCTCACAAAATGTTGACGCGGCACGGAATTCCAGCGTGGAGAAGAAAAAAGACTCTGGCATCAAGATCCTGAGCGACAATCGCGCGGCCGCGCACCTCTATCACCTCTCGGACCGCACGGAAGCCGGTATCGTGCTGACCGGCACCGAAGTCAAGGCCGCGCGCAGCGGCAAGATCCAGCTCAAGGACGCCTACGGCGAGGTGGCGGGCAACGAAGCCTGGCTGATGAACGCCCATATTGCCCACTACTCGCACGGAAACATCATGAATCACGAGCCCCTGCGGCGGCGCAAGCTGCTGCTGCACCGCGCGGAGATCCGCAAGCTCCAGGAGACGACCCGCGAGAAGGGGCTGACCGTGGTCCCGACCAAGCTCTACCTGAAGAACGGCATCATCAAAGTGGAACTGGCGGTCGGGCGCGGCAAGAAACTGCACGACAAGCGCGAGGCGGAGCGCGCCCGGCAGATGGAAGCCGAAGCGCGCGCGGCAATCGCGCGGCGGCGCTAGGCGAGTTTCAGCGCACCGAAGCCGGGGGCACGATCCCGTTCATCCTCGCGTACACTACCATTTGCCCATAGTGGTTATAGCTGTGGTAGGCGATGCCGGAGGCCACCGCGGCTTTGGTCATCGTTCCAAAGTACGTACGCACGGGGTCGAGATGATTCTTCTCGTTCAGGGTCCCCATCGCCTTGCGCGCATAGGCGAGCGAGCCTTTGAGGTACTCGATCACTTCGGCTTTGGTTCGGATGTGGTCCGGCCCGTTGTCATTAGTCCCCGGCCCGTAGGGCGAGCGCTCCTCCAGTACGATCGCCGCGGTCATGTAGATCATCGTTGCCAGATGCCGCACCTGTTCACCGAACGTACGCACGCCGGCGAATGCGCCCTCGGTCGGAGCGAAATCGTATTTTTCGGCCGGCATGGCCTCGGCCAGCTTCAGGACGTCGTTTTCCACTAGGTCGATTTCGTGCATATAGGCATCGGTGACGCGGCCGGCGGCGGACACGCCGAGCGTGAATAACAGAAAGCAGAGTGGCACCTGGGCCATGATGCGATCATGCTAACACGATCTACAGTTCGGCGGCGCTTGCTTCGACGTGGGGCGCCATCACACTTTCCTCCGCGATCCTGCAGATGCGGAGCATCCGCCGCCGGAACCAGCGGACATCAGCCTTTGACCAGCGCCAGGAATTCGTCGCGCGTCGCCTTGCGGGTCCGGAAGCAGCCGAGCATGGTGCTGGTGACCGTGCCGGAATGCTGTTTTTCGACGCCGCGCATCATCATGCAGAAGTGGCGAGCCTCGGCCATCACGCCCACCCCGCGTGGAGAGATCACCTCGGCCACCGCCTCGGCGATTTGCTGCGTCATGCGCTCCTGCAATTGCAGGCGGCGGGCGAACATATCCACGATGCGCGGAATCTTGCTCAATCCGATCACCTTGTCCTTGGGCAAGTAGGCGACGTGGATCTTGCCGAAAAACGGCAGCAAGTGGTGCTCACATATGCTGAAAAACTCGATGTCCTTGACAATCACCATCTCGTCGCATTTCACCGAAAACACGGCGTGGTTGACGATCTGATGCAGATCGGCCAAATAACCGCTGGTCAGAAAGCGCATGGCCTTTTCGTAACGTTCGGGCGTGCGCAGGAGTCCTTCACGCGAAGGATCCTCGCCCAACTCCGCCAGCATCTCGCGCATGCGCCCGGCGATTCCCGTTGCGGACGGCCGCATGAGCTTGACCACACCCTTGTTCTTCATCGG
>CAZTKA010000062.1:0-19061 GCA_964614015.1 uncultured Bordetella sp. | reverse complement strand
CAGGAAGACGATCAGGCAGGCGACCAAAAAGATCAGCACGGCGGGGTAAATCAAGCTCACCAGCAGTTTCTTGCGTACGGAAAGCGAAAGTTTCTGATAGGTGATGAAGCGTTCCAGCACCTCCGGCAGCGATCCGCTGCGCTCGCCCGCCAGCACGCTGGTGACGTAAATCGGGGGGAACACTCCCTGGCGGGCGAAGGCCTCGGAAAGCAGCGCTCCGTTCTTCACTTGTTCCCGCACGCCCTGGATGTGGCGCGAGAGCTTGGGATCGGTCAGGCGTTCGGCCAGAAGATCCAGGCCCTTGAGGATGGGAAGCCCGGCGCGCACCAGGGTTACAAACTGCTGGTTGAAAATCAGGAACTTTTCCAGGTTGAGTTTGCCCCGGCGCGGGCCGATGACGTGAGCGACACCTTCCAGCCGGGGGCGGATCGAATAGACCAGGTAGCCCTGCTCGGCCATCCGCTCCCGCAGTTCACGTTCGGAAGCGGCTTCGGCCACCTGCTGGTGAATCTCGCCGCGGGCGTCGGCGTATTTTAGCGTCCATTCGGGCATAAGACAGCCTGTCTGCTCAATATTAGACGGTTGAAGGAACCTGAGCGTGCAGAGCAACGCAGCGGGAACGCCGGAACTGTACCCCAGCGCGGGCGGGCCGCATCGAACTTGATAGCATAGGAGTATGTGGCGGCGATGGTTCCTTGCCGGCGCGCTAGGGGTGGGATTGCTGCGGGGCGCAAGCCCGGAGGTGCAGCAAGCCAACGGGTTCTACCAGCGCACGGAATACAAGCAGGCTATCGCGATCCTGGAAAGCGTGCCGCAGCCGGATGCGGATACGCTCCTGTTGCTGGGCCGGGCCTATTTCGGCGCCGAGGCTTATGCCAAGGCTACGGACACGCTCGAGAAGGCCGCCACGCTGGCGCCGATGCGTTCCGATATCTACTCCTGGCTGGGGCGGGCCTGGGCCAAGCGGGCGGAGACATCCCTGGTTTGGAACCAGCCGCGCTATGCCAGCCGCGCCCGCCAAGCATTCGAGAAATCGCTGGAGCTGGACCGTAACAATCACGACGCTCTGGATGACCTCGCCGAGTTCTACTTACAAGCTCCCGGCTTTCTGGGCGGCGGCATCGAAAAAGCGGAGGAGCTGGCCAAGCACATCGCGTCGCTGGACGCGGCCTGGGGGCAGCGCATCTTTGCGCGGATCAAGGAACAGCAAAAGGACTTTGTGGGCGCCGAAGGCCACCTGCGCAAGGCCATCGAGCTGGCCCCCAGGCAGGCCGCAAAGCTGGTGGATCTGGGGAGCTTCCTGGCGCGCCGCGGACGCGCCAAAGAGAGCGACGAAGAGTTCGCCAAGGCGATGCGCCTGGCTCCGGACGATCCGGAAGTGCTCTTCGCCCGCGCGCAGGCGCTGGTGGAGCAGAAGCGCAATCCCGAGGAAGCGCGGCGGCTGCTAAACCAGTATCTGGCTTCCAACCTGACGCCGGATCATCCCTCGCGGCCGGAAGCACAGAAGCTGCTCCAGAAGATCTCCCGGTGATCGGCCGTTTCGAGACACTCCGCGCGAGTCTGAACGCTCTTCAGGCCAACAAGTTCCGGGCCTTCCTGACCGCGCTTGGCCTGGTGATCGGCAACGCCAGCGTCATCTGGGTGGTGACGATTTCCCTGGCCAGCCGGGATTACATCCTGGACCAGATCCAGCGGATCGGCTCGAATCTGATTTACGCCAACTACGAGGCCGGCAGCGGCGCCAAGTCCGAGGCAGCCGGCGACTTCATCAAGATCGCCGACGTTGAAGCGGTCCGCGCGCAACTGGGCGCGCGCGTGGTGGGCGTCACCGGCGTAATGATCAGCCAGGACAGCATGCGCATCGAGGGCCGCGAGGAAGACATCGGCATCATCGGCGCCGATGAGTTCTACCCGGCCGTGCGCAATCTGGAGCTGCTGGCCGGCCGCTTCCTGGACGCGGGCGACGTGTCGAGCCGGCAGCGTGTCGCCATGCTCACCGAGAAACTCGCACGCCGCCTGTTCGGCGGCCAGCCGCAGGCCGTCGGGCGGGTGATCAAGCTGCACGGACTCCAGTTTGACGTTGTGGGAACGTTCAAGGAGCGGGCAGAGAGTTTCGGCTTGAGCGAGCTGAAGGACGAGAACGTTTTGATTCCGTCCACGACGCTGAAGTTATTCGCGCCGGTGGAACGCGTGGACCCCCTCTATGTGAGCACGCGTTCGGCTGAGGACGTCGAGGCCGTCACGCAGATCGTCCGGACGATCCTTGAAGGGCGTCACCGTCCGGGAGCCCGCTACACGGTGGACAATCTGTCCTCGATTCTGGAAGCTGCGCGCAACATCGCGGCGCTGCTCACCGGCGTGCTGATTCTCATCAGCGCCATCGCGCTGTTGATCAGCGGCATCGGGATCATGAACATCATGCTGGTGACGGTGACCGAGCGCACGCGCGAAATCGGCCTGCGCCTGGCGGTGGGCGCCTCGCGGCGGGACGTGCTGGAACAATTCCTCACCGAAGCCGTGGTGATCAGCCTGGGCGGCGGCATCGTGGGCATCGCCGTGGGCGTGTCGCTGCCGCTGGCCGTGCGCCTGCTGGCTCCGGACTGGGCGATTCCGATTTCCGTGGTCTCGATTGTCGTGGCGTTCAGCGTGTCTTTGCTGGTGGGTCTGGTGTTTGGCCTGCTGCCGGCGAACCGCGCCTCGCACCTGAATCCGACCGAGGCGCTGCGCTACGAGTAAACGCTCAGGCCTGCATCCCCCAGCGGCGGACGGTGCGGCGCTCGACGACGCCGAACACCAGATTCTCGATGAGCAGGCCGAGCAGGATCACGGTGAGCAATCCGGAGAAAACCTCCGGGATCAAAAGCTGATTCTTACGCTCGAAGATATACCATCCGAGGCCGCCGGAGCCCGAGCTCACGCCGAACACCAGCTCGGCCGCGATGAGGGTCCGCCATGCGAACGCCCATCCGATCTTCAGGCCCGCGAGGATACTGGGGAACGCCGCGGGAATCAGAATGCGCGCGATGAACCCCGGCTTCGACAGCCCGTAATTCTGCCCGACCATGCGCAGCGTCCCACTGACGGCGCGGAAACCGGTGTACGTATTCAGTGCGACCGCCCACAGCACGGCGTGAATCAGCACGAAAATCACGCTGCCGTCGCCGAGTCCAAACCACAGCAGCGCCAGCGGCAGCAGCGCGATCGACGGCAGAGGATTGAACATCGCCGTCAGCATCTCGAGGAAATCCGCGCCGATGCGCCAACTGGTCGCGACGGCCGTCAGCAGCCCGGCCAGCAGCAGTCCCGCCGCGTAGCCCTTGAGCAGCAGTTGCAGCGTGTAGACGACGGCTCGCGGCAGCTCGCCCGATGCGACGGAGGAAAGCAGCGCCGCGGCGGTGGCGGTCAGCGTGGGGAACAACAGCGGATTGCCGAGCCAGCGCGCGTATCCCTCCCAGGCGAGCGCGAGGACCAGCAGCACCACGGCTTTGCGAGTGCGTTCAGACATGGCCCTTGTCATCCTCTTTGCCGAAGAGCATCCGGTGAATGGCCGCGGCATCGGTCCCGCTGCTTTCCACCTCCGCGAGGACCCGCCCCGGGCGGGCACTCAGCAGAAGAATGCGATTGCCCACGCGAAGGGCCTCGGGAATCGAGTGCGTCACGAACAGCATCGTGAACTTCGTGTCTTCCCAGAGCCGCAGCAGCTCTTCCTGCATTTTGTTGCGCGTCAGCGCGTCGAGGGCGGCGAACGGCTCGTCCATCAGCAGGATGCGCGGCTCCATGGCCATGGCGCGCGCGATGGCGGCGCGCTGCTTCATGCCTCCGGAAAGCGTATGGGGATAACTGGCGGCGACGTCGCTCAGGTTCACTTTGGCGAGCGCCTGGCGAGCGCGCTCGCGAGCCTCAGCGCCGCGCATCCTGCCGCTGGCCGCCAGCGCGAACACGACGTTTTCCTCGACGGTCTTCCAGGGCAGCAGTTGGTCCATTTCCTGGAACACGAGCACGCGAACGGGTCCGGGCGCGGTGATCCGCGCCTCTTGCAACAGGATCCGGCCCGCGGCCGGCCGGAGGAAGCCGCCGGCCGCCTTGAGCAGGGTGGATTTGCCGCAGCCCGAGGGCCCGAGCAGGATGAAGCGGTCCGACGGCGACACATCGAAGCTCACGTCTTGAACCGCCGTAGTGCGGACGCCGTTGGTTTCATAGTCGAGCGTCACGCCCTCGACGCGCAGCAAGGGCCGCATCAGCTTCCCGGCGCTCCGTGAAGCTCGGCAAAGAACAGGTCCTTCCAGGAAGCCGGCTTGTTCTGGAGAGACCCGATGGAGTGCATGAACTCGGCGTAGTTCAGCGTGTTCTCGGGCGTGGTGGTGAACTTCACGGCCGGATCGCGGAGGATCTCAACGATCTGGTCCGCGGAAAACCCGGCGCCGCCGGCCGAGGCGATCAGAAGCTCGGCGGCCATTTTCTTGTCCGCGAGAATCATGCGATTCGCCTCCTCGATCGCCGCGAGCACCGCGGCATAGACTTTCGGGTTCCGGTCGCGAAACGCCGACGTGGTCGAGACCATGGTGAACGTCGTCGAACCGC
Source organism: uncultured Bordetella sp. (assembly GCA_964614015.1). Taxonomy (GTDB): domain Bacteria; phylum Acidobacteriota; class Terriglobia; order Bryobacterales; family Bryobacteraceae; genus Palsa-187. The sequence continues at coordinate 14,480 of CAZTKA010000062.1, read as the reverse complement.
CCATGACGTCGTCGGAGTTCAAGATCGTATGCACGTGCGGGTCCTGGATTTCGCGCTGGTGGAACGGAGGCGAAGTGAAATGCGCGCGGATCGCGCCGGAGCCGGAAAGCAACGCGACCACACCATCGGGATGCGTCATCGACACCGTGTATTTATCGAAGCGCGCGGCTTCCGCCAGGCCGTACTTCCGGCTCGCGTACATCTGCAGGATGATGGCGGGGATCGAGACTTTGACGGCAGTGACGGCGATCTTGTCTTGCGCGGTCACGTCGTCCAGCGTCCTGAGGTGCGGCGAGGCCGTGTTCAGGTACATCGGCAGCGAGGTGAGCGCCGCGACGCCCATGACTTTCGCCGAATCCCGCGTCCGGTCCCATAGCGTGAGGAACGCCGGAGGACCCGCGGCGATGAAATCGGCCGAGCCGGAGAGCAAGGCGTCGTTGACCACCGCGGGTCCGCCGAGGTCCAGCCACTCGACGGACACCTCCGGCGCGTGCTTTTCGATCAGCCGGTGCTTCTCCATCACCAGCAGCGGCAGGAAGCCCACGCCGCCCGCACCTTTGGGGATGCGGATCTGCCGGGTCTCGCCCGCGGGCGAAGTTCCGCCGCATCCCGCCAGCGCGATACAGACGATGGCCACCAACTGGCCCGCTTGCAGGCGTGCGCGGCTCATGCCGGCACCGCGGCGCGCACGAGCGCGCCGGCGTCCTCCAGTTGGCCGATTTCCCAGCACAGGCCGATCGCTTTTTCCACTTGGGCCGCGGGCAGCGCCCGCACGGCCTGCTGCCGGAATTTTTCCTCAAGCTGCGCGTCGGTCATCGGTTTGTGGATGTTGCCGAGCGATTGCTCCACGAAGCGCGCGAGACGCCGCCCATCGGCCAATTCGACCTCGATGCGCGCCTGATCCTCGGTGAGAGAAGCGTCGCCCGCGGCCGTGACTCGCTCGCGGACCATTTTCACCAGCGGGTCGTTGACCGCCTCATCGGTGTACTCCTGCAAGCCCGCCTTGCCGCGCACCAGGCCCACGGCGGCGCCGTGATAGACGGAAAATTTGCCCTGCAAGCCCCGCGTGATGTCGCGCTGGTTGCATAAGTCCAGCACCAGCGGCGCGACGCGCAGGCGCACGGCGGCGATGTGGGCGGGCTCGGGGTGGTGTGCGTTATGCAACTGGATGCAGCCGTCGATGGTGGGATGGTTCACGATGCCGCAGGGGAAGGGCTTGTAGGTGTTCGCGCGCAGGTCAAAATCCTCACCGAGCCGGTTCGTGATCTTCGACAAATCGAATTTGGCGGCCTGCACGGCCGCGAAACCGCGCGGGCCTTCCAGTCCATGCTCGCCCGCGGTGAATCCCGCTTGCGCCAGCAGCGCCGAGGCATACCCGTTCTGCGCCGCGCGGCCGGGATGCAACGCCTTGGCCATCGACCCGAACATTTCCCGCAGGCCCGCGGCCTGCGTCGCGGCCAGGCCGATGCACCAGATCATCTGCTGCACAGAGAGGTTCAGTAGGCGGCCAACGGCCACAGCGGCTCCGAAGACGCCCGCGGTTCCGGTGATGTGCCAACCCGCCTCATAGTGCGCCGGATACACCGCGTTGCCGATGCGCGATTCGGCTTCGAAACCGAGAATGAACGCGTGCAGGAAATCCGGGCCGCTGACCGGCTGCACACCCGCGTAGGCGAACAGCGCCGAGGCCACGGGCGAACTGGGATGGATGTAATTGTTGGGCGTGGTGTCGTCGTAATCGTGGACGTGCGAGCTGATGCCGTTCATCAAGGCCGCGTGCAGCGCGTCGGCGCGTTCGGCGCGGCCGAGGATGCGGGCGGCCGGTGCGCCGAAATAGGGCTGCATGGCGCAGATGGCATGGGTCACCGCGATATCGGGAGCGCCGCCCAGGGCGCATCCCACGTAATTCAGCAGGGCGCGGCGGGCCTCGTGGCGAACATCCCCGGGAATGTTCTCCAGGCGGCTCGAAAGGACATACTCGGCAAGCGTTTTGGTTTCCGACATGCTTGATTCTGGCCGGCGGCGACCCGTTCATTGATTGTACAGTGGAACGATGGCGCTGGCTTTGGAAGTGGCGGAGTGGGCGGCGGAGGTTCGCTTCGAAGATCTGCCCGTGGACGTCGTGGAAGCAACCAAGCTGCGCGTATTGGACGTGATGGGGCTCGCTCTGGCCGGCGCGCAGACGCGATTCGGCCGGTCCGTTCGGGACGCGGTAGCCGCCCTTTCGCCGCCCGGCCCTTGCCGCATTTTGGGCTTTGGCGACCGCGTGGGCGTGACGGCGGCGGCGCTGGCCAACGGAGCGTTGTCGCAGGCGCTCGAGTACGACGACACGCACAACGAGTCGATCGTGCACATGAGCAGCCCCTCGGTGAGCGCGGCCCTGGCGCTGGCGGAAGCGCGGCGCGTATCCGGGCGCGACCTGATCGCCGCGATCGCGCTGGGCAACGAGATTTCGTGCCGTGTGGGCAGCGTCTGCTCCGGCGAACTGCACAAGCGCGGCTTCCATCCCACGGGTTTGTTCGCGACCATGGGCGGAGCCTATCTGGCGGCGAAATTGCTGGGGCTGAGGCCGGAGGCGATGGCGCGCGCGGCCGGAATCGCCGGCAGCTTCGCCTCGGGGTTGCTGGAATGCTGGGTGGACGGGACTCAGACGAAATTTCTGCACCCCGGCTGGTCGGCGCAGAGCGGCATCGCGGCGGCGCTGTTGGCGCAGGCGGGCGTGACCGGTCCCGAGGCGGTGTTCGAAGGCCGGTGGGGATTGTTCGCCGCGCATGTGCAGGACTCCTCGGCCCACCGCGATCTTTCGCGAATCAACGGCGGCCTGGGCTCCCACTGGGAGAGCCGCAAGGCGTCATTCAAGCCGTTCCCGGCGGCGCATGTGATTCATCCTTACATCAGCGCGGCGCTGCGCCTGCGCCAGAAGGTGGACCCGCCGGCGATCGTGTCCGTCGAGTGTCCCGTGACGCAGTTCATCGTCGGGATCGTCTGCGAGCCGGCTGCGGAGAAGGTCGCGCCGCGCACGGATTCCCATGGCCGCGTGAGCTTGCAATACAGCGTGGCCGAGGCCCTGTATTGCGGCGAGTTCGGCAAGCGCGCCTATCGCGGCGAGAATCTGCGCAACCCCGAGATTCTCGCCCTGGCGCGCAAGGTGCGCTATGTCGTCGATCCCAACTATCCGGGTCCGGGGCGCTTCAAGGGCGCGGTGAAGCTGACGCTGGCCGGCGGCCGCGTGCTGGAGGAGGTGGAAGAGTACAACCGCGGCTCGGCCGAAAACCCGATGACGTATGAAGAACTGCGGGCCAAGTTCGACGAAAACGCCGGCGCGTTCCTGGACAAAGATCAGCGCGATCGCATCGCCAACGAGATCCGGCGCCTGGAGCATATGACCGACGCGGGCAAGCTGGCCGGGCTGCCGTGAGGAAAGCGCTTCCGCTCGTTCCAGGCGCGGACCACCCGGCCGCCGCGCCGCCAGTCGTGGCGGAGGATGGGGGCGTGCCGGGCCCGCCGGCCGGCCCTCAGCGCGCCGCGAGCTTTTCGAAAAACCGCTTGATCAGCAGCTTCGCGGTGGCGTCGATCATGCGCTGCCCCACCGCCGCGATCGTGCCGCCGACCTGCACGTCACCTTCGTAAGAAACCGCCGTGCCGCCGTCCGCCGCGGCGAATTTGAGCCGCCCTTCGCCCTTCATGAATCCGATCTTGCCGCTGCCTTCGACGATCAGGCGGAAACTGTCCGGAGGCTGCGGATCGGCGATGCGCACGTTGCCGTCGAAGGCTCCGCTGATGCTGGCCAGCGCCATCTTCATTCTCATGCGGTATTCGTTCTCTCCGGTTTTTTCGAGAGACTCGCAGCCCGGCATGCAGGCGGCCAGCACCGCCGGATCCTGCATGCGCTGATAGGCCTGTTCCCGCCCGAGCGCCAGCGTGTGGGTTCCAGCGATCTTCACGATGCCCTGCTCAGGGCCGCCTTCAGGGCCCGCACCGTGTAGACCACCGCAAGGTGCGTGCGATATTCGGAGGAGGCGTGCAGATCCGAGTTGGCTTCGACGCCCTGGACCGCCAGCGCCGCCGCGGCCTGGAGCTCAGTCTCCGATCCGGTCTTTCCTTCGAGCGCCTTCTCCGCCGCCACCGCGCGGTAAGCGCGATTGGAGAGCCCGGTGATGCCGATGCGCGCCAGCGCGATTTTGCCGCCGGCGCGGCGCAGGCGCACCGCCACGCCCACGATGGCGAATCCGCTGGCCGGCTGCGACACCTTCTGGTAGCTCGTTCCGGTCCCGGACGGCTCCACGGGCACGATCACTTCCGTGACGATCTCGCCGGGCTCAAGCGCCGTGGTGAACGTGTCCAGGAAGAACTCGCGGGCCGGGATCTTGCGTTCCGAGCCGGAGCCTTTCAAGACAAGGGTTGCTTCCAGCGCTTGCAGCGCAGCGGGATAATCCGCCGCCGGATCAGCATGCGCCACGCTGCCGCCGATGGTGCCCACGTTGCGCACCTGCACGTCGCCAATGAAGGATGCGGTTTCGCTGAGCAACGGGCAGCGGGCGCGCACGGCCGCCGACATCTCGACGTCGTGGTGGGTCGTGGTCGCGCCGATGCGCAGCGTGCCGCCTTCTTCCTGGATGTAGTTGAGCGACTTGATGCGCGCCAGATCGACGAGGCGGTCGGGCGCAGCCAGCCGCAATTTCATTATCGGGATCAGGCTCATGCCGCCCGCCAGGGGTTTGGCGCCCGCCGCGAGCAGGCGCAAAGCTTCATCCAATGTCTTCGGGGCCGAATATGCGAATTGCTGGGAAATCATGCGTTCCTCCCAGTGGCTGTCCGGGCGTTGATCAGCCTCCAGATTTTTTCCGGTGTCATGGGCATGTCGATATGGCGCACGCCCAAGTGCGAAAGCGCGTCCACTACCGAGTTCACGACGGCCGGTGAGGCGCCGATGGTGCCCGCTTCACCCACGCCTTTGACGCCCAGCGGATTCACCGGCGTCGGCGTCACCGTGTGGCCGGTTTCGATCCAGGGCACCATGTGCGCGCGCGGCATGGCGTAATCCGTGAATTCGCCGGTCAGGAGCTGGCCGTTCTCATCATAGACGGCTTGCTCCCACAGGGCCTGTCCGAGGCCCTGAACGACGCCTCCGTGCACCTGCCCCTCGACAATCAGCGGGTTGATGATCTTTCCGCAATCGTCCACGGCAATGTAGCGGCGGATGCCGATCGCGCCGGTCTCGCGGTCAACCTCCGTCACCACGATGTGCGCGCCGAAGGGGAACGTGAAGTTGGGAGGCTCCCAAAAATAGGTCGCCATCAGGCCGGGTTCGGTGTTGGGCGGAAGCTTTAAGGCGCGGTAGGCAGCCGCCGCGACTTCCTTGAAGGAGACGGACTTGCCGGTCCTGTTGCAGATGACTCGTCCGCCCTCGAACGTCACATCGTCGGAGTCCAGCAGCAAAGCGCCCCATCTCCGGATCTTGGGCTTCAACTCCTGAAGCGCGAAATACATGGCGGTGCCCCCGACGGCCGTCGAGCGGCTTCCGAACGTCCCGATGCCGTACTGGACCAGCGACGTGTCGCCGTGGAACACCACGATGTCATCGAGCGGGACCCCAAATTCATCGGCCACGATTTGCGCGAAAGTTGTCTCCTCGCCCTGGCCGTGCGGGGAAACGCCCGTCAGCACGGTCACCTTGCCGGAAGGTTCGATCTTAACGCTGGCGCTCTCCCAGCCGCCGGCCGGCGTTGCGGGCGAGGGGCCGACGGCGCAAATCTCGCCGTAGGTCGCCATGCCGACGCCCATCAGCCTGCCTTCCTTGCGCGCCGCCGCTTGTTCTTCGAGCAGTTTCGGATACTCGGCGATTTCCAGCGCTTTTTTCAGCGGAGCGGCGTAGTCGCCCGAGTCGTACACCAGACCCGTAGCGGTCGGGAACGGGAATTCCTCGTTGCGCACGAAATTCTTCAGGCGGATCTCGGCCGGATCCACCTTCAGCTCGTCGGCCAGCACATCCACCATGCGCTCGATGCCGTGCGTGGCCTCGGGGCGGCCGGCGCCGCGGTACGCGTCCGTCGGCGTGCAATTCGTGAACACGCCCACGATATCGGCGGCGAGGTTGGGCGTGCGATAGAGGCCGGGCATCATCAGCACGCTGAGCGTCGGGATGGCCGGGCTCAGCAGCGTGAAATAGGCTCCCAGGTCCTGAATGATCTTCAGGCGGATGCCGGTGATGGTTCCGTCGCGCTTGGCGGCGAGTTCGTAGTAATCCACGTGCCCGCGGCCATGAATCGTCGCCAGCGCGGCTTCGCGCCGCGTCTCGATCCACTTCACCGGCTTGTTCAGCCGCATGGAGATGTAGGCCATGAGGATCTCTTCGGCGTACACCTGAATCTTGCTGCCGAAGCCCCCGCCCACCTCCGGCGCGATGACGCGGAACCGGTTTTCATCCAGTCCCAGGATTTGCGCGACCGCGGACCGCACCCCGTGCGGGCATTGCGTGGAAGTATACAGTGTCAGGCTGCGGTCGGCGGCGCGCCAGTCGGCCACCACGCCGCGGCCTTCCATCGGATTCGGAATGAGGCGCTGGCTGACGATGCGCTCTTTGACCACCACATCGGCTTCGGCGAAGGCCTTGTTTACGTCGCCGCCTTCCTGGTGGTAGGTGAACGCGATATTATCGGGCCACTGGGGATGGACTGCCGGCGCTCCGGCTGCAAGCGCCTTTTCCGGATCCGCCACGGCGGGCGTTGGTTGGTAATCGACCTCGATCAGGTCTGCTCCGTCGCGCGCAATGTAACGGTCGGTGGCGACCACCACGGCCACCGGATGTCCCGTGAAGTACACGCGGTCGATCGCCAGCAGATGATGATGCGGAACGCGCAGGCCCGGCAGCGAAGCCTGGCAGGGCACCGCTCCGGCGTTTTCCGTGTCCTTGCCGGTGAACACGGCGACCACGCCCTTCAGGGCCATCGCCTTGCCGATGGCGATGGACTTGATCTTGGCGGCCGCATGCGGGCTGCGCAGGATCGCGGCGTAGTACATGCCGGGCAGCTTGACGTCATCCAGATACGTGGCCGTGCCAGTGATCAGGCGCGGGTCCTCCTTGCGGCGGATCCGCTCGCCGACGACGGTTCCGGGTTTCGTGATGGTGGTCGCCATGGTCTATGCTCCCGCGGCGCGCGCCGCCGCTTGCACCGCCTTGACGATGTGCTGGTATCCGGTGCACCGGCAAATGTTCCCTTCCAGGCCGTGCCGGATCTCAGCTTCGCTGGGGTTCGGATTGCGGTCCAGGATCTGCTTGGACAGCATGATCATCCCGGGCGTGCAGAAGCCGCACTGCGCGCCATGTTCGTTCCAAAAAGCCTCCTGGATGCGATGCAGCTTGCCATCGCGGGCCAGGCCTTCGATCGTCAGGATGTTGGCTCCGTCGGCCTGCACGGCGAACATGGAGCAGCTCTTGACGGCCTTGCCGTTGAGCTCCACGGTGCAGGCTCCGCACAGCGACGTTTCGCATCCGATGTGCGAACCGGTGAGGCCGACCACCTCCCGCAGGTAATGAATCAGCAGCAAACGAGGCTCTACCTCGTGGGTGCAGGTGGCGCCGTTAATGGTGATGGTAATCGATTCGGGCATAGCATCTCGCTCCACACGAACAGTGCGGCGACCATTGAAGATATCAAAATCCGGCAGCCGGCATCAGGACCCCTGAACCGGGGCGCAGGCCGGTCACTTCACGCTCTTCATCCACTTGAGGATCGGACCTGTGACGCTGGTGTCCTTGGTGTTCGGCGACATCACCTCGGAAATATGGCTGTGATCCTTGAAAACCGCGTACGCCGGGCAGCGGTTCGCCTTGCACAGTTCGGCGCGCAGCGTTTCATTGAAGGCGATGACGTTGGGCGAATCCAACTCCGCCACCGATACAAACAACGGCAGGCCGCTTTTGATCAGACCCGGCAGATTGGATCGCGCCAACTGCGTCGCGGCATCGGGCTGCTCGGCCTTGCCCTTGCCGGCGCCCTTGGCGGCTCCTTTGCCATCGCCGGCCTTGGCTTTCCCGCCGCCGCCTTTGGCCTGCGCGGCGGGCGCGGCGCCCGTGGGCTGGCCGCAGGGTCCCGCCGGCTCTGACGGAGGCGGCGTGGCCGGCAAAATATTGAACCCGGGAGAAGACATCAAAACCGCACCCTTCAATCCGAGGCCCTTGGGACCCCACAGCTCGGAATGGCCGATGTAGGTGCTGACCGGCCCGTTGCCCGCCGATTGCGACCAGATGAACACGCGCTCGGGGTTGCCCTTGTAGCGCGCGATGTTGTCCTGAACCCATTGCACGATGCGCGCCACATCCTTTGCCGGATCGTCCCAAGCCTGGCCCGGGCGGCGCTGCATGTTCACGCCGACCATGCCTTCCTTCACGGCCCACAGCATCACGTTGTCGTAGAAAGGTTCGCCGTTTGGTCCGGCCTGCTGTTTGTTTCCGGCGCCGCCCGAGACGTAAATCAGCACGGGCCGCAAGCCTCCGCCCTTTTCGGGGCTGAAGACGTCGAGCACGTTCATGGGGTCGGGTCCGAACGGCAGGTCGCGGGCGACGGAGACGCCTTTGTAGGGAGGGCTGGGATGCAGCGGCCGGTACAGTTGCGCGGTCTCCGGCACGCACACGCCGCGTCCGATGATCACCAACTGTCTGGCAATGTCTTTCGGCACCTCCGCTTGCATCATTCCGGCGCAAGCCAACGCCGCGCTTGCGAGGCATGCTTTCCGTAGAGTTCTCATGGTTCGGCCTCCAGCCAAGTGAGTATAGCGCGTTTGTGGAACCGCAGGCGTTGAAATGCGGCGGATCAGCCCGGAAGCGAACACGGCTCGCGGCGCGGCAGGCCGGCCGGCTCGCGCCCCGTTTCCGCTTGCGCGCTTCCATCCTTCACCGCCAGCAGAATGAGACTCTGGCCGGCCGAAAAATTCCAGCCTCTGGCGAGCAGGCGAGCTTCGAGCGCCAGCGGAGCGTAAAGCAGGCGGTCCAGCCACGGCGGCACGGCAGATGTGCCGCTAGCGACTGGACTCCTCATCAGCGGCTCCCAGATCCGGAAGCGCGCCAAAGCCACGGGAAGCAGCAGCGAGTTCGCGTAAGTGCAGCGCAAGACCCGAAATCCGCTTCCGCGCACGGCCTCGATCAGTCGCCGGCGCGTAAAGCGCTGGCGCTCCCCGCAGAACTCCGAATGACGGCTGCGGAGGACATCGAGCGCCGCAACGCGCAGGATCAGATGGCCGCCCGGTTTCAGGATGCGCGCGAATTCGGCCAGCGCCCGGCGTTCTTGGCCGCGGCTCAGGTGCACAATTGCGTCCAGCGAGATCAGCGCATCAAACGCCGCGTCGGTGTACGGACAAGCGAGCATGTCGGCTTGGACTGGAAACAGGCCGTCCCGCCGCGGCGTCCGCGATACGCCCTGCCAGGCCAGCTCGATTGGGAACACGCGCCATCCGTAGCGTTCCCGCAGCAGGCGGGCCATGTGTCCCGTGCCGGATCCGGCCTCGGCGACATCGGCGAATCGTTGCTGCGCGGCGATGGGATCCAGCAGGCCGAACAAAATCTGCTTCATGCCCCGGAACCACCACAGGCTCTGCTCGCTGCGAGCGAGTATCGGAAACTCCGCCGGATTCATCTCAGCCAGGCCGGATGCAGCGTTGGCCCCGCGGCTGTGCATGCCGCTGGTTGGCCGGGCAAGCCGAGATACCGGTGCTTGTGCGCGCGATAGTAAGCCAGGGAAAGCCGCACACCCTCCCGGAATCCGATCCTGGGCACCCAGCCAAGCTCGCGGCGAATCCTGGAGGCATCCGAGACGTAGCTTCCGATATCGATCCGGGCGAGGTGCTCCGGAAACGGCGCCTGTTGGACGCCAGCCCCGCTCTCCGAGGCCACGATTTCGGCGATTTGACGGATTGAATAAACCTCCGGACCCCCGAGGTTGAAGCTCCGATCCCGCAGTTCCGGAGCGGCGCCCGCCCGGAGAAACGCGTCCACTGCGTCATCCACATAAACCGGATCCCGGAGCTGGCTGCCGTCCCCGTAATACACAAGGGGCTCCCCATGTAACGCCCGCCGCAGGTAGCCTCCCAGAAAACCCTGTTGCGGAAGGTGCAACGCCATGCGCGGACCATAGACGTTGCTCAGGTTCAGCACCACGCAATCCAGATCCCCGCGCCGGGCAAACAAAAGATGGTACTGCATGGCGGCGCACTTGTGCACCCCGTTGAAGTCGGTGGGCTGCACCGGGTGATGCTCGTCGACGGGCGAGTATTGCGGCTTTCCGTAGATCTGACGCGTGCCCGCGTAAACCACGCGCGCGCCAGGGCAACAGCGCCGGCAGGCTTGCAGGAATCGCAACTGGGCGATGGCGTTCAAGTAGAGATCGCGCTCCGGGTCTTCCACGCTGCGCAAGTGGCTGACTTCCCCGGCAAGATTGAAGATCAGACCGGTTTCGCGCAGCTTGGATTCCAAAGCCGGAGTGTCGCCAATGTCTTTGTCGATTACCTCAACCCTGGATGCGGCCGGCGCCAGATTGAACGGGTTGGCTCCGCAGCCGGGAACGGAGGAATCGATGATGGTCACCTGCGCGCCCGCCTCGGCGAGGCGGATCGCCAGGTTGCTTCCGATGAAGCCCAGGCCCCCGGTGATCAGCACGCGCTTGCTCTCGAACGCCGCTGCGTTATTCATAGGGGACCTCCTCGCAGAAATCCAGTGCATCCGGCCTTGTTTGGGCGTCTTGCCCGGTGACGAGGTCGACATCCTTGCCGTGCAGCCTGAGGGCGGCCACGCCGACATGGGCCGGATACGGGAAGCACCTCGCGTAGATGGGGCCGCCTGACGGCTGCGCCGCGCGGACCAGATCCTCCGTCGGCTTGGCCCGCAAGAAATATTGGTCATACTTGACCATGGACACGTAGGCGGCCTGCTGGAGCGCGATCACGGCTGCGGCCACCGGAGCGATCCAACCACGGTTCCGGCTTGCAGTCCAGTCCCGGAGCGACAGCAGCCAAACCGCGACGATGAAAGAGAGCGCAACGCTCGCCAGGTACGTGTGCCGGCTTGGAACTTGCGGCATGTAGGTCAGGAAACTGTAGGGCAGAAGCCCGATGCCCATCCACGCCGCCGAAATCCCCAGTAACGCCCGCCGCTCGCGGGGCCTCCAGGCCGCGAGCATGACCAGCCCGAGAAACCCCCAATCCCACAGCAGCCTTCCGGCGCTGCGCAGCATCACGGACCAAAATGGCGCGCTCAGAGAAAACGTTCCATCATTGAAGTGCAGGTGGTCCTGGCGAGCCGCGTACGCGAGTGCGAAATAAGCGCCGCCTGTCAGAAAGAAGGGCGCTGTGCCCAGCAAGCGTTTCCAGGTTTGCCTGGGCTCGCAGAAAACCGCCAGAGCGCACAGCCCAGCGACGGCGACAGCCGACTCCTTGGACAACAGGGCGAGCAAAAAGAAACCGAATGCCGCGGCATAACTTGCATGGGACCGCTGGGACGCCTGAAGCCACCGCGTCCAGCACAGGAAACTCGCAAGAGCAAACAGGAACACCAGGAGCTCCGGCAAGGCGGCATACCAGACCACCGCTTCACTGTGGCGCTGGCTCACCGCGAAAAATGCCGCCGCGATAGCGGAAATTTTCCAACCCACGATCCTCCAGAGGCCCAGGGCGAAGACCAAAAACGAATTCGCCACGTGCAGCAGTAAGCTCGATATATTGAACGCGAACGGACTCAGACCGAACAGGCGTTCCGTCCAATAGGTGAGAAGGATCGAGGTGGCCCGGCACCGGTACAGCGCGTCCTCCATCAGATCCCCCCACTGGGAAACGGGCCCGTAGCGGCGGCCCAGTTCGATCTGCGCGTAATCGTCGGAGATAAAAGGCAGGTTCAGCGTCCGAGCGTAGGTCATCAAGGAGAGCGCTCCGAGACCAAGCAACATCAGCGCCGCAGTGACCCAGCGCGGTCCGGCGCGCACGGCTGGAACCGCCACCTGCCGGAAGAAGAGAATACCAAGCTGGAGCAACGTTCCGGCCAGCGAGCGAAACCGGAAAAACTGCGACCGTCCATGCTGGCGGGGATAGTGGCGGACGGGCACCTCGGCGATCTGCGCACCGCTCAGTTCCAGGCTCCGCACGATCTCGATGCAAATCGTACCTCCCGTGGAGCGCAGGTGAGAGAGATCGAGGGCGCTCCTCCGGATGAGCCGGAAGTCGCAGTCGATGTCGCGCAACCGGATTCGAAACAGCCAGCGCGCGAACCGGTTGTAGAGTTTCCCGATCAGTACGCGGTGCCAGGGATCGTTGCGCTCGGTTTTGTAGCCGTTCACCAGGCCTGTCTCCGGCGTCATCGCGGCGAGCAGGCGCGGCAGTTCCGCGGGATCGTATTGGCCGTCGCCGTCCGTATAGAAGATGAACTCTTTGGTCGCCGCCGCAAGACCGCTCCGGAGAGCTGCGCCGTAACCCAGGTTGCGGCGGTGGGTGATCACTCGAACATGCGGGTGATATTCCCGTTGGAGTTGTTCGAGAACCTCGGCGGTGGAATCTGTGCTGCCATCGTTGACGACGATGACTTCGTAATCTGAAACGTGCCGGCGAAGGACGCCGATCGCGGCCGACAGAAGCGCGGGCAACGACGGCGCGTCGTTGAAGGCCGGAAAGAAGACACTGATTCCGCCCTCGAAACCCGAGGCCGGCGGAAGCGGCGCGAAAGGAAATTTTTGTTTGACGTCAGTCACGCGAATCCAGTTACACAGATTATCAAAATTTAATATGATCTGGAGTTGGGGTTAACGGCGCGCAAGTTTATGATCGCCATGAATCACTTCCAGCGGCAGTGGACAGAGCTCCGGGGATCGGCGTTGGCCGCCTGGGAGGAGACCGGCTCCAGCGGCGATTACATCCTCGGGAACCATGTGCGGGCCTTTGAGGAATGCCTGGCCAGGTTCTGGGGGCTGCCGCATGCCGCTGGCGTCGCCAGCGGAACCGACGCGGTAGAAATTTCGTTGAAAGCGCTGGGGTGCTCGCCTGGAGACCGCGTGTTGACAACACCCGTTTCGGCTTTTGCCACCTCGCTGGCCATCTTGAAGCTCGGAGCCGTCCCGGTTTTCGTGGATACGGGCGATCAAGGCCTGATCGATCTGGACCGCTGCGCCGATTTGTTGCGCCGCAGGCCCGACATCCGTTTCTTTGTTCCCGTCCACCTCTACGGGCACGTGCTGCCACTTGCCCGCCTTCGCCAGATCAGAGAGGAGTTCGATGTGAAGGTGGTCGAGGACTGCGCCCAGTGCATCGGATCTAGCTCCTTCGGTGAGGCGCCCGGTTCCGCCGGACAACTCGCCGCCGTCAGCTTCTATCCCACAAAGAATCTCGGCGCGATGGGCGACGGCGGGGCGATCCTCAGCCGGGACCCACAGTTGGACGCGCGCGTGCGCGTCCTGCGCGACTACGGGCAGACGGGCAAGTACCGCCACGAATTCATCGGCTTCAACAGCCGGCTGGACGAATTGCAGGCGGCCTATCTGCGCCGCGCCTGTTTGCCCCGGCTCGAGCAGTGGAACGCGCGGCGGCGCGCGATCGCGCGCTTGTACCGGGATGGGATCCGGAATGCCGCCGTGCGGACTTTCGCCGCGCCCGAAGGGTCGGCCTCCAACTGGCATCTCTTCCCGGTGTTCGTGGCTCCGCAGTCGCGCGAGAGGTTCCTGGAACACTTACAGGCTCAGGGAATTTCCGCCGGCGTGCACTACCCGGTCGCGATTCCCGATCAGCCGGCTCTGGCGCGCGGTAGGTTTGAGATCGCCGGCGACTGCGTCAACGCCCGCCTCCTCTGCCAAAGCGAGGTCAGCCTGCCGGTTCATCCCTATCTGACGGATGAGGAAGTTGGACAGGTAATCGACGCCGTTAACCGCTGGCGGCCCGCGCGCTAGGCGATGCAAGGCGCGGCAGGCTTGGCAAGGCGGCGAGCAGCTCAGCGAGCTGGGCGGCCATGAAAAATCCCGGCGCGGGCTGAAGCGCGCCGAAACACGGCGCCAGACTCTGTGATAGAGTTTTTCCATGCTGCGCGCTGTCCTGTTACTCGCTTTCGCGGCGGCTTTCAGCACCTCGGCCCCCGCCCAGAACCGCACGCTGGATATTTATTGGATTGACGTCGAGGGCGGCGCCGCGACCCTCATCGTTAGCCCGTCGGGCGAGTCGCTGCTGGTCGACACCGGATTCGGCGGCAACGACGACCGCGACGCCAAGCGCATCGCGCAGGCCGCGGTGACCGCGGGTCTTTCGCGCATTGACAATCTGGTGATCACGCACTATCACGGCGATCACATCGGCGGCGCGGCGGCTCTTTCCAATCTCATCCCCATCCGGCGTTTCTTCGATCACGGCGATTCCATCGAAGCCGGAGGCCGCGGCGCGCAGGTCTGGGCCGATTACCAGGCGCTCTCGGCGGGCAAGCGTACCGTCGTGAAGCCCGGCGACAAAATTCCGCTCGCGGG
>CAZTKA010000061.1:0-19312 GCA_964614015.1 uncultured Bordetella sp. | reverse complement strand
CGTTCGCGTGCGGCCGCCTTTTCCTTGTCCCCGCCGTCCAGGAGATCGTGGACCGCGGCATAGGTCATGCGCTCGACGCTCCGGATCACGCCGCGCGTGAAACGCTGCGAGATTACTTCGCCGCGTGCGTCCAATTCGAGCAGGGCGGAGAGCACCAGGCGGTCCTCGCGCGGCCGCAGCGAGCACTGATCCGTCGATAGCTCGACCGGCAGCATCGGCACGGCGCGGTCCGGAAAATAGACGCTGGTTCCGCGCAGGGAAGCTTCGCGGTCGAGGGGTGTGCCGGGGCGCACGTAATGGCTCACGTCGGCGATATGGACGTGCAAGGCCCAGTGGCCGTTGGGGAGTTTTTCGACCCAGGCGGCGTCGTCGAAATCGCGCGCTGTTTCGCCGTCAATCGTGACAATGTCGAAGGAGCGAAAATCCTCGCGGCGGGCGATCTCCTCCGGCGGAATAGGGCCGGGAAGGGAGCGGGCCTGTTCGAGTACGTCCTCGGGAAAGACATGGGGAATGTGATGGGCGCGGATGAGAATTTCGACGTCGATGCCGAAATCGCCTTCGCGGCCCAGCACCTCGGTGACGCGGCCCGCCGGCCGCCCGCCGTCTTCCCCAAAATCCAGAATCTCGGCGGTGACGATCATGCCGTCCAGGTCTTCGACATGCTGGATGTCGAGGCCCTCAGGTCCCACGCGATCCGCCGAGGGCATGCGCCTGGGCAGCGCCATCTCTTCCGGAATTTCAATCCACTGGCGGATGCGGTCGTCGTGCGGGACGACCAGGCAGCCCCTGCGCCCGATGCGGAATTCGCCGACCACGGTGAGATGCGCGCGGCGCAAAACCTTCACGATCTCGCCGCTGGCGCGGCCGTCGGATGCGATACGGCCGATGCGAATCACGACGCGGTCTCCGTGCATGGCTCGCGAGGCCGCTTCCTTGGGCAGATACACGTCGCCGCGCAGGCCGGGGATGGGAATTTCGGGAGCCACGAAGGCGTACCCGTCGCGATGGACGTTCAGGCGGCCGGTGGCGAACTCGCGGCTGGCTCCGACCGCCGCGTATTGCCCCCGCCGTGTCTCGACCAGCTCGCCGCGTTCGACCAGCCGCGCCAGGTCGGCTTCGAGCTTGGAACGGTGGACGCCGTGGCGAGCCTCCTCGCGGAGCAACTGCTTGAGGTTGGCCCGGCCCTGCGGCAGTTTGCGAATATAGTCGAGCAGAGCGGAGGGCAAGATTCATTATATTTATTGAGGTGAGCATGGAGCTGAAATCGATTCGCCTGGAAATCCCCGATAACGCCAACATCATTTTCGGGCAGAGCCACTTCATCAAGACCGTGGAGGACCTCTACGAGGCCATGGTGAACACGGTCCCGCAGATGAAGTTCGGCATTGCGTTTAACGAGGCCTCGGGCGAATGCCTTACGCGCGTGGAGGGCAACGACGAAGACCTGAAGGCCAACGCCGTCCAAAACGCGCAGGCCGTGGCCGCGGGGCACACCTTCATCATCGTCCTGCGCGGTGGCTATCCGATCAATGTGCTGAATCGCATTCGTGACCTTCCCGAAGTTGCTTCGATTTTCTGCGCCACAGCGAACCCGGTGGAGGTCATTGTGGCGGAAACCCAACAGGGACGGGGCGTGCTGGGCGTGGTCGACGGCAGCCCGCCCAAGGGCGTGGAAAACGAAGCAGGGCGCCAGTGGCGGCATTCCTTGCTGCGGAAAATAGGGTATAAACGTTAGGCCTCTTCGGGTTTCCGCTGCGATGGCTTACGGTCCCGCGCGCGGTTACACTGAAGCTGGCGGTTCCCGTGACGGCTGTGGAGCAACTGAAGCGAATCGGCAAGTACGAACTGGAGGAGTTCCTGGGAGGGAGCATGGCGCATGTCTACCGCGCCAAGGATCCCGTGCTCGGGCGGCGCGTCGCCGTAAAGATCCTGACCGAGGCGGCCATGGGAGATCCGGAAGCTAAGGCCCGTTTCCTCCAGGAGGCCCGCCTGGCCTCCAACATCCGCCACGAAAACATCATCCGCATCTACGATTTCGGCGAAGACCAGGGACGTGCGTTCATGGTCATGGAATTCGTCGAGGGGGAAACGCTGCGCGACGCCATGAAGCACGGCCATCTCGGGGACGCCTCCAACCGGCTGCGTCTGGCGCTGCAGGCGGCGCGGGCCCTGGAGCACATCCATTCCCGGAAGATCACGCATCGCGACGTGAAGCCGGAGAATCTTCACATCGATACAACCGGCAAGGTGCGGTTGATGGATTTCGGCATCGCCAAGGCCGAGGGCGTGAACCTGACGCGAGCCGGTTCAGCCGTGGGAACGCCCTTTTACATGTCGCCCGAGCAAGTGCTGGGAAGGCAGCCCACTGCGCAGGCTGATATCTACGCGTTCGGCGTTCTCTTCTACGAAGTGCTGACGGGAGTGAAGGCGGTCACCGCGCAGTCACTGGAGCAGATCTTTCACCAGATCCTCTATGATGCACCCGCCCTTGCGCCGCTGGAAGCCGCGGGTGTAGAGCCGGCGGTGCGGGATCTGATCACCCGTTGCACGGCCAAACAATTGATCCAGCGTCCGGCGAACATGACGGCAGTGCGCGAGGAGCTGGAGCGGGTGCTGGAGAGAGCGCCGCCTCCGCAGCCGGGGGTCGCTCTGCGGCCCGCAACGCCGCCGGGGTTACTTTCCCCCTCTTCCCAGCGGCCCGAATCGAAGTTGCGGTTGCGGATGCCTCCGCCTCCGCCGCCGAAGCCGGTCCCTGCGCCGTACGAGGCCGTCACCGGACGGCTCCGGGCCTTTCTGCGAACGCCTGCTGGCGTGATGGTGGTCACGGCTGGCACGGTGTTTCTCTGCCTCTTCCTGGTCTATGAGATTCTGGCCGTGGCCGGGTTGCTCTGATCCGGAGGGGGATTCGTCTTTACAACCGCGCCGGATCCTTCGCGTCCGCGTTGAAGCCCAACTCGGCCACGGCCATGGCCGCCAGCCGCGCGTCGAACTTGCCCGCGCGCGCCAGCGCCGCCAGCGTTGCCTGCACGATCGCCTCGGCCGAGATCTCGAAGAACTTGCGCAGATGCTCGCGGTTGTCGCTGCGCCCGAAACCGTCTGTGCCGAGCGATGTCAGCCGCGGCCCCAGCCACGGAGCCAGTTGATCCGGCACCGCTTTGATGTAATCGGTTGAGGCAATGATGGGACCGTTCGAGCCTTCGAGCGCCGTCAGCACATACGGTACGCGCTCCGGCTCGGCCGGATGCAGACGGTTCCAGCGCTCGACCGCCAGAGCCTCGCGGCGCAGCTCATTATAGCTGGTCACCGACCACACGTCGGCCGCCACCTGATACCTCTCCGCCAGGATTTTCTGCGCCTTCAGCGCTTCATTCAACATCGGACCGCTGCCGAACAGTTGCGCGGCCGCGGGCCCGTTTGCCGCGGGCCGGTACTTGTAGATGCCGCGCAGAATCCCCTCGATGATGCCCTCGGCTTCCGGCATCGGGGGCTGCACATAATTCTCGTTGTAGACGGTGATGTAGTAGAAGCGGTCCTCGCTTTCCTGATACATGCGCCGAATGCCGTCTTGAATGATCACGGCCAGCTCAAAGGCGTAAGCCGGATCGTACGTCGCACAGGTGGGAACCGTCGAGGCATGGACCGGCGAGTGACCGTCCTGATGCTGCAAGCCTTCACCCAACAGCGTAGTGCGCCCCGCCGTTCCGCCCACCAGGAAACCCTTGCCGCGCGAATCCGCGAAGGCCCAGATCAGGTCGCCCACCCGCTGGAATCCGAACATCGAATAGTAGATGAAGAACGGAATCATCGGCACGCCGTGATTAGCGTAGGCCGTGCCGGCCGCGATGCAGGAGGCCATCGAGCCTGCTTCCGTGATGCCCTCTTCCAGGATCTGGCCGTCCTGCGCCTCCCTGTAGTACAGGAGCATGTTCGAATCCACAGGCTCATAGCGCTGCCCCTGGCTGGCATAGATGCCACACTCGCGGAACAGGGACTCCATGCCGAAAGTGCGCGCCTCATCGGGCACGATGGGCACCACCAGCTTGCCCACTTCGGACTTGATCAGCGATTTCAGCACGGCGACAAACGCCGAGGTGGTCGAAGCTTCACGGCCGCGTGACCCCGCCAGGGCTTCCTTGAACGTATCGAGAGGAGGCGCCTTGATCTCGATCGGCTTCACCCGCCGCTCCGGCAGATGGCCGCCCTGGGCCTCGATCCGTTGCCGCAGGTATTTCATCTCGGGCGAATCCTCAACCGGGCGGACAAACTCCAGATTGTGCACCTGTTCGTCGGTCAGCGGAATCTGGAAGCGGTCGCGGATGCCCAGCAGGTCGCTGTCGGCCAGCTTCTTCTGCTGGTGAGCCGTCATGCGCGCCTCGGCGATTTCGCCCAGGCCGTAACCCTTGACCGTCTTGGCCAAAATCACCGTGGGTTTGCCGTTGGTGATCATCGCACGCCGGTAGGCATTGAAGACTTTCTGCGCATCCAGACCGCCCCGGCGCAGATTCCACAGATCCTGGTCGCTCATGTGCTCGACCAGTTTCAGCAGTTCCGGATACTTGCCGAAAAACTCCTTGCGCAGATAGGCGCCATCTTTGGCCCGGAAAGCCTGATATTCGCCGTCCACGCATTCATGCATGCGCTTGATCAGCAGGCCGCTGGAGTCGCGCGCGAACAGGTCATCCCAGTTCGAGCCCCAGATGCACTTGATCACGTTCCAGCCGGCGCCCAGGAACGCAGCTTCCAGTTCCTGGATGATGCTGGCATTGCCGCGCACCGGCCCATCCAGGCGCTGCAAGTTGCAGTTCACGACAAAAATGAGGTTGTCCAGCCTTTCTCGCGCAGCGAGCGTAGTCGCGCCCAGCGATTCCGGCTCGTCGCATTCTCCGTCGCCCAAAAACGCCCACACTTTGCGGCCCGTTGGCGGAATAATCCCGCGATTCTCCAGATACCGCATGAAGCGCGCCTGATAGATCGCGCAGATCGGACCCAGCCCCATTGATACCGTCGGGAACTGCCAGAAGTTCGGCATCAGCCACGGATGCGGGTAGGAGGACAGGCCGGGATGCTCGCGCAGTTCGTGGCGGAAGTTCTTGAGGTGCTCCTCGCTCAGGCGTCCTTCCAGAAACGCGCGCGCGTAGACGCCCGGCGAGGCATGCCCCTGGAAGTAGACGAAATCGCCGGGCAAGCGCTCGCCGTTGGGGCCCTCGTACGAACCGCGGAAGAAATGGTTGTATCCCACTTCGAGCAGCGTCGCCAGCGAGGCGTAGGTCGACAAGTGCCCGCCGATGTTGGCGTCATACTTGTTCGCCCGCACCACCATCGCCGTGGCGTTCCAGCGCACCAGGCTCTTGATCCGGCGCTCGATGGCGCGGTCGCCCGGATAGGCCAGTTCTTCCTCCGGCGGAATCGTGTTGACGTAGGGAGTGTTCCAACGCAGGGGGACCTGGACGCCGAGGTTTGCGGCGCGCTCCATTAACCGCTCGATCAGGTAGCTGGCCCGGTCGGGCCCGGCCTCGTCCACGATTTCCTCGAGAGCCTCTACCCACTCGGCGGTCTCCTGCGGATTAAGGTCGTCAGGAGCGTCGATTTTGTTTTTTAGCATGAAAGGCGGGTTACCTCTCTTCTCAGGGTACCGTTTGGGCTCTTCGCAGGGCAACCTTCGCGGGGCATGCCGAATGGCAGATCACGAGTTCCGGCTGCTATGATTGACCGCCATGGAGATCCGGCACCTTCGCTACTTCTGCGTGCTTGCCGAGCAACTTCATTTCACCAAGGCCGCGCTCCTGTTGAACGTTGCGCAGCCGGCGCTGAGCCACCAGATCAAGCAGCTCGAAGAGGAACTCGGCACGCAGCTTGTCGAAAGGACCAACCGGCGTGTGCGTTTGACCGCTGCCGGCGAAGTGTTTCTGGCGCGAGCCGCCCGCATTCTGGAGCAGATCGACCAAGCCACGCGGGAAACGGTGCGGGCCGGACAGGGCGAAGCCGGTTCGCTCGTGATTGGGGTCGTGAGCACGGCGGTGTGCAGCGTCCTTCCGGAATTGCTGCGGGGGTTCCGCCGCGAGTCGCCCGGCATCTCCATCGACATTCGCGAAATGGAACCGGGCGAACAAGTGGAAGCCCTGCGGCGGGAGAGCATCGACATCGGGCTGCTCTTTCTGGCGATTCGGGATCCGGCTTTCGACTCCGTCGTGGTTTCGCGAGAGCGCCTGATCGTGGCCGTTCCGGCGGAGCATCCGGCGGCTTCCCGGGAAAGGGTTCCTCTGGCGGACCTGGAAGAGGAAACATTCCTGATACCCCGGCGGCAGCCGGTCGCGGGCTTTCACGAGCTGGTGCTCGAAACACTGCGGTCCGGAGGAATTTCCGCTCCCCGCCTCCAGCCCACGCGGCTGCTGCAAACCGCCGTGTTTCTGGTGGCCGGACAGTTGGGAGTCGCCCTGGTGCCGGAATCGTTCCGCGAGCATCTTCGCGTGCGCGGTTGCGTGTACCGGGATATCGCCGGCGCTCCCATCTACGCCGACCTCATCGGACTGTGGCGGCACACCAACGTTCCGCCCGCACTGCGGCGCTTCATACAAGTCCTCAAACGAGCGCAAGGCGCCCGCTGACAGGAATCCCGGGCGGTGGCCGGCCAACAAGGGGGCGGGCCCCGCATGAAAACCCGCGCTAGAACTCCACCTCCATGGGCAGGCCCACGTAGTTCTCCGCGAGACTGGTCAAGGCGGCCTTGGAACTGACGATGTATTCCAGGTCCGTCAACTGACGCTTGTAGTCGAAGGGATTTTCATCGGGGAACCGGTGCAGCGTCTGCGTCATCCACCAGGAAAAGCGCTGCGACTTCCACACCCGCTGCAGCGCTGTATCGGAGTAGTGATCGAGCAGGTCCGTCGAACCTTTGCAATAGAACCTGGCGATGGCGCGGGCCAGAACAAGAACATCGGCCGCGGCGAGATTCAGACCCTTGGCTCCGGTAGGCGGAACGATATGCGCCGCATCACCGGCCAGGTAGAGCCGCCCGGCGTTCATGGGTTCGGTGACGAAGCTCCGCATAGCCGTCACGTTCTTGTTGAGGATTGGGCCGACGTTGGGCTTCCAGCCGTCGCAGGTGGTCATGCGTTTCAGCATCTCCTCCCAGATCGCGTCGTCGGACCAATTGCGGATGTCTTCGTCCGGCGGAACCTGGAAATACAGGCGCGTGATCTTCTGCGACCGCATGCTGAACAGCGCAAAGCCGCGCTCGTGATAGGTGTAGA
Organism: uncultured Bordetella sp.; assembly: GCA_964614015.1. Classification (GTDB taxonomy): domain Bacteria; phylum Acidobacteriota; class Terriglobia; order Bryobacterales; family Bryobacteraceae; genus Palsa-187. The sequence continues at coordinate 12,062 of CAZTKA010000061.1, read as the reverse complement.
CCAGCGCTTCGGAGGAAGGCGGCGCTTCCGCCAGGATGCCAAGCCAGCCGAACGGGTAGGTTTTGTCGAAGAAGCGCACGGCGCCGCCCAACGCCGGGCGGCAGATGCCGTGAAAGCCGTCGCAGCCGGCGATGATGTCGCAGGTGAACTCTTCCTCGCGGCCGTTGGCCCGGTAGCGAATCCTCGGTTTCGGCGAATCGATGTCAGCCACCGACACGTGGCTCACTTCGTAATGCAAGGGACGGCCGGTGGCGATGCGGGCCTCCATCAAATCTTTGACGACTTCGTTCTGGCCATAAACGTAGATGGCCTTCCCGCCGGTGAGTTCGGCCAGCGGGACGAGATGACGCCGGCCGCCGAAGCTCAGGTAAAGGCTGTCGTGGCGCATGCCTTCGCGGTGCAGGCGCTCGCCCACGCCCATGTGCGTCATCAGATCCACCGTGAACTGCTCCAGCACGCCGGCGCGCACACGGTCGATGACGTACTCGCTGTTGCGGCTTTCCAGGATGACGGAATCAATCCCCTTCAGGTGGAGCAGGTGTCCCAACAACAGCCCGGCGGGGCCGGCGCCAATAATTCCAACTTGTGTATGCATGTGGCTCTTTTCCCTGTCTCCAGGTGTAGCGGAAACGCCCTGTTGCGAACAAGATTCATTTCTTCTCGAACGATACAGATTCGCTATTGGAACCGCGAACGCCGCACCCGCCTGATGGGCCACTCGATGGGCGGCTCGGAAACTTCTGGACCGGGGTGCCGTTCTCGGATCCATTCGGGCGCCCGTGCTGATTGTGCAGGGCGACGCCGACACGCTTGTTCCAGCCGCCAACACCCGGCAGTGGGTGGACACGATGTAGGAACTAAACATGAACCACAAATACATCGAGGTTTCCGGAGCCGGCCACGGCGATATTATCGAGAAAGGAATGGCGGACGTTTTCGCGTTCTTCAAGGAGCACACCAAATGATGAAACTTGCAAACCGCACCCTATCAGCAATCGGCCTCGCGGGACTCGCCTCGTGTCTCTCGCTGGGCTTGGTGCAGCCTTCCCTGGTGCTTGGCCAGGAGCCTGCAAAGCAAGCTCCCAAGGGGATCAATCAACCGCCCGATCCGCGGGTGCAGCAGCGCACCTACCGTTTCGCGGATACCAACGAGGAAATCCCGTATGGCGTGTTCGTCTCGTCCAAAGTGAGCCGGGACAAGAAGAACCCCCTGATCATCGCGCTCCATGGTCTGGGCGGCACGCATAACTCGCTGTTGCGCGGCAACGCCCTGGATCTGGCCGAAGAGGGCGGCTACATTCTTGTCGGACCGATGGGTTACAACCCGCGCGGCTGGTATGGCGTTCCCGCCGGTCCACCGCGCGGCGGCAAAGGCGGCGAAGGGAAAGCCGGAGCGCCGAAAGCAAATCCGGCGGCCGCCAACGACCCGCCGAATCTTCGCGAGTTGAGCGAGAAAGACGTGATGAACGTCCTGGAGATGATCCGCAAGGAATTCAGCGTGGATGAACGGCGCACCTACCTCATGGGCCACTCGATGGGGGGCGCCGGAGCGCTTTACCTGGGCGCGAAGTACTCGTCGAATTGGGCCGCGATCGCGGCGATCGCCCCGGCGGCATTCAGTATGCAAGCCAACGCCCGCACGATGCTTACGCCGGTCAAGGATACGCTGCCGGTCATCGTGACTCAGGGCGATGCCGATACAGCCGTCCCGGTGGCCAACACGCGATCCTGGATCGAAGTGATGAAGGAGTTGAAGATGGATCACAGGTATGTCGAGGTGCCGGGCGCCGGTCACGGCGACATCATCGGCATCGGCATGCCGGACATCTTCACGTTCTTCAAGGACCACGTCAAGCGGTAGAACCGCGGCGGCGGCGCCGCGGATGGCTCGAAAGCTCCGACGCAGTTACTTTTTCTCCGGCTTTCCGTAAAACCACTCCAGCCACTTGCTGGGCGGAAATACAAAAGCCGCGATTGCCAGGATCACCACGAAGAAAACGAGCAACAGAAACGCAAGCGCCATGGTTTCCTTTTATAGTAGCGCGCGCTACCATGTTGCGCATGCAGTATTGCTACCTGGATAGCCCCATCGGCCGCCTGCTGATCGCGGGCGACGGCGGCAGCGTCCGGCGGATCGCGTTTCCCGAGCGGGGGCGTGCGCGCGCGCCGGAACCGGGATGGACGGAATCCTCCGGAGGCGCTCTCGGCGCCGCCGTGCGGCAACTGCGTGAGTATTTCGCCGGGCGGCGCAGGGATTTCGATCTGCCGCTCGCGCCGGAGGGTACGGAGTTTCAGCGCCGCGTGTGGGAACGCCTCCGGTCGATTCCTTACGGCCAGACGATCTCCTACGCGGAGTTGGCCCGGCGCGCGGGCAATCCGAAGGCGGCGCGCGCGGCCGGCTCGGCCAACGGCTCGAATCGAATCCCCATCGTGATCCCCTGCCATCGCGTGATCGCGGCGGACGGTTCGCTGGGCGGATTCGGCGGAGGACTCGAAATCAAGCGCAGGCTGCTGGATCTGGAATCACGTGGCAATCGGACCCTGGCCGCGGGATAGCGCGGCGATCATCGCCTCGCGGCGCTCCAGCGCGTCTTCGGCCGCCGCATCCAGTCCGATCCGGTAGGCGATCGCGGCCATCGCGCCGATCACGCCGAGAATTGCGAAAAACACAACTTCGCTCTCAAACAGCCAGCGCGCGACGTAGGCGATCGCTGGCGGCGCGAACGCCAGGGGATAAAACAGCAGCAGCAGTCCTTGCGTGCGTCCTGAGGCGCTCGTCCGCATCGAGCTTCGCGCGTCCACGCCGCGCGCGTTGCAAACCGACAGGAAATTTCCGGCCGTCAGCAGCAACAGTCCGCAGATGCCCGCTACCGCGAGAGCCTCCAGCACATTGTCCGTAGTCACCGGAATGCGCAGCGCCGCGCACAGCATCGCCGCCAGCGCGATTTCCAGGATCACGAACACCGCGGCCGTGATATTCTTCGCCGCCAGCGCGCTGCGGAACGGAACGGGCGCCAGAAAATAGATTTGCGCCGCGCTCCGGTCAAAGCCGAACGAATTCCAGAAACACACTTCGCCCAGCAGCAGCAGCGAATACACGCTCACGCCTGTGAGATATCCCGGACCCCAGTAAGGTCCTTCAGCCGAGCCGCGCAAGAAGGTTCGCGCCACGATCAAGCCGAACGCGCAGCCCATCAGGAACACCAGGCGGAAACGGGGCGAGCGGGCCAGATAGCGGATTTCCTTCTCGACCAGCGCGCCCAGGGGATCGCGCAGAAGCGTGGAGGGCAGGCGATAGAGCCGTTCCAGCAATCCGGGATTCGCGTTTTCGGTTCCGCCGCCGGCCGATGCCGCGGACTCGGCGTCGAACGTCAGCGTGCGTCGAAATTGCCCCATTGCGAAAAGTCCCGCGCCGAGGCACCAGGCCGCCAGTACAGCCGCCGCACGAGTTGCATCCGCGCCAGCCATCAAGTTCGCCGTCGCCGTCCAGGGCCAGATGGGAGGAAGATCGGGAAAGGACACCGAATCCAGCCAGCGTTCCAGTGTCCCATCGCGCCCGCGCAGCACAAACTGCGGCAGCGTCACCAGCATGACGACGGCGAGCATCGCCAGTTCGCGAACACGGCGGCGGCTGAGCAGCCGCAGCACAAGGTCGCGCACGCCCATCGACAGCAGCAGGTTGAACGCGGCGAAGGGCAGACCCGCCAGCGCCGCCCATGCCGGAAGCGTTGGATTCCATAAAATTCCCAGTGACGCGCCCGTCAGGATGAGCAACATCTCGACGGCGGCCGTGGTACGCAGCAGCGCCTCGATCAGAAACAGATGCGGCGCCGGAATCGGATAGACCTTGAGCTTGCGCAGATCCAGCGAAGCGCCCGTCGCGGCCATCATCAGCGGGACCACCTGCCAGTACAGGAACATGAGCAGCAAAGCCCCGGGCAAAACCTCCGCGAAGAACGCATCGTCCCGGTCGGCCATAAGGACCCCGGCCAGGACCGCTCCGGCAACCCACGCGCAGTACCACAGCGTGTTCAGAACAGTCGCCAGGATCGCGCGTCCGGCGGGGCCGTAATTGCGGTAAGTGCGCCACTGTGCCCACAACACCGTCCGCGCCTGATTCATCCGCGCCTCATGTTATAACCAGTCGAGCGCTTCGCGCTCCAGGTCTACGCCCACCGCGCGCACAAAGGCATCCTCCAGCGTGCCCGCTCCGCGCAATTCTTCGGTCGAACCCTCGGCGACCAGCCGGCCATTGTGAATGATCGCGATGTAGCCGCACAGCCGTTCCACAACTTCGAGCACATGGGAAGTGATGAAAACGGTCGCTCCGCGGCGGACCTGATCGGTCAACAGGTCCTTCATCATGCGCGCGCCGACGGCGTCCACGCCTTCGAAAGGCTCGTCCATCAGGAAGAGCTGCGGACGGTGGATCAGCGCCGCTGCCATTGCGACACGCTTGCGCATGCCCTTCGAGTACTCGGCGATCATCTTGCGCGGCGCGCCATCGAGCTCAAACAGCTCCAGCAATTCTTGCGCGCGTTCCAGGGCAATTCCGCGCTCCAGGCCATAGATGCGCCCGGTGAATTCCAGAAACTCGCCGCCCGTGAGATGGTCGAACAACAGGCTCTCGTCCGGCACCACGCCGACGTGCCGCTTGATTTCGAGCGCCTGCTGCGGCATCGGCAGCCCGAAGATTTCGATGGAACCGGAGCTCGGCGAAGCCAGCCCCATCAGCATCTTGATCGTTGTGGTCTTGCCCGCTCCGTTCGGTCCGAGGAAGCCGAAGAAGGAGCCGCGCGGCACGGTCAGATTCAGACCATTCACCGCGAACTTGGCTCCAGGGCCTTCGCCGTAAACTTTGTGGAGATTCCTGACGTGGATGGCGGGCGATTCGGGAGCCATGCGCTGCTCCCATAGTAGCCGAGCCGCGCGTTTGCGGCGTGGCGCCGCCGGCACACTGCCGGCGCTTCTCCGGCGCCACGCCCAGGCTCTGCCGGTGTCTAGAAAGACAACCGGGCGACGATCTGGCCGGTGCGCGGCGTGGCCGCCCCGCCGTTAAACGTGTTGACGAAACCGTAACCGGCCGACAGCGCGCCGCTTGGGGTGCGCACCGTTGGCGTGGCGGGATTGGGAGCCCCGGCGCCGGCGACGAAGGGCGAAGAAATCGCCGCCACCGGGAACGGATTCGCCAGGAACACACGGTTGAAGATGTTCTGGAACTCCCCGCGGATGTGCAGCACGACGTTGCGGTCCCGGTTGATGTAGAAGTTCCGCGCCAGGCTGAGCGATTCGGCGGGTTGCCGCTGCCAGCGATAGTCGTTGTAATATGGAGCCGCCGTCCCGAATGTGCCCGCCGGAGCATCGGTCCAGGCGGCCGGATTCAGCACCAGTTGCGTGGTCGGGTCGAAGCACCTGCAGTTCGGATCGAACAACAACGGGTCCTGCCCGGGCACGCGGTTCCAGAACGTGTTGGCTCCGCCGAAGGTGGCCGGATTCTGGTTGCGGATCAACTGGCGGAAGAATCCGTTGTTGGAGGGAGGCGTGCGGATCAACTGCCCGCTCTGGTAACGGAGCAGTGCGCCCAGGGTCCAGTCCCGTGCGAGCCAGGAGAATGTCCTCCCACCTGCGCTGCTGGCTTGGATGACAGGCGTCGTGTAACTCGCCGTTACCACCAGCATAAACGGGCGGCTGAAGGCGGAAAGCTGCTTGTTGATATTCCGGTTGTAGACGTCGTTGATCAAGGTCGGTGCGGGCGTCAGATAGGTTGTGTCGGAGGCGACGCCCAGCGCGAGTTCCTTCTGCCAGGTGAACGCGGCATCCACGGTCAAGCCATGCGAGAGGCGCTGCGTCACTTTGGCCTGGAGCGAATCGTACCAAGTCACGCCTAATGGGTGGCCCAAAAACGGCGGGATGCCGGCCCACTGCGGGAAGGGGCGCAAGGCCTGGTTCAGCGGTTGGCCGCCGGGGAAGCCCGGGTAAACCGCGTTGGGATTCGACAGGTTCGGGAAGCGCGCGCGCACCGAACCGGCGCTGATGGGCGTCGTCAGCAGGTTCCGGTCGCCGGCGACAGAAACGTCGATCCCATAGTCCCGCAAGAGACCTTGCGGCGTCAGGCCGTTGTAATTCATGTCGGCCAGCAAAGGCGCGGTCCACCACACACCGCGGTTGGCGACGTAGGCGGCCTCGACAACCAGGTTGGCCGTCAACTCTTGTTGCAGGCCGATGCTCCATTGCATGATGCGAGCGGGACGGCCCGCGTTCCGGTCGATATCAATGAACGGGGATTGCGGCGGCCGAACGCCGGGAGCGGCCTCGCTGGGGTAATTCGGGCGGAAATCCGGCCAAAAGATGGGCGGATTGTTGAAACGGTTCCCGGGCGCGTATGGGTTGCCGTCGGACAGGTAAGTCGCGGGCTGGCCATAACCGGGAGGGCTGACAGTGTAGAAGTCGCCAACGTTGGCCGACAAGCCCGCCTGATTCGGCGCTGTTCCGTAAGCGATCCCAAAACCGGCGCGCAGGACGGTCTTGGGCGTGATCTGATAGGCAGCGCCCAGACGCGGTCCGAAGGCGACCTTGTAGGTGTTGTTAAACTGGCAGTTGCAAGTGGCCTCATAGATCGTTGTTCCCCGCCGGTTGCCCGCCACCGGGTTCGGAACGTCGAAGGCTGCGTCCTGCATGCGCCCGTACTGTTCCCGCAGCAGGGTCACGTAGTCGTAACGCAGACCGTAGTCAAGCGTGAACTTGCGCGTCACCTTCCAGGTGTCCTGGACGTAAAGACCGAGCGCGTGATTGCCAAGCCGGTTGTTGGAGCCCGCGCCGTGGTTCAAGGACACGCTGTGGCCCAGCAGGAAACTTGCGTAGGCGAAACCGGTGAAGGCATTCGTTCCCCGGCCGTCTTCCCAAGGGTTGGCGCTCTGCTGCGGCCCGAAGCCGAGGTTGCCATTGGCGCGGGCGAAGGTGCGGGTCGGGAAACCCTCAAACAGGATTTCGCCGCCCGTCTTAAAGGTATGATTGCCCTTTACCCATGTAAGACTGGCGTTTCCGGTGGGTTTGATGTCCTTGATGTAAGCATACGGATTGAAAATTCCCATGACGTAGGAAAAGCCTCCCCGGCCGCCGCTATCGGTGCCGATGCTCAGCCACGGGAACAAATTCGATGCAGTAAAGTTGCCTCTCCAGCCGAGCGTGCTCTGGTCGAAAGGCCGAGTCAGGTTCGGCTGATTCGTGTGCATCAGGCCGGCGCCGAGATGCAGGAGAACCGTCGGCGAAACAGTGTGATCGTAATTCACGCGGACCGTCCGGTTCGTCGTGTCCTGCTGCACGGAACTGGAAAACGGCGTCTGGAAATCGTTGGTCTGCGGCGAAAAAGCGTGCGTCTCGGAGTAGTAGCCGGAGATCTTGATCGCGGCACTCAGGTTGTGGTCGAGCTTGAAAGAGGGAATCGTGGTGCGCCGCGAGTTGGTGTACGGCGGCGCCTCGTAGTTGTTGATGAAGCCGGAGGCTCGCGTTCCAAGCGGCGCCGGAATCATGGCCTGAATCTTGAGCGCGACCGGATCGATGTCCGTCACGGGGATTTGGTTGTTCGGAAATGGCGTCCTCACAATCGTCCCGTCGGGCGCGGACCGCTGACTTTTCGGGTCGAAAATCTGGTTCTGGAACAGAGCCTGGCCGGCCGAGTCTGTGGCCGGCTGGCCGCCGATGGTCAGCCTGCCGAGCAGGGCGCCGCTAAAATCTCCGGTGCGGTAGGCCAGCGTGGGCACGGTCTGTAAACCGGTTGAGACCAGCACCGTCTCGCGGAACTGCTCGAAGTTGAAAAAGAAGAAGCTCTTGTCATGGCCGTCGTAAATCTTCGGGATGGCGATGGGCCCGCCGAAGGTGAACCCATAGTCGTTGCGGCGCTGGCGGTTGCGAATGTGGCGGCCGGTACCATCATTGGTGAACGGCATGGGCGAGTGGAGCGCCTCGTTCACGAAGTAATCATAGGCGCTGCCGTGGAACTGGTTGGTGCCCGACTTCATCGTGTAGTTGAAGTAGCCGCCGCCGGCCTGCCCGAACTCCGCCGCGTAGTTGCTGGTCTGCACCGCGACTTCCTCGATGGCGTCCAACCCTGCCTGGTTGACCTGCGTGGACTGGCGCGTGATGCCGTTGTTGGCGTCCTGGCCTTCAATGCGAATCGTGTAGGTGTTGGCCGGCATTCCGTTCACGCGCAGCGTATTGTCGTTGGCGAACACCGTGCCCGGAAGCAAGGTAACGACCTGCAAAGGGTTCCGGATGTTGCCGAGTCCCGTGGTCGAGCCGAGCGTGAGCACGGGAAGGTTATTCAGTTTCGATGTGCCCACGTTGTGACTCAGCTCGCCGCTCTCGGTCTTGAGCAGCGTGGCCGCCTCGGTCACCGTGACCGACTCGGTGGCGGTGCCCACTTCCATGCCCACGTCGATGCGCAGCGTGCCTGCCACCTGCACCGTCAGGTTCTGGCGCACGAATGTCTTGAAGCCCGGCACGGTGACCGTCATCTCGTAATTTCCGGCCGGAAGCTGCGAGAGCGTGTAGTTGCCGGTGGCCGAGCTCGCCACCCGGTACAAAGCGCCGGTCTGCGTGTTGCGCGCCTCGACTTGCGCATTCGGGATGACGGCGCTGGCCGGATCGAGGATGGTGCCGGTGATGGTACCGCGGTCGGTCTGAGCAAGCGCGGTAAACGCAAACAACAGGAAGCTGATGGCGACAAATGCCCTGTGCATAAGTTCCCCCTTTTCTTGCTGCGAGCCCCCTTTGGCTGCAAGCCTTGGAAAAGTATACACGGATTTCCCGGCGCAGAATAGCCCCCCTAATTGAGGGGCTCGCCTACCAGCCGAACAGAGGGAACACCAGCGGAGGATTGGACAACCTCCGCCGGATCGGCACGGGCGGGTCGAGCACCTTCGCGCGATGCTCGCTCCAGAGGTAGAGCGAGTCTGTATCCTTGCGGTCGAACTTCACGGCTTCCAGCGGCATCTTATCAAGCGCGAGCCCCCAGCCCCTGGTCAGCTTGATCGCGCCCACTGCCGCCTCGCCATCGTAAACCCGGACTCTCGCGTCCGCGAAATGATACAGGCCATCCTTGCGCAGCTCGACCTCCAAACCGCCGGTGAGGATCGTCACGCGGTTCCCGTTTTCCAGCTCCTGAACATCCACGATCGCGGCGCCTCTCAGCAGCTCCACTCGCGTGTCCGACAAATCGTCGGAAGCCAGGCGGAAGGAGCTCGCTTCACCCACGCGCAAGAACGTGGTCGGATTCAGCAAAACTTCAACGCGGGCGCGCTGCGCAGTGGCGACCGTCTGACCCGCCGTAAGCTGCGGGAAGCGATTCACCTTCATCCGGATCCGCTCGCCGTTGGCGGAGACGCGGCCTTCCAGGTAATGCACCAGTCCGGCGCGCGCGGATACGACGTGCTGCGCCCAGGAGGCGCTCAGGGAGAGGACGGCCAACGCCACGAAGCCGCGCCGCATACCTTCATGATAATGGTTGAATTGGAACACATGCGCATCGGATGGATCATGATCGCGGCGGCGGGCGCGGCCTGGGCGCAGGAGGTCACCTTCCACCGCGACGTCCTGCCGATTCTGCAACGGCGCTGTCAGGAATGCCACCGGCCCGGCCAGATGGCGCCCATGCCGCTGACGACGTATGAAGAAACGCGGCCCTGGGCGCGGGCGATTCGCGAAGCGGTGGTGAGGCGTACGATGCCGCCGTGGTTCGCCGACCCCTGCTGCGGCCGCTTTGCCAATGACCGCAGGCTGACGAACGCCGAAATCGATGTGCTGGCGCGCTGGGCCGAGACCGGCGCGGCCGAAGGTGTGCGGCCGCCAGCGCCGGCCCCGATCGCATGGCCGACCGGATGGAATCTGCCGCGCGTCGACGCCGTAGTTCGCATGCCGCAGCCGTTCACCGTGCCGGCATCGGACGCGGTCGACTATCAGTACTTCGTGGCCGAAGCGAAATTTCCGGAAGACCGCTGGGTGCGCGCCGTCGAGGTCCGCCCGCGCGAGCGCAGCGTGGTGCATCACGCAGTCGTGTACGTGCGCCCGGCGGGCGACACCTGGACCGGCGGCCCGACCACGCACGATATCCTGACGGTCTACGCGCCCGGCAGCGGCCCCGACCACTTCCCGGACGGCATGGCCAAGCTGATTCCGGCGGGCGCGGATCTGGTCATCGAAGTTCACTACACGCCCAGCGGACGCGCCGTCCGGGATCAGATCGAAGTGGGCCTGATGCTAGGGGAGAAACCCGCCCAGCGCGTGCTGACGTTGCAGATGGCAAGCACAAGTTTCGTCATTCCTCCGGGAGCGCGCCAGCACGCCGTCCGCGTGCAAGGGACGTTGCCGAACGACGCCCTGCTGCTCGGATTTTTTCCGCACATGCACCTGCGCGGGAAATCGTTTGAGTACTTGATGGTGTCGCCCGAGGGCCGCGCCGAGACGCTGCTGCGCGTCGCGCCCTACGATTTTTATTGGCAGCTTTCCTACCGGCTGGCCGAGCCGCTGGCGCTGCGAAAAGGAACGCGGCTGACGTTTATCGCGACCTACGACAATTCGGCCGCGAATCCGCGCAATCCGGATCCCACGGCGGAGGTGCGCTACGGTTTGCAGAGCTGGCAGGAGATGATGGTCGGCTTCTTTGACGTGGCCGTGGAGGCGGACGTCACCAAGGAGGCCTATTTCGTGCGCTGACGCCGGGCGCCCACGGTCTAACGCCGCATACGGTTTCCGCCGATAACGAAGTTTAGGCCGAGTCATGTCCGTACCCGCCGCAGGAAAGTTTCAGGATCACTACGCGGTTCTTGAGATCAATCCCAACGCCACCCGCGAGCAGGTCGAGGCGGCCCGGGAGCGTCTTTGCCGCCGCTACGATCCCTATGAAGGCGAAGAACCGGATGAGGAAAAATTCGAGGCCGTGCGGCTGGCGGCCGAAGTCCTTTCCGATCCCGGGCTGCGCCGCGAGTTCGACAAGCTGAAGGGCATCGCCAAGGAGGAACCGCCGAAGTTTTCCGGAGCCGCTTTCTTCGAGGCTTTGGCGCGCCCCTCCGGACTGCGCTCCGCAGTGCTGTGTGTGTTGTACGACCGCCGCCGCCTGCATCCCTTCACTCCGGCGGTTCCGATGCGCCAGATGCTGTCCATGCTGCACGCCAGCGAAGAGGAGATCAACTTCGCGCTGTGGTATCTGAAGCAGCGCAATCTTGTGGTTTACGATGACAAGACCAACCTCATGATTACGGCCGACGGTCTGGATTTTCTGGAAAACCAGCGGCCCTCGCCGGAAGTCGTCATGCAGTTCATCCGCTTCTCCGAGCCGCTTTCAAAGAACTGAGCCGCAACTTTGCCGCTGCGTTCGTGTTCTCATCAGTGAAGGCGAATCACACGCTCTTCAAGGAGGACTCATGATGTTCGATCCCACATTTCGCCGGCGGCGCGATTTTCTGCTGAAAGTGTTGGCGCTGCCCGCCGCTGCCGCCGTCGCCATTCCGTTGCTCACCGATGACGCCGATGCCCAGCAAGATCCGGGCATCCCCGGCAAGGGCCCCGGCGGAAAGGCGGGCAAGGGGCAAGGTCCCGGCGGGAAAGGGCAAGGCCCCTTCGGAAAGGGAAAAAAAGGCAAGGGCAAGGGACCGGACGGCGGGAAAGGGAAAGGCAAGAACCCGGACCGCCCAGGCCCCCCACAATGAGCAAGACTCATTCAGGGCAACGATCTAAAGCAGGACAATCAGGGCACGGCTAGATTCGCAGGAACTCGCGGAATGGCTCCCCGCGTCTGTTCGGCTTGTTGCTGGCATACAATTAAAAGGAAGCCATTCCTGGGTCCTGCATGAAATCAGTCCGATTCACCGCAATCTTCGTCTGCATCCTTGCTTCTTTCCTTCGCGCGCAGACGGCCCCGCAATACACCATCACAACGATTGCGGGAACCGGCACGGCTGGCTTCTCCGGTGACGGAGCCGCCGCCACCGCGGCGCAGCTCAATTTCCCGCAAGCCCTCGCGCGCAGTTCCTCCGGGACGCTGTACATCGCCGATCTCTTCAACCGCC
>CAZTKA010000060.1:0-19313 GCA_964614015.1 uncultured Bordetella sp. | reverse complement strand
GGCGTCGTCGAGGAACGGCGCGGCGGCATAAGACGCGGCAGCCTGGCCGCGTTCCAGCACAACGCGCTCCTCGGCCGGCTGCGCGCGCATCTGCTCAAACAGTCTCGCGTTGCCGGGCAAAGAGGGCGCGGCGTCCCAGGTCACCCTCAACTGCTGGGCGGCGCGGATCGCGTCCCATTCCGTTTCGGCCACGACGCCCAGAAAATCGCCGCGGCGCAGCACGCGTGCCCCGCGAATGCCCGCGATGGAGCTTACCTCGACGCTCAGGATCTTCGCGCCCGCCCCGTAAGCGCGCTGTCCGCGCGGCCGAACCACGCGCCCGTGCAGCATGTTCGGGCGGCGCAGATGTTGCATGAACGTATAGGAGCCGCTGACCTTCGGCTCCATGTCCTTGCGCGGAACACTCACGCCCGCGACCTTGTAGGCGGCGACCGGCTTTGCAGGGGCCGATCCGGTGATGGCAAGATTAAAGCGCCGCTCGCCGATCAGCTCGCCATAGCTGACCCTGCGGGTGGGATCGCCCAGCACGGCCACCACGCCTCCGGAAACCACCAGCGTTTCTGGCGGAGCGTTCAACCGGGCGGAGGCCATCTTGAGCAGCGCCTGCCGGGCTTCCGCCGCGGCCGTGCGCACCTGCGGCCCGCCGCGTGCGATGGAGGCGCTCGAATACGTGCCGCCCTGATTCGGCGTCAAGCCGGTTTCGAGATGCACGGTGCGGATCTGGTCCATCTCCAGATCGAGCTCGTCGGCGGCGATCTGCAACAACGCGGTCGAGTTGCCCTGCCCTAGTTCGCAGAAACCAACGTAGAAGGTAGCCGTGTTGTCCGCGTGAATCACGAGCCACGTGTCGATCTGGCGCATATCGGGCACGCCCGGCTGCGGCGCGGCCCCCGGAGGCCCTTGCGCTAGAATCGCGTCGCTGAGGTTGAAGCCGACCACGAGGCCGCCGCCGGCCTTGACACTGGATGCGAGAAAATCGCGGCGCGTGTTCATCGCGTAGCCTCCAACATCATCCCTGCGGCCCGCTGGATCGCTTTGACGATGCGCGGATAGGTTCCACAGCGGCAGAGGTGGCCGTTCATCGTCGTCCGGATTTCCGCTTCCGTCGGGCGCGGGTTTCGGGACAACAGTTCGGCCGCCTTCACGATGATGCCGTTGTAACAGTAGCCGCATTGCGGCGCCTGCTCGGCGATCATGGCCTGCTGCACAGGATGCAGCGGCAGCGGGTCCGCCTCGATGCCTTTCTGCGTGGCATACCAGGCCGGCAAGCCTTCAAGCGTCGTGATCTCACGAGTGCCAACAGCCGAAAGAGGCGTGACACAGGAACGGGTCTCGACACCGTCAATTAGTACGGAACAGGAGCCGCACTGCGCGAGTCCGCAGCCGAAGCGGGGGCCCTTTAGCTCCAGTTCATTCATCAGCACGTAGAGAAGCGGCGTCTCCGGGGAGGAGTTTACTTCCCAGGACCGCCGGTTGACCCGAATCTGCATATCGCCCTCAGCGTAGCAAAGCGCGCGGTTGTTCGTAGTCAGGTTCCCTGAACAACCGTCAAGCCCTCCGGAGTCGCCACGGCCAAGCTGCACGATTCCAAATCGAAAGCAGCCAACGCATCTCCGTCTCCAGTCGAAAGTTGAGGCCACCGCCGCACAATTTCCCCGGTCACCAGAGCGATCAGCTTGAGGTGTTGATAGAGGCTGAAGGCCCGCTGCCCCGAGGCGAACAGGACGCCGAGCGACTCGCGGTAACAATGCCTTGCGATCCGCCGTTTCGAGCCCGGGTCCCACACCGGCAGCCCTCCGCAGGCCGTTCCCATTCCGGATGAGGGGATTTTCAAGCGCCCGCGGCAGATCGAACACCAGCGCCGTGCGGCAGGCCTGCCAGCGCAGACCGTGGATGGCGGAGAGGGGGGGATTCGAACCCCCGGTAGCGCTTTAAGGCACTACGACGGTTTAGCAAACCGCTGCTTTCGACCACTCAGCCACCTCTCCTGGAAATGCGGCAACGGCTACTTTCGGATCGTAGCACACTTCATTTTCCTGGCACCATCGGGACGAACGCCACGCTCATGACAGACCGCCGCGTGATGCGGCCACGCGCGTCCTTATCAAGCACCACGAGTTCCTGCCGCGCCGGGCGCGCGCCTACTGGAGCCACCATTCTGCCCCCCGGCTTCAGTTGGTCGATTAAAGCCTGCGGGATCTCGGGAGGCGCGGCGGTCAGCATAATCCGGTCGAAGGGCGCGACCTCGGGCCAGCCCTTGTAGCCGTCCCCCGTACGGAAACGGATATTGTAGAAACCCATCGATGTCAGACGTTCGCGCGCCTGCCGGGCCAGCGGTTCGATGATTTCGATCGTGTACACTTCCGCCGCCAGACGCGACAGGATGGCGGCCTGATACCCCGAGCCGGTGCCGATTTCCAGAACTTTGTCGGACGGTTTTGGCGCCAGAGCTTGAGTCATGAAGGCCACGATATAGGGTTGTGAGATGGTCTGCTCGTAGCCGATGGGCAGAGCCCGGTCGACATATGCCAAGGTCTCCATACCCGGCAAGACGAAACGGTGGCGCGGGATTTCACGCATCGCCTTGAGCACCGCTTCGTTGCGGATGCCGCGAGCCTGGATCTGGTCCCGCACCATTGCTTCCCGCTCGCGCTCGAAGCTCTGAGCAAGCAGAGATCCCGCGCAGAACAATAAGCCGGCCGCGAATGCGCGATGGCGCAACATGTAAAACTCCGAGCACGGCAACTGCCAACGCCTGTCAGAAAAGGCTCCCTTTGTCGCGATCCGCCGAATCCGCGTGTCCGCCATGGAGTTCGAAGGCACGCGCCAGTTGGAGCAGGCTCCACTCATCCCGGTGCCGCCCCACGATCTGCAAGCCCACGCCCGGCCCGCAAGGCATCGAAATCGCCGGATTCTCCAGGCACGAGATCAACATGCAGGATTTCTGCCACTCCGTATAGGTCTGCATTTTCACACCGGCGACTTCGGCCGGGTACGGCTGGTTGACATCGAACGGCAGCACCTGGGCTGTGGGTGCGATGAAGTAGTCGTAGCGGCGCATGAATGCGCGCATGCGCTCAATGGCGGCTGCGCGTTGTGCGCTCGCGCCTTCGAAGTCGGCCGGCGACAGACGCAGGCCGCGCTCCACTTCCCAGCGGATGGTCTCCTTCACCAGAGCGCCATGACGCCGGACATGTTCGGCGTGCTTTGCGGCGAATCCCCAGGCGCGCAGCGTGTCGTAGGATTCCCACACGCCCGTCCAATCAGGCTCGGCGTCTTCCACGATACAGCCCAGGTCCTCGAAGACGCGGCGTTGCGCGTTCACCGCATCGAGGACCGGACGCTCGAACGGGATTCCGCCCATGTCTTTGAACCATGCGATGCGCACGCCGCGGAAATCGCGGGCCAGGTCCGCACGATAATCGACGCCCGCCGGCGCATCTGCAATCACGCTGAGCAACAGAGCCAGATCAGGCACATTGCGCGCCATCGGGCCGTTTACGCTCAGGCTCGTGGTCCCCAAGATCGCCTCGGGCACGCGCTCAGGCGACGGGCGCAATCCGACCACGCCGCAGAAGGCCGCCGGATTCCGCAAGGAACCTCCATGATCGGTTCCGTCGGCCAGCGGGACCATTCCGCACGCGAGCGCCACGGCTGACCCGCCGCTCGATCCGCCGCAGGTTTTCGTGACGTTGTGCGGGTTGCGCGTTGCGCCGAAAACCGCATTGAAGGTTTGCGATCCCGCGCCGAACTCGGGTGTATTCGTTTTGCCGATGATAATCGCGCCCGCCTGCCGCATGCGCGCGACGTGAATCGCATCGGCGGCCGGCACATGATCCTTGAAGATCGGCGAGCCGTAGGTCGTGCGCAGGCCAGCCGTGTCGATCAAGTCTTTGATGGCCACCGGCAGGCCGTGCAGGGGACCCAGCGTGTAGCGGTGAGCCTGGCGCTCGTCGGCCGTCGCGGCTTCGCGCAGGGCCCGCCCGGCCGCGAGCGTGACGATGGCATTGACGCGCGGATTTTGTTCTTGCACGCGCGCCAGGTGCGCCTCGGCCACCTGGCGCGCACTGACCTTGCGGGTGCGAATCAGCGCCGCCAGTTCGACGGCGGGAAGAAAACAGAGCTCCCCTGCTACTCCAGCGCGAACACCCATACCGAGCCGCCCTCGGGCACCTGGGGGACCTCGCCCGGATGCGCGGCGGCGATGGTATTGTTCATTCCCGCCGAATCCCCGCCCCAGCCCGCGAGCACAGCGACGTACTGTTTGCCGTCCACCAGGAACGTCGAAGGCGGCGCCAGAATTCCCGACGAAGTCGGATACTCCCATAGCAGGTTACCGTCGCGAGCGTCGAAGGCGTGGAATTTGCGGTCGTTCGTGCCGCCGGTGAACAGCACTCCACCGCCGGTCACCAGCATCGCGCCCCAGTTCGGGCTGCGGCGGTAGGTGTGCGTCCATACCTTCTGACCGGTGTCCACGTTCCACGCCTGCACTTCGCCGTAATGATCCGCGCCCGGAACCCGAGGCGCCTTGCCCTTCCCCTTCGCGGTTCCAGTGAAGCCCTTGCCCGCGGTGTACGTCACTTCTTCGGCGCCCATCAGGACGCCGCAGATGTTGTTATTCGCCGGAGCATACACCATGCGCGTCTGCGGGCTGAAGGCCACTGGAGGCCAGTTCTTACCGCCGTGCAGGTTCGGACAGAAGGCGGCTTCTTTGTTCGTTCCGGGTTTGCGCTCCGGGTCGATATCGGGGCGTCCGGTCACGGGGTCGAGACTGCGGAAAACGTTCTGATATACGAACGGTTTGCCTTCTACGAATTTGATGGGCCCCTCGGGTGTGCGCTCCAAAAACCACAAGTAACCGTTGCGCGCGAAATCGATTAATCCCTTCACGGTGCGCCCGCCGCGCTGGTAGTCGACCAGAATCGGCGGTGACACCTCATCCCAATCCCAGGATTCGTTGGGAGTGTACTGGAAGTGGCCCTTGATCTGGCCGGTGTTGGCATCCATGGCGACCGTCGACGCCGTGTAGAGATTGTCGCCGGGGCGCTTGTCGCCCATCCACGGGCCGCCGTTGCCGGTGCCCCAATAGGTGAGGTTGGTTTCCGGATCGTAGTTTCCGGTCACCCATACGGAGGCGCCGCCGGTCTTCCACTGGTCGCCACCGCGCGGCCAGGTTTCGCTTCCCGGCTCGCCGGGAGCCGGCACCATGAAGGTGCGCCACATCTCCTTGCCGTCCTCCACATTAAAAGCCGCCACAAAGCCGCGGATCCCGAACTCGCCGCCGGAGGCGCCCACCAGCACCTTGCCGTTGGCCACCAGCGGCGCGAGCGAGATGTAATAGCCCTGATTGTTCTCGGCGACCTTCGAGGTCCACACCTCGCGGCCGGTGCGCGCATCGAGCGCCACCAACACGGCCTCGCCCGCGGCGAACAATACACGATCGCCATACAGCGCGACGCCGCGGCTGGTATCGTGCGGCACCTGTGCCCCCTGAGGACGCGGACGCCGATAGCGCCAGAGCAGATTGCCGGATCGCACGTCGATCGCGATCACCTGGTTGTTGGGAGTCGAAATGAACATCACGCCGTTGTTTACCAGCGGCGCCGCTTCGTGCACACGCGCCTCGCCGGTGGCGAAACTCCAAACCGGCTTCAAACGCGCGACATTCGCCGGGGTGATCTGGTTCAGCGGGCTGTAACCCCAGCCGTTATAGGTGCGGCGGATCATCAACCAGTTGCCGTCTTCCGGATTCAGCAAACGCTCGGCCGTGACAGGCTGATAATTCTGGAGGACCGCCGGAATCGGAGCCGCCGGCGCTGCGCCTTTGCCGCCCTTGTCTTGCTGGGCGAAGTTCTCCTGCGCGGTGAACACCAGCGCGACCGCCATTGCAGCCGCCGCCACGTACCAGAGTCTGACTTGACGCATTGCGAATCTCCTTTATCGGCTCCCGCACAGCCGCGGCTCAGTTTTCCGGCTCGAACGCCAGCAGCACATTGCCACCCATGCCGCCGGTTCGGGCATATCCGGAACCCACAAAAACCCGATTGCCGGCCACGACCGGCCCGGGGCCGTCCACGCCGCCGCCGGAAGCCTTCACTCGGTTTACGGTAGCAAACTCGCGAGCCGTATCAAAGTCCCACAGCACGCGCCCGTCCTCGGCCGCATAGGCGCGCAGATGGCCGTCCAGCGATCCGGCCCACACCAGGCCCGGCGTTGCGGTCACGGCGGCCGACTGCGCGGGGCTGCATCCGGGCTTCGCGTCGCAAGGCGGCGAATCCACGCGCCATACGCGTTCCCCATCGCGAATGCGCAGCGCGGTTAATCCCCCGCCCTGTGCCGGATCGTACGTCGTGCCCGGACGCCGCACTACATCGGAAGTCGCGGCGTAGAGGTTTCGCCCGTCACTCGCCATGCCCCACTGTATGCCTCCGTTGACGCCACCCTTGCCCACCCGCGTCTGCCAGACGATCGCGCCGCCGCGGTCGGGATCGAGCGCGTACACCACGCCGGATTTTTGGCCGGCCAGAAGCAGATCGCCTTCGATGATTGCGGAGGCGCCGAAGTCGTAATCCGGGCCCGCGCATTCGTTCCGCGGCTGGCATCTCCCGTTGAACTGGTCGCCGGGGATCGTCTGCTGCGCCCAAACAATGCGGCCGGTTTTCAAGTCCATCGCCACCACGGCGTCGCTCATGCGCGTGGTGGGTTGGGAGTAGTTGTTCCCGGTGACCGCGTACAGCAGGCCGCGTTTCACGTCGAGCGTGGGCGTGGCCCAGATGCCTGCGCCGGAAGGCCCGGCAGACTTGCCATCGGCGCTTTGTTTTGGTTCTTCTTCGATCACGTACGTCTTCCAGACCTGCGAACCATCCGCGATCCGCAGCGCCACGATGCTGCCGCGAAGAGTACAGCAGATGTAGTTTTCGCTGCGAGCGAGCGTTTCTTCCACGCTGGCCACCGGAATGTAGGCGATGCCCTCGTGCACGATCGCGGCGCCGGTCATGCGGGCACCCGGGTGATCGTCAACTTTCTTCGTCCACAGCGGCTGGCCCGTGCGCGCGTCGAGGGCGTAAAAGACGCCGGCGCGGTCGCCGAACAACAGCATGGCGTCAACGGCGACAATCGCCGAGCGCACGCCTGCACTGGCCTGGAACATCCACTTAGCGCATCCGGTGGCGGCATCCAGCGCGTGCACGCGGCCCGAATTGCTGCCGAGAAAGATTTCCTCGCCGATCACCGAAGGCAGCGAGAACACGATCTGATCGCCCTCGAATCCCCACGCCCACTTGAGGCGCAGCTTGCCTACCTGATCGACACTGAGGGCATTGCTCTGGAAGCGTGTATTGGTAGGCTCCGGACTCCAGCCGTTCCAACCGGTGCCGGACGCTTTCACCGTCCGGTCCGCGCAGAAGCCGCCTGTCGCGGCATTGTCGGCGGCGCCGAGATACGCCGCCACCGCCGACCGCTCGGCCGCGGTCAGCCGGCTACCGATGACCTGCATCGCGCCGGACTCGAGTTCACGTAGGATATTGGCCACCGCAAGTTTGCGCAGGTCTTCCTTGGGCGGCACGCGCCCCGCCGGTGTGTCGTGGCAGGTTGCGCACTGCTCCTGATAGACCGCCTCGCCAGGAACCGTCTGTGCATGCACGATGCCTGCGGCCAAAATCAGTCCCGCCAGCAATGGCGGGGAAAAGCGTCGCGTCGCCATAGCTGTCATTCTATCCCTCGCCAGACTCAGAGGCCGGAGTGTTGCCCAGTTCGCACGGGTCTGTCCTTCCGCGTCCGCCCACGTATATAATCACGTGACGGAGATGAGGTATGCGACTTTTTGCAAATCTGCTGGGCCTCGGTTTGCTTTTGGTTCCACTGGCGGCACAGACCGACTGGCCCTCCTACGGTCACGACGCCTTTGGCCAGCGCTTCTCGCCGCTCACGCAGATCACGCCGGAAAACGTCGGACGCCTCAAGCTGGCCTGGCAGTACGGAGTCGCTCCGGCGCCGCAACCCGGGCGCGTCGCGGTTGTGCCCGCCACCGAAGTCACCCCGATCATGGCCGGGGGGCTGCTCTATTACCCCGCCACCGACCGCTCGCTGGTCGCGCTTGATCCCACCACGGGCCGCGAGATCTGGAAGCGCGATCTGGGCGCCGCCTCTCCTCGCCGCGGCGTCACCTACTGGCCCGGCGATGCCGACAATGCGGCGCGCATCTTCGTCGGCACAGGCGACAGCCGTCTGCTGGCGCTCAATGCCCGCACTGGCGAACCGATCCCCGGCTTCGGCGTCGGGGGCTCCGTCAACCTGCGCTCTGGGGTGGCCGACAATTTCCCCCAGATGGCCTACCGCATCAGCTCGCCCGGAGCCATTTACAAGAACCTGATCATCACCGGAGCCCAGGGTCAGGAAAACGAGCTCAAGGGTCCTCTGCAAGACGTGCGGGCGTGGGATGTGCGCACGGGCAAGCTCGTGTGGACCTTCCATCTCAATCCGCATCCCGGGGAGCTCGGCAATGACACGTGGCCGGAAGGATCGTGGATCGACGCGGGATCGCCCGCGGCCTGGGGCTCGGCCTCGGTCGATGCCGAGCGCGGACTTGTGTTCCTGCCCATCGGCCAGCCCGCGCCGCAATATTACGGAGGCCAGCGGCCGGGCGCAAATCTGTTCTCGTCGTCGGTGATCGCGCTCGATGCTGCCACCGGCCGGCGCAAGTGGCATTTTCAGCTCACGCATCATGACATCTGGGATTACGACTACTCTGGCATTCCCGCGCTGATGGATGTGCGCCAGGACGGCCGCACGATTCCCGGCTTGGTCGCAATTTCGAAAGCGTCGCTGATGTTTTTTCTGAATCGTGAAACCGGAGAACCGATCTATCCCGTCGAGGAGCGCCGCGTGCCCGGGAGCGATGTCGAGGGCGAGGCGATCTGGCCTACGCAACCGTTTCCGGTGAAGCCGCCGCCTCTGGCGCGTTTCGGCATCACGCCATCGGAACTGTTCACCGGCGAGCCGGAACACGAAAAATTCTGCCGCGGCCTGGTCGAGCAGATCGGCGGCATTCACAACTACGGACCATACACGCCGTACAGCGACAAAGAGTACCGCATCATTTTCCCGGGCCAAATGGGCGGCGTGAACTTCGGCGGCGTGTCGATTGATCCGGGGTTGGGCTACGTGTTCGTGAACACCATCGACGAAGCCGGCATGGGCATCCTGCGCAAGCAGGGCGATACCTACAATCGGTTCAGCCCGCTCGGCGCGGGAACGCATTACGCGCGTTTCTGGGATCCGGCCAAACAGTTGCCCTGTCAGGCGCCGCCGTGGGCGCACCTGACGGCGGTGAACGCCAACACGGGCGAGATCGCCTGGCGCGTTGTGCTCGGCAACCACGATGCGTTGGGGATGAAGAACACGGGGTCGGTGGGCCCCGGCGGCTCCATGGCCACAGCCGGAGGCCTGGTGTTCATCGGAGCGACCATCGACCGGGGCTTCCGTGCCTTCGATTCCCGCACCGGCCGCCTGCTGTGGGAAACCAAGCTCGAATCCGGAGGTCACTCCAACCCGATGTCCTACATGGGCGCCGATGGAAGGCAGTACGTGATTATCGTCTCCAGCGGCATCAATGCGTTCGCACTAGAGTAGGCGGAGGCCAGCCGTATGGTAGAAGGTGGCAAGTGAAGAGAAGTTCCGTCCGCGAACCCCGCATCCGCGGCCCGGATCTGTTGCGCAAGGCGGCTAAAGGCAGCTTCATCGTCATTCAGCGCTGGGGCCGGTCTTTCGCCAGCGCCGCGTTTGCCGCGGGGCTGCTCTACTGCTTCGTGCATTTCAATTGGCCCAGCCTGGGCGCTCACTTCAACGTGGACGATCCTATGAACATCCACTTCTACTGGTCGCGCGGCTGGCTGGACCTATTGCAGAACGTCGTTCTTCCGGTTTCCAGTTACCATCGCCCCCTCGGCGGGCTGTATTTTGCGCTGCTTTATCAGTGGTTCGGGTTGAACCCCGTTCCGTATCACGTGGTCATGCTGGCACTCTTCCTGGTGAACGCGTGGCTGGGGTGCCGGCTGTGCACGCTGGTCACTGGAATGCCGGTGGCCGGCGGTTTGACCGCGCTCGGCCTGTTATATCACGCGAACTTGTCGAGCCTCTATTACCTGCCCGCCTACATTTTCGACATCCTGTGTTTCACGTTCTACTACGCTGCGCTGATGTGCTACATCAGGCTGCGGAAACAGGCTCTGCCGGTCACAGGATGGCGCTTGGCCGGATTCTTGGCGCTTTACATTGGAGCTCTGGGAGCCAAGGAGATGGCCGTGACGCTTCCCTTGGCTCTTTTCCTGTATGAGTGCGTTTGCCGCCCGGGACCGATCAGGGAGGCTCGAACGCCGCTGGGCGCCGCCTTCGCCTTGACGGTTGCCTATGGCATCGGGAAGGCATTCGGAAGGGACACGCTCCTCGCGCTTGAGGGCTACTGGCTTGATGTGACGTGGCCGCACTACGTTCAGGAAACGGCCAACTTCGTTAGCGCGATCCTCTATCAGGACGCGGGACGTCCGTGGCTCGCCGCTGCGGTGGCCGTCGTGCTCTTGCTGGCGGCTGCGGCCCTGCGCCGGCGCGATTTTGTTTGGCTTTGGACACTACTTTGGATCACACCCATCCCGATCACGTTCCTTGAAGGGCGGGCTGCGGGCCAGCTTTATCTGCCCCTGTTTGCCTGGACGGCGGTCCTGGCGGGATGGATCGCCCTCGCCCTGCGGACTCTGACCTGCCCCTTGCCTCGCTGGGCGGCGACAGGCGTCACTACAGTGATTGTCGCCGGTCTCGGCTATGCGTGGTTCGCCAAGACAGAGCATGAAAACCGCGTCCTGGGGCCGGCCATGCTACATGCAGGCGACCAAACCTGGAGCATCATTCAGCAGGTCTGCGCGTTGCGCGCTACCCGCCCCGGCAGCCGCATCTATGTTGTACGGGACGATTTTCTTGGCTGGGACAGTAAGTTCATCTTCGAGTTATGCCTCCGGGACCGCACGGCCATGGTGATTCCCGGCAGCCGCCAGCCCCTGAGTCCCGAGCAGGTGGCGCAAATGGACTACGTTTTCACCTTCGAGGGAGGGTCCCTGAAACGCCTGCGTTGAGGCTCCCGACAAGGCCCGCCAGCGTACCTCTACACTAGAATGATGCCAACCGGTGCTCTCGTTACTTGGTTTCAGTTCGTGCTATGCACGGCGGTGATTCTCTTCGCCGGAACGCGCTTGTCACGCTACGGTGACGTCATCGCAGAAAAAAGTGGACTCGGCCGGACCTGGATCGGCGTGGTCCTGATGGCTTCCGTGACATCGCTGCCGGAGCTGATCACCGGTGTCAGTTCCGTGGCGATTTTCCGGGTTCCGAATATTGCCGCTGGCGACGTGCTCGGCAGTTGCATGTTCAACCTGCTGATCCTTGCGTTCCTGGATTTGCAAACTCGCGCGACACCGATTTCGGCTCGCGCCCACTACGGCCACATTCTCACGGCCGGCTTTGGCGTCATGCTTCTTTCCGTCGTTGCATTGGGCCTCAGCACTCCGGGTATATCGCCCGCGCTTGGCTGGATTGGCCTCTATAGTCCGGCGTTTCTGATCATCTACGCCCTGGCGATGCGGTCGATTTACCTGCACGAGCGGCGCCGCTTGACGGAGGCGTTGCATGAGGCGGCTGAAGAAGTCTTGCACGCCGGTATCAGCGCGCGGCGTGCGTATTCCTTGTACGCCGTAAACGCACTCCTGGTCGTTGCGGCCGCGTCATACCTTCCAGGGTTGGGCGAGCAAATCGCCGAAGAAACCGGCCTGGGCAGTACCTTCGTGGGAACGCTGTTCATCGCCTTATCCACCTCTCTTCCGGAGATCGTGGTTTCAGCCGCCGCAATGAAGATCGGGGCAGTGGACCTGGCCGTGGGCAATCTGCTCGGGAGCAATCTGTTTAATATCGCGATTCTGGCCGTGGATGACTTCTTTTACATCGACGGACCGCTGCTGGCGCAACTTTCCAGGGGCCATCTGATCACCGCGCTCGGAGCCATTTTGATGACCGCGATCGCCCTCGTGGGACTGCAATACCGTTCCGCGCGCAAGCGCTCGATTCTGGCCTGGGACGCGGTCAGCCTAATGCTGGCGTACGCTGTGGCCATGATTGCCCTCTACCAGTCCCGATGACAGACCGGCAAATTCCATCGCTTGTTTTCTGCCGGGATCAGTGTTCTAATACCGCCATGAAAACTGCAATGCTGACACTATCCGTTCTTCTGCTGCTGGCGCTGGCCGCCGCATCGCAGACTTCCCGCACGTCTCCGGAGCAGTACGAAACATGGAAAAAGGATCTCTCCAACTGGGGCCGCTGGGGCAAGGCCGACGAGATTGGCGCGCTCAACCTGATCACGCCCGCCAAGCGCAAGCAGGCCGCCGCGCTGGTGAAGGAAGGATTTTCGGTTTCGCTCGCAGGCGATGCCGACACTGTGCAGGCGGTCGACAATCCGAATCCGTATCAGTTCAAGATGCTCTCGATCAGCGGCGACCAGATCGGCGTCAACTATCACGGCATCGCGCACACGCATCTGGATTCGCTCGCGCACATCAACGACAAAGGGGTGTTTTATAACGGCTATCATCCGGATGCTGAAACGGTGATGAAGCAGGGCCACACAAAGAACTCGATTCACAACCTGAAGAACGGCATATTCACGCGCGGCGTGCTGATCGACATTCCGCGCCTCAAAGGCGTGCCCTATCTCGAGCCGGGCACGCCCATTTACGTCGAAGACCTGGAGGCGTGGGAGAAGAAGGCCGGCGTGAAGGCCGGCGCCGGCGATGCGCTGTTCGTGCGCACAGGCGTATGGGCGCGGCGAAAGGAGAAAGGTCCGTGGCTGCGGGGACGCGCGGAAGGCGGAATGTCGGCAGGGCTCGATCCGAGCGTGATCCCGTGGCTGCGCCAGCGCGACATTGCGATTCTGGGCAGCGATCATCCGCAGTACGTCTCGCCCTCGCCGCTCCGCGGAGCCGTGCACGACTTTGCACTGCTGTACCTGGGCGTGCACCTGTTCGACAACTGCGATCTCGAAGCGCTCGCCGCCGCGGCCGCCGCCCGCAACCGCTGGGAGTTCTTGCTGACTGCCGCACCCTTGCCCATCGTGGGCGGAACGGGGTCGCCGGTCAATCCGGTTGCGACATTCTGAATGCGTCGCGCGGCCCGTCCGCCCCTACGGTGTCACGCGGACGCGCGTAATCTTGCCGACGCCGCTGTCCGCCAGCCAGAGGTCTCCGTTCGGAGCGGCCACCATGTGGCGCACCACCCCGCCCCCGCCGGGAATGGGCCAGGTTTGCATTTGCTGTGTCGCCGGATCGAAGCGCACCAGCATGTTCTTATCGGAGACGCCCGTCTCCACATACCAGACGTCGCCGTTCGGCGCGATCGCGATTCCGTAAGGCCGGCTGGTGCGTCCCCCGGGCGAGGGCCACTCCTCGACCTTGCCGGTCTTCATATCCAGGCGTCCCAGATAACCCCGGCCGTAATCGGTGTAGTAGACCAGGTCATCCCGGGCGATGTCGATGCGGCGCGGCCGCGCAGCGGGATCGGGCAGCGTATACTCGGTGATCTTCATCGTCGCCGGATCGATGCTGCCGATCTTGTTCGTATTGAACAAGTCAAAGACGGGCACGCCTTGCGAGTTCACTTTGATCCCGTACGGCCGCGAATTCGGCGTCGGCGCTTTCACAAGCTCAATCGCTCCCGTGGCGGGATCCAGCTTGCCCACGAAATTGCCGCCTTGCACGGTGAACCACAAAATTCCTTTCTGATCGAAGATGGGCGTGTGAGGATCGCGCGCCGCCGGATCGGGCATCTTATATTCGGTGATTTTCCCGGCCTTGACATCGAGCTTGCCGATATTCGCCGCGGCATTGCCCGTGTACCAAATGTTGCCTTCTTTATCGGCCACCAATCCGTGCGGGCCGGCGTTGGGCGTCGGCGTCGGCCATTCCCGAAACTCGCCGTTTCTGGGGTCCAGACGGCCGATCGTGCTGGCGCGCTGCGCCGTGTACCACACCGAACCGTCCGGCGCGTACTCGGGATCATGCGGATAGGGCGGGTTACTGGGGGTCATCCAGTCATCGAATTGCACGTTGACGTCGGCAGCGGCGGCCAGCGCCGCGGCGGAGATCAGAACGAAGAGAAGCGTGAGCGTTTGCGAGGTCCGGGTCATCGTTTATACTCTCCTTGGTGCCAAGTATAAACCCAAAACTTCTTTCCCTGTTGCTCGTGCCGGGCGCCGCGCTGTGGGCCTACAAGGACGGGCCTCCGCCGAATGCCGCCGGCGGCTTCGGAGGAAACACGTGTCACACGTGCCACAGCGACAATCCCCTGAACTCTCCCGGCGGATCGGTGGTGATCGAAGGCGTGCCCGCGGCCTATGCTCCGGGCGCGACGTATGCACTGACGATCCGGCTCGCGCGAGCCGGCCTCCGCGTTGGCGGATTTCAACTGGCCGCCCGGTTCGAAACCGGCGAACCCGCTGGCCTCTGGAAAATCACCAGCGGCCGCGCACAGTCCGCCGGCGGATTCGTGCAGCACACTGAGCGAGGCACGGAAGCTCCGTCGGAAGGTGTCAACCACTGGACAGTGGAGTGGGTGGCGCCCGCTTCAGGAACAGTTTTCTTCCATGCCGCGGGCAACGCATCCAATGACGACGCGTCGGCGCTGGGGGACTTCATCTACACGGCGGAGGCACGAACGGCCCCGCAGTGAGCGTGGATGCGCTATCAGAGCGCTTTTGCGAGTTCCTCGGCGAAGGGAGTTTGCGCGTCGTTGCCGGAGCGTTTGCTGGCGTTCCTCTTGCCGCCGCGGCGGTGTGAACGCTCTCCGGCTGGAGAAGCAGACGCACCACCCTGCGGACGCTGTCCGGGTTGCGGGCCGTGCCCTTTGGGACGCGGCGGCTGCGCGGGATTCGCCCGCAACAGGCGGTCCTCCAGCGGCGCGCGGTCGAAACGGCGGATGATCGAATTCATCTCTTCCATGTTCGGCGCCTCGATGAACGCGAAGCCCTTGGACTCCTGGGTTTCGGGATTGCGGATAACTTTAATTGCGTCCGCAACCAGGTTCTCGGCATTCAGCCAACCCTTGATATCGTCCGCAGTGACCCACGTGGGCAGATTGCCCAAAAAGACAGTAAAACTCATTTGGCGCTTAGCGTTCGCTCCGGAGGGGGATTGCTTTCTGGATTCGATCCATGAAGGCACTATAAGAATACCACACGCGTGCAAGCCCCCGCGCATGCCATTCAGAGTATTCGACGGCCCGCGGCGCACCTTGATTTGCTCGGCTTTCGCCTTCTAGTCATAGAACTCGGGAGCCAGTTTCATCTTCGCGGCTGCCGCCCGGTCGTGTTGGATCCAGAGCGCCGCACCCGATTCCTTCAGAAACTCCTCCAGGGCCACACGCGAGGCGCGTGTCTGCTCCTGGCTGACTTCGATGGCCGGAACGCGGTTCAATGTGCGCTCTTCGGGATAGTGATACAGATCGCCGCTCAGCACCACGGGGCCGGTTTTCACCAGCTTCAGAAACAGCGATTGATGCCCTTCGGTGTGGCCGGGAGTCGCCTTCAGCACGACCGTGCCATCGCCGAAGACGTCGTGATCGCCGTGCAGGATTTCGGTCTTCGCCGTCTTCAGTTTGTCGAAGTGAGAAACGGTCATGCGCGGGGGCGTGGGCTCGCGAAACATGGCGTCCCGTTCAGCCTGCTGCACCAGCCACGTCGAGCCCGCGAAGGCGTTCGCGTTGGCGGTGTGGTCGCCATGATAGTGCGACAGCGCCAGATACGTAATCTGCGAAGGTTGATAGCCGGCCGCGGCCAATTGCGGCAATAGCGGTTTGGTCACCGTGAACGGACCCTGCTTGGTGGCGCCAGAGGCCTGAAGGTTCGCGTCCGGAATCTGGCCCGTGTCCCACATGAGCGTCCCTTTGGGATGCACCACCAAATAACAAGGCGTGACGAATCCCGGAGTCGCGATCTCGTCGGCGTTCAGGC
Organism: uncultured Bordetella sp.; assembly: GCA_964614015.1. Lineage (GTDB taxonomy): Bacteria > Acidobacteriota > Terriglobia > Bryobacterales > Bryobacteraceae > Palsa-187. Next base: position 3,271 of record CAZTKA010000060.1, on the reverse strand, counting down.
CGAATCCCTCCGGACTGACGCCGTCAATCGTCCCGCAATCGAAAATGTAGAGTTTCGGTCCGGAGGCGTTCTGCGAGGAGATCGTGTTCGTGGAACACCCTGCCAGAGTCACAGCCGCGAGGATCAAAATGAATTTCGGCAAGCGTCGCATGCGTTCAAGCATAGCACCGCGCACATGAGTCGATGCGACTCGCCGGGCGCGGCAAAACAACTCTGGCAGCGCGCGCCAAGTCGTTTGAAACATTTTTACGTCATAATGGAGACCAACGTGCTTTCCCGAGGAATCGAATGCGCCGTCCCTTCGTGTGTCTGCCCGCCGCGGTTTGCCTCATTGCGGCCCTCCCTGCATTTGCCCAGAACTATCCTTCGCCTGCGGATCTGACGCAGGCGGTCGCCTCTTTACGAAAGGGCATGGAAGTCAGCGCCATGACGGTGGACGCCCAAGGCAATGTCTATTTGGCTGGAGCGGGTTCTGCCGGCCTGACCGGGGCGACGGCAACACTGGGCCCGCGCGGATCGAGCGATATGTTCGTGATCAAGCTGACCCCCAACGCGGATCAGGTGTTGTATGCGGTCTCCATTGGCGGCACGGGCGACGAAAGCGTGCGCACGATTCACGCCGATGGTTCTGGAAATCTCTACTTGATCGGGACCACGACGTCGTTCGATTTTCCCACCACCACGCAATTCACGCCCAACGCCCCCTTCGGCGGCATAGCGCTCAAGCTGAACGCGACGGGGAATGCGCTGCTGTACGCGACGCAGCTCGGCTGGCGCGTCGCCCCGTTGGCCTTGGATGTGGATGGTTCCGGCGCGGCGCTCATCGCGGGCCAGGCCAACGGAAACGATCTGCCGAATTTCCCCGGCGTCATTGACCCTTCGCCCGCTGAAAACTCCGGCCTCAACGACTACGTCGGATTTATCGCCAAATTGAACGGCGCCGGCACGGCATTCTTGACGGCCACGTACTACGGTCCCAAGGATCAATGGATCGAGGCGATTTCCATCCGCCCCAACGGCAACATCTTTGCCATGCACTTTGGATCTCTTGTAGCGTTCGACAGCGCATTGTCGCAAGTCTTGTTCACCTCGGCGGTGGATTTGCGGCCGGTGTCGATGAACTTCGACCAGACCGGCTTCATTTACTTGCTCGGCGACTCGACGCTGCCTTCCGGTGGAGTGGTGCTGAAAAGAATCTCCGCCGATGGCCAGACCACGCTGCTGAACAGGACTCTGCCGTTCCTGCCGACCTATCCCCCACCGCGGATGGCCGTCACTGCCCTGGGACGCATGTACGTTTTCGGCCAGCCCACAACTCTGGTCGGCAGGCCCAACCCCCCGGCGTTTCCGACCTTGAACGCCAGCCAGCCCTGCCTGGCCAACATCGCGCCGCCGGAGGGAAGCGCGGGGCTGCCCGTTGGCGGCACTCTGGTGGACCCCAACGGATATCCGCCTGCGATCGAGCAGGCCATGATGGTGCTCGATCCGGACGGAGGCGTGCTGCATTCGACCTTCTTTGCGCCCCGTGTTCCTGCCGTGGCGCTGTCGCCGGTCACGGGAAATATTTATGCCGCTGGCAATCGCACCCTGTTTACCGCGCCGGGCACGGAGTGGTCCGGCCTTATCCGCTTCAACCCCAACCTGGTGCCTGCCGATGAGGTTTCCCCTTCCTGCGTGGTACACTCCGCCACATTCGCGCCCGTTCCGCTGAGCCCGGGCGCCCTGATGTCGTTCTACGGCAGCAACCTCGGCCCGGGCACGTTTCAGGGCGACTATACCGAAGGCGCGTTTTTCGCGCTGGACAGCGAAGGCAAGGCGCCGTTCAGCCTCGGTGGCGCGTCGGTCACGGTGGACGGTAAACCCGCGGCGCTGCTTTTCGTCTGGAACAAGCAGATCAATTTCATCGTGCCGTGGACCACGCGCACCGATGGCGCATTAGTTCCGGTATGCGTCACGCGCAACAGTATCACGAAGTGCTTGCAAGTGCCCACGGCCCCCGCGGTGCCGGGCGTTTTCGAGCGCGGCGCCGTGTCGGCAGCACTCAATGAGGATTGGAGCGTGCATGAAGTTTCCAATCCAGCGCCTCCCGGCTCCATTGTGCAAGTCTTCATGACCGGTGGCGGACTACTACAGGGATCGATGATTGACGGCGGCGTCACGCCCGTGCCTCCGGCAGGTCCCTTGCTGCCTGTGCTGGCCACGGTTACGGCGACGGCGAGTCCGGTGATTCCCGGCGGCTGTACCTTCCTTTCCTGCGAAATTGCGCCGGGCTCCGGCTCGACGGAGGTATATTATGCCGGTGCGGCGCCCGCGTTAGTGATGGGCGTGTTGCAGGTGAACTTCCGTGTTCCGGCCAATATGCCGTCCGGACTGCAAACCTTCGCGCTGTCGTTTCTGGTCCCGGGCGCGCAGACCCCGGTGACGGCGATCGTGCGGCTGCAAGTCGAGTAGAAACGGTCAGAAAACGAACTTCGCCCCCAACTGAATGAACCGCGCATCCTGGCCAACGGTGTCGTACTGTCCAAAGGCCGGATTCGTGATGTTCCTGCTCACGTCCTGAAAGGACGTGTTGTTGAACACGTTGTACAGCTCACCGCGGATCTGGAAATAGCGCGACTCGCCGGCGTCAAAATTCTTGTAAATGTTCCAGTTGAAATCGCGCTCCCCGTTCAGGCGCAGCACGTTTCTTCCCATCGTGCCGAAGTTTCCGAGCAGCGGCTGTGACAGACCCAGACTTGCCGCATAACTGGAGATGGCCTGGATCGGATCGCCGTTGGTCCCCTGCGGCACACCAGCAGAGCCCGCCGGACGCCAGTTGACCGTCACGGGACCCGTCACGTTGGGCCGGACCTGCGCTCCGCCGCCGATGACCGGAATCGGGCTAAGGCCGCGGCGCACGCCCGCTTCAAGGGTCACAGGAAAGCCCGTGCGGAATGTGGTGATGCCCGAGAAGTGCCAGCCGCTCAACCCGTGCTTTACGAATGGGTTCGAATGCGTCTTCAACCACGGCAAGGCCCAGTCGTACGTGAACACGGCGCGGTGCCGGAGATCGAACTGGCTAGGCCCGCGGTTATTGCGGTTGTCCAGCGGGTTCTGCTGGTTGGGAGAATCGTTGATCAGCACTCCCAGGGCGTCGGAACCGTCATCGATGGACTTGGCCCAGGTCCAGTTGGCGTTCAGGAACAGCGAGCCGACCCGGCGCTGCGCTTCGAACTGGAGCGAATGATAGTTCGAGTTCGCCGAGTTATCCAGGAAAACGACGGCGTTGTAG
>CAZTKA010000059.1:0-20018 GCA_964614015.1 uncultured Bordetella sp. | reverse complement strand
CCGGCGAGGCCTACATTCGCAGCCAGGCCGGCGAGGGTTGGACGCTCGTGCCGGAGCAGTACGACGACGGCGGCTACACCGGCGCCAACATGGAACGGCCCGCGCTACGGCGATTGCTCGCGGACGTCAAGGCCGGCAAGGTTGACTGTGTCGTGGTGTACAAGGTCGACCGGCTGACGCGGTCGCTTTTCGACTTCGCCCGCATCGTCGAGGTGCTGGACAAACAGGGGGTCAGCGTCGTCGCCGTCACCCAGCAGTTCAACACGACGACTTCGCTGGGGCGGCGGACGCTCAACATCCTGCTCTGGTTCGCTCAGTTCGAGCGCGAGATCATATCCGAGCGCACGCGCGACAACAGATCGCCGCGCGCCGGAAGGGGAAAGGGACCGGCGGCCATCCGCCCGTTCCATCGCATCGTCTTCTCGGAAGCGAATGTGGGCGAGACCGGCGGCATCGTCACGAACTACCCCCTCGCTGCGGCTTCGTACCTTTTTCTACGACAATCAGTGGTTCTCCAGCCAGTCGGCAAAATCGAAGGATTGGTATTCCGGAAAACGCTGTTGTGGACGTTGTAGCAGCTCGTCGAAGACGCCGTCGTGAATCTTCTCGACCCGGACCTCTGTAGACGCAGGGCCGGAGAAATAGACGAAAGATGCCGGGAGGAGTTGGGACTCGCTCCACCACAGTTGGCTGAAAGGTGAGTCCTCGCGGGAGGCTTCATACCGGACAAAGCGAATCCCCTCGCGCAGCGAACTCTCCTCGGTCCGCGTCAGCGTCCTCAGCAAATCCAGATCCAGGCCCAGAACCAGCACGTCCAGCCAGCCGCGAAAGCCCAACTGCGTTCGCAGTTCGCTTTCCGTAAGGAAAATGATCGTCTGAGAGCCGTGATCGATCAGGTATCCCGATACGCGGCGGCGGTCAACCGGGTTGCGTTCAAAGAGCCATTCATGCCCGCCGGCGGTGGCGATGAGTATCCTCTCGGCAGTTCGGTGAATCGTTTTCCGGACGATCTGTCGCCCTCCGCCGGCCTTGCGGTGCTCAAAACTAACCTCCAGTGTTAACGGGAGAATCCGGTCCGCTTGGAAGGGCAGCTCGGGCGGCGGCGCGAGGGGCCGAACCGGCGCTCGGCGGTTGGGCGTTTCGAAGACAAAGGGAACGTCATTTGTCTCCACCGCCAATCCCGCTTGGCCGGCAGCCGTCGACGTCGATACCCAACAAGCGACCAGCACGCAGAGAACTAACAACGGCAGCTCTAAGTTTGCAGAGTGCATAGAGATTTGGGGTTGCAGGGGCCCGGAGCTTTCCATGCACCTCGGGTCCCCCGCAATCGAATGACTCCTACAAGCCGAGCGCATCCTCCATGACCTGAAAGATGAACGTGTTCTTGACCGTGCCCCGAACCTTGTGCGAGCCCGGTCCCACGGCGTAGATAGCGACATCCTCGCCGGCGTGGGTTTCCGAACCCAGCGGGACGGCGGCCTCCTGGAAGTATGGTGCATCCCACGGCCCTCCCGGAACCGCGCCATTGAACCCGGGGAAAGGATCAATGCGCGGATCAAGCCGGGGAGCGCCGCGGTATCCCGGCCCGTTGTGGTACCCCAGGATGGTGTAAGGGATCCCGTCAGAGTCGGTGGTTTCCTCAACGGTTCCAGCGTTCTGGTTGAGATCGAAGACCACATCGAGGATGCCGTGTCCGTGTGCGTTAGCGTTCGGGTAATCGGGTGTGAAGCCTTTGATCGGGTAGGGCAGTTCTTGCAGCGGCCGCATCGGATAGCCGGCGATGGTGAAAACGTGGCTATGATCGGCGGAAACGACGATCAACGTCTCGCGCAAATCCACCATCTGTGCCGCTGCGCCGATGGCCTGATCAAGAATTTCCGTGTCAGTCAGAGCGCGATAGGCATTGCCCGCATGGTGAGCATGGTCAATCCGCCCGGCCTCGACCATCAAGAAATATCCATTGCGGCCCCGGCGGGTGGCCTGTTCCAGCAACTGGATGGATTTCACGGTCATCTCCACGAGGCTCGGCTCGCCACCCAGGTCGGTGGGCCGGTCGTACTCGTATTCCATGTGGCCGCGCTCAAACAGACCCAGCACGGGAAGGCTGGCCGGAGTCAGAGCGTTGAACTGGGCCTGGTTCCAGACATAGGTGTAGCCGGCGCCCTGAAACTCCAGGCGCAAATCCCGACCGTCGGTCCGGGAGCCTCCTTGACCCTCTTCGTCGTTGGTGCCGGATGGCACGAAGAACCTCCGGCCGCCACCCATCAGGATGTCCACCCCAGTGCCCAGCCGCGGGTTGTAGCTCGGATCACCGGGCAAAGCCTGCAGGGCGATATCATTCTCCTTGTTGCGCTGGTTAATGTGCGCGTAAGTAGCAGCTGGAGTTGCGTGAGTGATATGCGCTGTTGAGACCACCCCTACCTTCATGCCCCGCGCTTTGGCCAGCTCCAGCAGCGTCCACGGCGCCGGGCCGTCGCCGTCGCCATTGAAATCATTGGGTTCAGTGTTGGGGCCAAATCCAATGACACTCTGATTGGTATTCACCCCCGTCATCATCGCCGACATGGTCGGTGCGCTGTCAGGCGTGATGGAATCTTCGGAATAAGTGCGCGATAGAGCGGTGTAGGGAATCTGGTCCACCACCAGCTTTCCCGCGACGCCGACGGAGAAAACCCGTGTGGCGGTGATCGTCGAGACGCCCATGCCGTCTCCGACGAAAAAGATAACGTTCCGCGCGGGGCCAGCTCCATTTGCTGAAAAGTCCTGGGCCTCCACTTGCATGGCGACGGCCGCGAGCATCGCAGTCATCCGCAGTGTTCGTTTCCAGATAACTATCCTCATATTCTCTTCTCCTCGGTTTGGTTGGTTGTGATGAATCCGGTTTGTACGGAAGCCTGAGAATAGCGGTGCTGTGTTAGATCGCTGTGAACGCCGAGTGAATAAGCAGAGAAATCTGTGCCTCTCCGACTCCCGGTGCCTGATTGTTCGGGCATTCAGCAAGCGGCCGCAGTGTCAGCTCCGCTGCAGCGCATCCAGCCGGCCAGTTGCTCCAGCGCGCGCTCATCGTCCAGGCATCGATTCGGATGGGGATCACAGTAACCTTGGACCAGATTACCGCCGAAGAGTTTGACGCGGTGCTGGTTATTGAAGAGGCAGAAAATCAGTTCGACAAAGAGGACCTTGCCAGACGTTGATCTTCCTTCAACTTGCCCAGTCAGCTGAAGAAATTCTATTTAAGGAGGATGCCTTCGCATTCGCCTTCGTAGGCATAGCCCGAAACCGGCGAATCCAAGGGCGCTTCGCCCTTCCGGTCAGCGGCGTTGCGAAGGGTGGTGCGGATATTCTCCACGTCAAAGGCATCGGCGCTATAGCTGGCAGCCTGCATCATCCGACCCACGATCCAGCTACATGAGGGGCAACCATGCTGGTCCCCGACATCCGCCGCCGCGCTCGTGAGGATACCGGCGCGAAATTCCAGCAGGACTTCAAGGCGCTGATCGGAAACCTGAGCGGCCGGGTACTCATCTCAGAAAGTCGCGATGGCGTTCAGCGGGGACCCGGTCGCGCCGGTCACCGGGAGCGGCGCCGCGCTGAACATGAACTCCCACCGGTTCAGCCGCGCCGCGGTTTCAGCCAGGGCCTCCAGATCCGCGTTATCGATGATCAGAAGCCCCATGCCGACGATCGCTACTGTATGCGTGGGAATCACCACGCCCTCGACTCCAGGCGGCGTGACATCCAGACCGACGTCGGTTCCGAGCACCGCCGCATCCCGAGCCTTCAGGAGCGGCAGCATCGAGACATGCACGCCGGGAGACGCGCCTTGCATGTTGAACGGGCCATTCGCGGCGCGCTTGGCCCAGCGTCCCGTCCGAATCAGGACCACGTCGCCCGGTCCGATTCTTACGTTCGCCGTTTTCTCCCACGCTTCGATGTCGCTGGCAAGCACCGGCGTGGCGCCTTCCAGATAAGGGACTCCCTTGAGGCGCGGCATGTCGATCAGAATCCCGCGCGACAGGATCCCGTCCTTGAGATGCTCGACGCCACCCTTGGCGCATCCTTTTTCAGTCGCCAGCGAAGCATCGAATCCGTTGTACGCCTTCTCCTTATAACGGGCATGGCACATTGCGTCCATGTGCGCGTAGGTGAGGCCGTGATAGAAAATGCGCAGCTCTTCCATCGCCACGGGCCGGTTCAGCGTCATGGTGAACTCCAGGGGCCGCGTGTTGTCGGCAGCCTTCTCGGCGGAAAAGTCGTGCGCGAGTGACACCGAGATCCCCTCCCGCACGAGCGCTGCGGCCTGCTTTCGCTTGGCCGGAGTGATCAGATTCAGCGCGCCCCGCTGATCGTCCTTGCCCCAGCGGCCCCAGTTGGAAAGCTCGCTCATCATCTTGTCAATGTCGGATGCATTCATCTGGGGTTGCGAGGACTTCGGCGCATTCTGGCCTCGTGAGCGTTGCGGCACGAGTCCTGGAATAGTGAGCACCAGCGCTGCACCTGTCATTAGCATCTTCTTCAACATATGAACCTCCCTGAGGCGGTTAGCGGAACGTCTCGCCCGGCCGCGTCCCCCATAAGGGGTCGCCGTTCTTACGGCGGATCGTAACCAGGCGTATGCGGTGCTCAGAAGGGTCGCGCCCGGGATTGCCGGTGATCACGACCGAATCCCCGGCCTTTAGCGTGTCGCGTGCGATTCCCGAACCGCCAAGCTGTCCGGCCGCGCCCCATTCCACGATCCAGCGCTGCATTTTGCCTGTCGCGTCGGGCGCATCGACGTGCACAAAGGAGTGGGGGTTGCGGAACAGGAACTGCACCACCGTGGCTTCGATGGTGACGCTTTCGCTTTCCAGGTAGGTCGCGGCGAAGGAATGGTGCGCCGCCGCGGGCAGGGGGGCCAGCGCGGCCAGTATCAGAATAACAGCTTTCGACATGACTAACGTTCTCCTCGGCCAGCCCCGCCCCGCTCATCGCGCAGGCTGCGCGGGTGGCGCGGCCGGCTCCGGAATATCGCATGGGCGTGGACTCCACTTTGAAAAATCCGTTTCCTTCTTGAACTGCGTGCTCAGGATGAACTCCTGCGTCAGGTACTCGGGATCGTCGATCACCGTGGTAACGATCAGCCAGGATCCATCCCCGGGAAGCGTGAATGTATCGAAGAACTCCTTGACCACGGTGCGTTCGCTGTAAGGGACTCCGTTGGGCCGCAAGTAACCCGCTTCCAGATTGTTGGTCACGACTTCGAGAGAACCACCCTGTGGACCACTGCCGCCGCGTCCGAAAATCCCTCGGTTCACCGGTTGCTTAAACCACTTCGCTACCGAGTGCCCTTGCAGCGACCGCCCACCCGGCAGGGGAGGAGTCCCGAAATGCAGCCGCCGGGTTTGCATGCCGGCGTCGAATTCCATGAGCAAGGTGTTGTCGTTCTCCCATTGAATCCGGATGCGTCCCGGTTGCCGGATCAGACCGGGCCCGCCGAACGCCCTGCACAAGCGACCCTGAGTGCGGTCGGCCGCCAAGTCCCAGGCGGCGGCGACTCTCCGGCCGGCCGGATTCAACGGCACGCTGGCGGTGTCGCCCTTGGGCGGCGTGATCATGCGCCAACGCCAATCCTCGTTGACCACCGAAACCCACTGTCCCGTGATATCGATCAGCGCGCCCTGACGGCCGCTTTTCGCGGCGCCTCCGATGCCCGGTTGCGCGGGGGTGTCCAGAGCGCCGAACGTCCCCAGCGCAGCGGCACCACACACAAACGCGAAAAGTAGGGAATTCTTCATTTACGCTTCTTGCTTGAGTCCCGGTAGATCGCTTCGACGAACATGTCGCCCGTCCACTCGCGGTCCGCATACAGGCCGTCGTAATCGCGCGTAAGACGCGCTTTCTTGACGTCCTCGAGAGAAGCACCCTGGCTGATCATGCTGCGGACGCGGTCGCGAATGATCACAACCATATCGCGGTAGTTGGCGACATCGGTTTCATCGCTCAGCCGCCCGCGTCCCGGAACGACAACGGTTCCGCCGTCCTGGTTTTCGCCCGGAACAGCAAGATCCAGGATGCGGCTCAGCCCTTCGATGATTCCGTCAATGCTGCCGCCCGCTTCGGGATCGAATCGCGGATAGGCCGTTGCGTCGAACAGCCCTCCGGCGCTGATGACATCGGAGCGGCGAAAGAACACGATTGTGTCGCCGTCGGTTTGTGCTTCCGGAATATGGACCAGTTGTATCGCCTCGTTGTTCACGAACAGCGACCACTCCGGTGAATTGTATGTGTCCGTGGGCCACGAATCCGACGGAACCTGGTTGTCCGTCATCCGGTTCAGGACGTTGAGATGCGCCATGATCGCCGCGCGCGTGTCGGCACCGCGGGGATCGATCGAATCGATGACGCGAACATACCGTCCGGCTTTGGCGAGATTCGCGGCGCCGCCCGCGTTCTGATCGCTTCCATTGGTGAGGATGATGTAGCGGATCGGCTTGGGGCTCAAGCGGCCGATCGCCTCCAGCACGTTCGCGCTCAGCGCCGCGGGTTGCGTGTCGACGACCACGGCGCCCTGCGATCCCACCTGAACCGTCGTGTTGCCGCCGGGGCCGAAGAGGGCATAAACATTGCCCTGCACCGGCAGTACCTCGATCTCACCCTGCGCGCCCGCCAGAGGCAGTATAGACAACAACACTGCCGCCCACTTCATTTCTGGGAACCTCGCAGGCGCGGCAGGTAGTCCGGATACATGGTTTCCGCTCCGCCCCGGGCGGCCTCCAGAGCAATGGAGTGCTTCTCTGCGAACTCCGTCAAGTAAGGATTCGCTCCGGGCAGAAAGTGCGGAACCGCGCCGCGAGGCCGTTCAATCTCGATCGTTGGAATGCAGGAGAAGGGGCTGAGTTGGAAACCCGGATCGGCCACCCAGTTGGAGGTTCGCACCAGCGGCTCGCTCAGATACACGGGATCTTTCACCACCGTGACCAGCGTGAGGTAATTGCCGTGACGGATGAAGTATTCCACCAGCGTGGCCTTGTCGCTTCGCGGCAGGCCGTTACGCCGGATCCATCCTTCTTTCAGGTGAGTGGTGGTCACTTTGAGCATGTCTGCCTCCCACTCGCCAGTCGAGAAGCCTTGCCAGGTGTGCTGCGCGTTGGGCGATGGGTGCGGCCGGCCATCCATGTAGATAATCCGCTGCGGAAGCATCCACATCATGGTGGTTTCCCAGGAAATGACGTCCTGCGAGACCGGGTCCACGGTGCTCGCGATGCGCATGCTCGCCGGGCCGCGGGGCGCGTAGTCGGCCGGGTGCGGCTCGCACTGTCGCTCCGGCATAGTCCACTTGCCCGCGCTCCAGGAATCGGCTCGCATCCGTGCGGCGTCGTTGATCGGAAGGCCCACGTACTCGCCGATTTCCGGGCCTGCGCCCCGTTCGGGCGAGTCCTCGTGAAAGCGCTGTCCCCACGCGCCGGACAGATCGACCTGCGCGTGCGCCAGTCCAGCGGCTAACACCAGGGCCGCGACGCCGGGTTGTTGAATCATTCGCATGATGTTTTCTACTTGGCCAGTGGATCGGGCCGAATCTGAAACTTCACCACGGCGCTCTTGGTCCCCAGGCCGCCTTCGACGTGCCACACGGCGTTCGGGCCGTAATCGGCGTAAATCGCGCGGCCCTTCCAACCCGCGTTGGGATCGTCGATGCGCCCGTCCATTCCGCGCGAGAAGAAGCCCATGGGATAGGGCACGCGGAGCACGATCCAACTTCCGTCGGGTTGAAGCACCAGCAAGGAATCGGATGCAGTCCCGTTCGCCAGAGGTCGGTCTTCGCCCAGCCCCAGCGTGTTGAAGCGATCCACAAAGTTGTAGTAGTGGAAGTCGGTGGCGATGTCTCCGGCCACGCCTTTGAAGCGCGGACCCGGAGCCGGATACAGCGTCCAACCTTCCGGGCAATGCTGGCCGGTAGTGGCGGCGGGCCCCGAGAGCACCTTGCATTTCCGGCGGTCGAAACTGGCCAGGTGACCGCTGCTGGCCAGCGCCGTCCAGATCACACCGTTGGAATCTACGTCGATGCCGCGCGGCGTGTAGCCCATGGCATTCACTGCGGGATTGTTGAACGGCGGCTCGTAGGCTTCGCCCACACAGGTCCTCGGATCGATGCGCACGATCTTGCCCGGCATGGGGCCCGGCGCCGCTCCCCACACGCTCCCGTCCGTGGGATGAGGAATCACGCTATAGAGCACGCTGACGGGGATCTGGCGATCCACCGCCGGATCGATCTTGCCGTCCTCGTTTATGTCGTAAAAACCGCGGCACCAGCCCTGCGCCTTAGCCACATCGCCGGTTTCCTCCAGAACCTTCGTTTTTACCCAGCCGATCGCGCCGCTGAAAACGCCGTTTCCATAGAGTGTCTCGTCGGCATCGGCGGCGAACTGCACGTGGTGGGTATCGAAACACGTGTTCACCTGGTGAAAGCGCTGCTCGCGCGGATCGAAGTACTGCACCTGGCGAAAGCTGCGAGGCTGCGGGGCCAGCGCCGCGGAGGGATGCGTGGCGCAGAAATCGGGCTGGTTTTCCGGCAAGCGGAATCGCGAGGACATCCAAACGCGGCCCTTGCTGTCCATGGCCGCATGGTTGGTGATCGCCGGATCGTACCAATACAGTTGGTTGCCCCAGTAGGGCGACGGCACGGGCATGGATTGTGCCTTGCCCGGCGGCACGTTCGGATCGAGCACCGGAATGCCGTACTCCCGCGTGGAGTTCCGGACGGGATCGACGGCCAGGAACGCATCGTTGCCCCAATCCACTCCGTAAATCAGCCCGTTTGCGTTGGCCGTGGGGTTGCGCTTATCGGTGGAGAGCTCGTCGTGGGCGAAGGTCGAACGCCCGCCCCAGTCCCACTGCGTGAGCACGAGGTTCCGCTCAATGCCCTGGGGCCGCGGCGGAGCCGGAGGCACCTCGCCGCCGGCGATGCGATCGGTCCAGTTCGCGAACATTTCCAGGCCGCGCCGGCGCCCCAGCGCGGTGACGGCGTTGCTCATGCCTTGCCCGTCCTGCCCCACCTGAACCCGCTGGTCCCAGGCTTCGAAACTGGTGGCAAACGTGCCGAGCGCCTTCGGGATCTCGCGTGTCGCCTGGTTCCCCATTTGATGGCACACGTTGCAGTTCGCCTTGATCTGGTTGATCCAGTGGTGTTGCGTCCGCATGTTGGGATCGATGCCGTTGCCTTGTGGCCCCGTGCCCGGGAACTCGTTCGCGGCGGGAATATCGATCAGGGAATACCAATAGTTGGCCGGATAGTAGTGCGCTGCCGCGCGCGCGTTGGGCGCGATTACGGCGGTCAAATTCAGCCTTCGGCCCCGCCTGGATCGGACCTTTTGCGAGTCCACCAACCCGTAGCCGCGCGTCCAGATGGTGAACTCCGCTTCGGGCAGATCAGGCAGCAGATACCGGCCCTGCTCGTCGGTCACTACGATCTTGCGGAACCGCGTGGGCAAGTCGGTGGTTTCCGCGATCACCCAGACGCCGGCTTCGGGACCGTTCGAACTCGTGACAATTCCCGCTATGTCATCCGGATCGATGGCGATTTGACCGCCTGCCTTGCCCTTTTGCTGTGGACTCTGCTGGGCGGCCGCCTGCCAAACGAGCGCGGCGGCCATTGCCGCTAGCAGGAGCCAGAGATAGGGTCGCATGGTTTTTAAGTCCATGACGGCTTGCATCATGGCAGCTTCTTTGACATGGTAGACTTGATCACGCCAAGTTGCAATTTAGAAACGGTCAACGGTAACTGTTACTTCTGAACTATTTGGCTTTCGCTCTGTTATATTCGGTTTCAATGGCCGCATGGAACTTTCACCGGATCTGATTTTGAGTGAGGTGAGCAAAATTACTGCCAGCGCGGCTTTTCGCCTGGCCGCGCGCCAGAGATTGTTTCTCCGGCACATCGTCCAAGAAACACTGGAAGGCAGATCCGCACGCCTGAAGGAGTATTCGATCGGCGTGGCCGTTTTTGGCAGAAACCTGGACTTCGATCCCCGGCACAGCTCGATTGTCCGAACCGAGGCTCGCAAGCTGCGCGCCAGACTCGCCAAGTATTACGAGACGGAGGGCAGGGACGACCCGGTTCGGATCGAGTTGCCGCTGGGAACGTACGCCCCGGTTCTTACCTCCAGGCCGGCGCTGCCCGCCGCGACAGCGCGAGCGCGCCCAGCCGCGCAAACCGGAATCGCGCCGCTGCGCATTCTGGTTCTGCCGTTTGAGAACCGCGGGGTGTCGAAGCGCGGCGAAGATTTCGGCGACTGCCTGACGGATGAGCTGAGCCACGCCCTGGCGCGCACTCCCGATGTCGAGGTTGTCGCGCGCGCTTCCGCGTATCAGTTCAAGAACCATCCGGTGGATGTCCGTGAACTCGCACAACGATTCAACGTCCACGCGGTGATCGAAGGGAGCGTACGCAGGTCAGGCGGCAGGGTTCGCGTGCTGGCGCAGATCGACGCGGCCAGCGGCCGCACGCTTTGGTCGCAAACTTACAACCACAAGATCACCGATGCTTTCAAGGTGCAGGCGGAGATTGCGCGGGCCGTGGCGGAAAAGCTGAGGTCCTCCTTTTCCAGTGGGCCCGAAGGCCCCTCTGCGCACTCGGGCGCCGACGCGCGCACTTACAACGAGTATCTGCTCGGCCTCTATTCCTGGAACCGGCACACCATGGAAGGACTCGCGGAGGCGGTTCGCTTCTTCAAGCGGGCCATCGAACGCGACGTGAGATTCGCCCGGGCCTATACCAAGCTGGCCTACGCGTATCTCATGCTCCCGGTGTTAAAGGCGGCTCTCCCTTCGGAGTTCTTGCCCAAAGTGCGGGCCGCCTCCGCCAAGGCGCTCGAAATCGATCCACTGGCGGGCGAGGCGCACATCGCGCTAGCGCTGCCGTTGGTCCAGGACTTTCGCTGGAGCGAAGCGGGACAGCAGTTTCGCAAGGGGCTGGAGCTGGCGCCCTCGGATGCGTTGGGACATGCTTGGCACGGTATGTACCTGGCAACCATGGGCCGCACCGCCGACGCCCTCATGGAGCAGGAGCGGGCGGTGGAGCTCGATCCGGCATCGCCCGTTACATCGTGCTGTCACGGGCAGACTCTCTATTTGCTGCGCCGCCACGATGACGCCGCGCGCTGTTTCCGAAGGGCGCTCGCTCTGGACTCCTCCCTGCCGCGGGCGCACGCGGGACTGGGATTGGCGTACTTGCAGCAAAGAAGTCACGCACGGGCGATTGCCGAGCTCGAACAGGCGTCGATGCTCACGCCTGGCCTCGGGCGGGTCAAAGCGAACTTGGGATACGCTTACGCCATCAGCGGCAGGAACGATAAAGCTCGCGAAATCCTGAACGAATTCCTGGCGCTGTACCGGCCGTCCACCTTTCCAGCCCTGATGATCGCCGAGATCTATATCGGGTTGGGAGAGAACGACCGGGCCTTCCAGTGGCTGAACAAAGCGATCGACCAGAAGGATCTGCCGCCGTTTCTCACCTGCGACCCGCTGTTTGATCCCTTGCGGCGGGACCGGAGGTTCCAAACGCTGCTGAAACGGACGAATCTGTTGTAATCAAGGAGTGCAACGAGGTGAACTACAAATGAACTTGTCAAAGAACGTGCTTGCAACGATCGGTTCCGCAGCCCTAACGCTGTGCCTCACGTTTAGTTTGATCGAAGCTCCGTCCGCCGCCGGGCAGCAACCGGCGGGCAAGGGAGCTCCTAAAGGCGGCATCAACCGCCCTCCGGACCCGCGCGTTCAACAGCGAACGTACCGCTTCCAGGACACCAATGAAGACCTGCCTTACGCGCTGTTCGTTTCGTCGAAGGTCTCCGCCACAAAGAAGAATCCGCTGATCGTCGCGCTACACGGGCTCGGAGGCGACGGCAATTCGCTGTTGCGGGGCAATGCGCTCGATCTGGCGGAGGAAGGGGGCTACATCCTGGTGGGCCCAATGGGCTACAACCCGCAAGGCTGGTACGGCTCACCGGTGATCGGCGGCGGGCGAGGCGGCAAGGGGAAAGCGCCGGCCGCTCCTGTTCCGCCGAACCTGACGGAGCTGAGCGAGAAAGACGTGCTGAACGTGCTGGAAATGATTCGCCGGGAATTCAACGTCGATGAGCGGCGCACGTACCTGATGGGTCACTCCATGGGCGGCGCGGGCGCGCTGCACCTGGGCACGAAGCACGCTTCTATCTGGGCCGCCGTAGCCTCGATGGCGCCCGCGGCGTTTGTGATGCAGCCTTCGATTCTCGAATCCGTCAAAGACACGATGCCGCTGATCTTGATTCATGGCGACGCGGACACCGTGGTGCCCGTGGATGTTTCGCGCCGCTGGAACCAGACCGCGACCAGCTTGAAGATGGCGCATTTCAAGTATCTCGAGTTGCCTGGTGCGGATCACGGGACGGTCATCACCCAAGGGGTGCCAGAAATCTTCCAGTTCTTCCAAGAGCACACAAAATAGTTCACTGACGGAGTCACATCATGCAATCACGACAATGGATATGCGTTTCGGCGGCAGGCAGCTTGCTGGTCTCGGCTGCCTTCGTCGCCAGGCTTGCCGCGCAAGGCACTCAAGAAGGAGTCGCCGCCGAGCGAATCCGCACAGTCAGTCTCGCGCAATAAGGTGCACCGCCCACCGGTTCGCACGCTGTGGTCATCGAACATGACCAGGAACTCGCCACGCATACGATTTATCGGCCGGCCACGCTAGAGGCCCGGTCACACCCGTTGCTGGTCTGGGGGGAAGGCGGTTGCGCCAAGAACGGACTGATGTTTCCGGAGTTTTTGTCGGAGATCGCTTCCCACGGATTCGTCGTGCTGGCCGATGGCCCACCGGTGATGCCGGCCGTCGGCGGAGCCGGTAAAGGGAAAGCCCCGGACGGTGCTGCCAAAGCCAAGGGCGCGCCGGGCAATGCCGCGGCCAAGGGCACAGGCCCGCCAGTGGGCAACATGCTCGACGGCACGGCTCTGATCGCGGCCCTCGACTGGATGGCGAAAGAAACCGCCAATCCCCAGAGCCGCTTCTATCGGAAAGTGGACACCACGCGTGTCGCCGCAATGGGTATGTCCTGCGGCGGCCTGATGTCCTACGGCGCTTCCGCCGACCCACGCATCGCCACCGTCGGCATCTGGAACAGCGGGCTGATCCAGCCGGATGAGAAAATTTTCGCCGGCCTGCATTCGCCGGTGATCATCATCACTGGCGGCGAAAGCGACATCGCCTACGCGAACGGCAAACGCGACTTCGAGACCATGCCCGCCCGCGTGCCGGTGTTTTACGGTGTCTATCCCTCGGTCGGCCACGGCGGGACGTACAACCAAGACAACGGCGGAGCCTTCGGCCCGGCTGCCGTGGCCTGGCTCAAGTGGCAGTTGATGGGCGATACGAGCGCTCAAGGCAAGGGATACTTCGTGGGCGACCGGTGCGGTCTGTGCACGAACTCCCAGTGGCAGATCAACTCGCGCTCGCTGCGCTGAGTTCGCTCTAGTGAGGCCGACGATGAAGACCAGCTATATTCTTGCTACAGCGGCGATCGCTGCGTGCGCGTTCTTCCTGCTACTGCCGGAGGGCCAGGCCCAGGGAACTGGCGCCGCGATGAAAGGGGCGAAGGAGAAGATCAAGGTCCACGGCAAGTCGCTCGAGGGAAATCTGGAAGGCGACTCCCCGGACCGCGATGTCGTGGTCTACCTTCCCCCCAGCTACGCCTTCAGCCCGAATCGCCGCTATCCCGTGCTGTACTTCCTCCACGGCTATGGAGCTAGGGCGGAAACCTACTGGAACTCGCTGTCGGTGCCTGCCGCGGCCGAGGCGACCGTGGCAAATGCATCGGCGCGCGAGATGATTATCGTTCTCCCTGACGCGTTCACGGTGTACAGCGGGAGCATGTTCTCGAACTCGCTCACCACCGGCGATTGGGAGACTTTCATCGCCGAGGATCTGGTCAACTACATCGACAGCCACTACCGCACGATCCCGGAGCGCGGCGCGCGAGGGCTCGCCGGGCACTCCATGGGCGGATACGGAACGGTCCGGATCGGGATGAAACGTCCGGAGGCCTTTTCCGTGCTATATGCGATGAGTTCTTGCTGCTTGATGCAGAATCCCCAGCAGGTCCTTCCCGGACAACCGGCCGCCGGGAAGCAGTCCGCCGTTGACAACGCCAAGGCAAAACAGGCCAAGGGAGGGGGCGTCTTGGCGAACGCTCTTTTTGCGCAGGCGGCCGCGTGGGCGCCCAATCCCCAGAATCCGCCGCAGTACTTCGACCTGCCCGCCAAGGACGGCGAAGTCCAGCCCCTGATCGCGGCCAAATGGGTGGCGAACTCACCGCTCATCATGGTCGATCAGTACGTGCCGAACCTCAAGCGGTATCGCGCAATTGCCCTCGACGTGGGAACGCAGGATCCGTTCCTCACCACCAACACGCAGCTATCCCAATCCCTGACCCGGCTGGGAATCCAGCACGTTTTCGAAGCCTATGACGGGGATCACGGCAACCGGATCAGAGCGCGCTTCGCGGAAAAGGTTCTGCCGTTTTTTTCCGCGAATCTCGCCGCTGCCCGATAGGAGGATCAAATGAATCTTGGGCAACACCCGCGTCTCTTCATCGCCTTAGGCGCCGCCGCGTTTTCACTGATCTGGCCGGCTGGTGCGGGCGCGCAAGCGCCGGCCGCCGCCAAAACAATCGGTGAAGCCGACTGTACCGCCGCCAGGCTCGGCGACAGCATTCCCGTCACATCCATCGGAGAACCGGTGTCGGCGGTGACGCTTAGCCCGCCGCGATGGAATCCGGCAGCGAAGAATCTGCCGGCCTATTGCAGCGTGAACGGCTCCATGGCGCCAGTGGATTCCTCTCCGAACGCGAAACCGATCAATTTTCAAGTGGCTTTTCCGCCCGTGTGGAACGGCCGCGCGGCGCAACTGGGTGGCGGCGGGATGAACGGAACCATTCCGGGCCTCGCCGGCGGACCGGGGAGTCCTTTCGCGCGCGGCTACGTCACCTACGGCAGCGACTCCGGTCATCAAGCCGGTGGATTTGGCGGCGGACTCGGTGGCGCGAAAGGAGGAGCGCCCGGCGGTTTTGGGAAGGGCCCCGGCGGCGCTAAAGGTCCCGGACCGATCCCTTCCAACGATTGGGCGCTGAACGACGAGGCGATCAAGAATCTCGGCTACATGCAGATGAAGAAGACGCACGACGCCGCCATGGTGCTGATCGAGCGCATGTATGGCGAGAGGCCCAGATTCAACTACTACATTGGTTCTTCGCAGGGCGGCCGCGAAGCTTTGACGGTGGCGCAACGCTACCCCAACGACTATGATGGCGTCGCCGCGAATGTCCCGATCGTGAACTTCTCTTCGTTGATGCTGTCACCGGCCCTCATCCGCATTCAGGAGAAGCCGGCGGCGAACTGGGTCCCTACGGCGAAAGTCAACGCGATCCGTGGCGAGTTCATGCGTCAGTGCGACAAGCTGGATGGCCTGGTGGACGGCATCATGAACAACTACATGGCGTGCCGCGCCATTTTCGACCTGAAACAGGGTAAGCCCGGACGTCATCCGTGGGCGGCGAAGCGCTGCCCCAACAACGTCGATCCAAACCCGGCGGACACCAGCGTCAACGCTTGTCTCACCGACGGCCAGATCGCGACGCTGGAGTTCGTATATAGCCGCTACCCGTTCTCCGAGCCCCTGGCGAACGGCGTGAAGACCTTCGGGATGTGGCTGCCGAACACCGATCCGAGCGGTAGCAGCCTGATGACGAACACGCGATTCCTGGGACAGGAAGGGGCGGGCGAGGACGCTCGCAAGTTCACGTGGCTGGGCGAACTTGGGGTGATCGGTTTCCTGATGAAGGATCTGCAGGCCAACCCCCTCGATTACGTAGAAGGCGGCAAGTGGGCCGCGCGCCGCGCCGAGATCTCTCAATGGCTCGATTCGACAAATCCCGATCTTTCCGCGTTCGCAAAGCGGGGCGGCAAGATGATCGTCGCCATCGGCACGAACGATACGCTGGCGTCGCCCGGTGCGCAACTCGACTACTATGAGTCGGTGATCGACAAGATGGGGCGGTCGAAGGTCGACAGCTTCGCCCGTTTCTACGTGCTGCCACAGACGGGACACGGCCTCAGCGGGACGAACTACACGACGGACGGAGACGGCAAACAGATCGAAAGCAAGCCGATCCCCAACGCTTTCGATCGCCTGGCGCTGCTCACCGAGTGGGTGGAAAAGGGCGTCGCACCGGGCAAATCGATCCGGGTAACCGCCGGCGATCGCAGTCTCCCGATGTGCTCCTATCCCGAGTATCCGAAGTATCGAAAGGGACCCGTCGAATCGGCGGATTCCTACGTTTGCAGCCGCTAGAGGAGCCCGCCTCCCCCATGCGCCGCCGAACGGAATTTGGTGGCGGTTAGTCAGGAAACGGGCTCGACTGCTCCTGTGCGGCTTGCTGAACGCGCTACCGGAGGACGAGAAGAGCTGCGGCGTATCCCCGGTGGTCGCGCGGGCCATCGTGCTCAAACCACCAGACGCAGTCCATCATGGGCCAGGCTTGCCTTGACTCCCGCCTGCAAGCCGAGGGCGCGGATCTGATTTTCGATCAGCCGCGGATCGGCCGTCACGATCTGCGAACCGCAGTGAGAGAAAATAGCCCGTGGCACTCTTTGCCCCTGGCACCATCCGAGCTGGGCCCGTATGGAAGCATGTCCGAAGCGGGCGCTCCCTCGCTTTCGCACGATCGAACGAAGGATCGAGGCGCCATCGCCGACATACAGCCCGGCGCCGCCGAGGGCTCTTTCCGGATCGTGGATTCGTAGCACGTCAGGTGCATAAAACAGACTGCCGCGCCCGGCTGAGATCCGGTAGCCGACCGCAGGCGCGCGGATCGAGTGTTCGACTTCAAACGCCTCGACGCGCATTCCGCACACCCGCACGGGAGAAGCAGGCTCAATGACGATGGCTTCCGGAACCGGCCCCGCGCGGATCCGGCTCCAGGTTTCCGCCGTGGCGTAGACCGGACAAGGAGCGCCCGGCTTCAGTCCCCAGGCATGATCGGGATGGGCGTGCGTAAGCAGAATGGCGTCCGGACGCACGCGTCCCAGTTGGCCGGCCCAGTCCGCCCCGCAGTCGATCATGATCGCCTTGCGGCGCCAGGAGACCAGCAGGCTCGCATGCATCCGGTGCAGGCGGGTCCGTTCGTCGATCTCTCCGCGGGTTCCGAGGAAGATGAGTCTCAACAGGCCCCCGAGGTGATCCGCAGAACTGCCGCACCTTGAATTTCATCGCCTTTCAGCATCCCGAGTGCGCTGTTCGCCTCCTCGAGTGGAAACACCCGGGTGCGCGTCCGGATGGGAATCCCGGCGGCCACGCGCAGAAAATCGAGCCCGTCTTCGCGTGTGTTATTCATGACGCTGCGGATCTGGCGCTCGCCATAAATCAGCCGGTAGGGAAACGACGGAATGTCGCTCATGTGAATCCCGCCCAGGATAACCGCGCCGCCGCGTCCCACAGCCGCCAGCGCCGCCAGAACCAGCTCGCCGGCCGGAGCGAAAATGATCGCGGCATCCAGAGCCTTCGGGGGAGTCTCCACCGCTCCTCCGGCCCAGACCGCGCCGAGCTCGCGGGCTAATTCCTGATGCCGGTTCCCCCGCGTGCACACGAAAACTTCGCAGCCCCAGTGCCGGGCGACCTGGATGGCGACGTGCGCCGCCGCGCCAAATCCATAGAGTCCAAGCCGGCTTCCCCGCCTGACGCCGGAAAGGCGCAGGCAGCGGAAACCGATAATGCCGGCGCACAGGAGCGGGGCGGCCTCGAGATCCGTAAATTCTTCCGGAATCGAATAGGCGAAATCCTCCTCCGCCGTCGCGAATTCGGCGTATCCGCCCTGCGCTGTATAGCCGGTAAAGGTTGCGCTTTCGCACAGGTTCTCGCGCCTGCTGGCGCAAACGCGGCAAATTCCGCACGTTCCGTGGAGCCATCCGATGCCGACGCGGTCGCCTACGCGGTAGCGCGAGGCTCTTGGGCCTGTGCGTTCCACTACGCCGACGATTTGGTGCCCCGGAATGAGCGGCAAGTTTTGCGGCGGCAGGTCGCCTTCGACAACGTGCAGATCGGTCCGGCAGATTCCGCAGGCGGCGACGCGGACCAGAATTTGGCGCTCCTCGGGTTCCGGGACGGGCACGTCCGAAAGCGCCAGCGGCTTAGTGCTGGCGGGCGCGGGTGCGGCCAGGAGCATCGCTTTCATAGGGCGCTTTCAAGCGGCGCTCTCAGCGCACGGGCGTATAGCAAGGTACGTCGCCCTTGGACAGTATGATCTGCCAGAGTTGCAACGTCCGCGCGCGAAACGCGCCGGCGCAGGATAACAAATAATACCGCCACATCCGATAGAAGCGGCTATCATATCGCGAGCGGAGTTGAGGCCACGCGTTTTCGAAGTTCTGCCACCAGGCGATCAGCGTGCGGTCATAGTCTGGTCCGAAGTTATGCCAGTCTTCCATAACCCAAAAGCCTTCGATCGCCTCGCTGATCTGCCGCATGGAAGGAAGCATCCCGTTGGGGAAAATGTACTTGTCGATCCAAGGATCGGTGACCGTACGGGTCTGGTTTCCTCCAATGGAATGCAGCAGAAACAAGCCGCTGTTTTTCAACAGGCCGCGCACCAGTTCGAAAAAGGGCCGGTAGTTTCTGTAGCCGACATGCTCGAAGAAGCCCACCGAGACGATTCGGTCGAAGGGCTCCGGCTCGAGGGCCGCCGCGCGGTAATCTTTTTCTTCAATGCGCACGGATAAGCCGCGGCAGAGTTCCCTTGCATAAGCAACTTGTTCCCGCGAAATGTTGTAAGCCACCACTTCGCAGCCGTATTCTTTGGCGGCGAACCGCGACAGGCTGCCGAAACCTCCGCCGATATCCAGCAGGCGCATGCCCGGCTGCAGGCCCAGCTTGCGGCAGATCAGGTGGAGCTTGTTTTCCTGCGCCTGGTCGAGCGTTTCCGCGCCGCGCCAGTAGGCGCAAGAATACTGCATGGACCCTCCGAGCATCGCCTCAAAAAGATCGTTGCCCAGGTCGTAGTGTTTCTCGGCGACCTTTTTGGCGCGAGCGCGCGTTTGCAGGTTCAGCACGGTCGCCTTGACAGCAAGCGCAAGGGCGCCCAAGCCGCCCAGTTTTTCGGCAAGGTTGGCTTTTTCCACGCGGGCGAAGAACTCGTCCAGGGCGTCGACGTCCCACCAGCCGTCCACGTAGGATTCGCCTGCGCCCAGCGATCCGGCCATCAACACACGCCCGTAAAATCGCGAGTCGTGAACTTGAATGTCCCAGGGAGCCGGTCCGTTCAGCCTGATGCCGGCGTGTCCCAAAAGCTTGGCGACCTTGCGGGCCGCGCGTGGAAGGGCAGGGCGGTGCTCTTGCTTCAGATCGTGCCAGTGATCCGCGGTTCCGGAGATCCTCATGGGTGCCTCATGACCATAGCAGCTTTGTCGACAAGCCGCCGGACGCAAGGATGTATCTACCGATTCTATGCCAAAGATTGGAAGCCTTGGGCCCCCCAGGCGCACCTAACCCCCGGCCGAGTTTCGCGTCAAATGATTCGGAATCTGGGGTTTAATCGCCGGCCCGTTCCAGGGCAGGCGAGATAAACGTTTACGCTCGAAGGAGACAATTCTATGATCAGAATTATTTTCGCCGCGCTAACCGTAGCCGCCACCCTGGGTTTCGCAGCTGCGAACCGGTATCGTCTGGAGATCCCGAATGCGATGTGGGTGGGCGCAACCGAACTGAAGCCGGGCTCCTACACGTTAGAACTGACGGGCGACAAGGCGACGCTTCGCGGGGGCAACAGCACAGTGGAGGCCCCCGTGAAGGTCGAGTCCGCAACGCGGAAGCACGGCGAAACCGCCATCACGGTCGACCGTCAGGACAACAAGGCGACACTGAAGGAAATCCGCCTGCGCGGAACTTCAACGACGTTGATATTTTCTCCGGACACAACGACGGCGGCCAAGGATTGACGGCAGCCGCGGGGGCCATG
>CAZTKA010000058.1:12496-20113 GCA_964614015.1 uncultured Bordetella sp. | reverse complement strand
GAATTCCAGGATTGACAGTCCCGGATATTCGGGATTCGAGCGCCGCCGGTTGTAGAGCAGGCACAGGATTCCCAAGCGGCGGTTCGGCTCGGCATCGATGCCAAGGGTAAATTCTTTCAATTCAAAGAGTTCGATTGGCTCCACGTTGCGCTGCTGGTAGATCAGGTCGTACTGCTGGCGCGCCACGGGATCGGTCAGCGTTTCATAGGCCTTGTTCAACAGGAGGAACTTGTCGACATCCCCGGTTTCGGCGTTATCCGGATGGTAGCGCGTGGCCAGCATCCGGAAGACGCGATGGATCGTCTCCATTTCGGCGTTGGGGCTGATTTGCAGCAGTTCGTAGTAGTCAACAAAATCGGACTCGGCCATTGTTCTCTCTCTAGGTTATCCTGATTTGCGCCCTCCCGCCGGGTGTGCTTCAATGGAAATTCCCTCCAAATCGCAACATTATGGCTTACGTAATCGCAGAACCTTGCATTGGCACCAAAGACACGGCTTGCGTGGACGCTTGCCCGGTGGATTGCATCCATCCGAAGAAGGATGAGCCCGGATTCGAGTCCGAAGAGCTGATTTACATCGACCCGGTGGAGTGCATCGACTGCGGCGCCTGCGTGCCGGTTTGCCCGGTTTCCGCAATTTTCGCCCTGGACGATCTGCCGGAGAAGTGGGCGGATTTCGCCCAGCGCAACGCTGCGTACTTCGGCCGGTAGCGCCCGCTTACCGGCGGTAGGTGGCGCTCTGTATGTCGGTCTCCCAGATTTTCACTTCGCGCA
This sequence comes from uncultured Bordetella sp., assembly GCA_964614015.1. Taxonomy (GTDB): domain Bacteria; phylum Acidobacteriota; class Terriglobia; order Bryobacterales; family Bryobacteraceae; genus Palsa-187. The sequence continues at coordinate 19,340 of CAZTKA010000058.1, read as the reverse complement.
CACGGGCCGGGGTGCCGGCCAGGCCCTCGCTCATGTGATGGAAGAAATACTCGGCGATGTTCTCGGCCGAAGGGTTCTTCAGCGCGTCGAAGGGAGGCACCTCGTTGAGGTTCTTGTGATCCAGCCCGCTCATGATGTCGCGCATGAGAGCCTTGACGTCCAGAAAATCCACGAGCATTCCGGCTTCATCCAGCGTTTCGCCTTCCAGCGTGACCTGCACGCGGAAATTGTGCCCGTGCAGATTCTCGCAGGCGCCCTTGTAATGCCGCAGCGCGTGAGCCGCGGCGAAAGTCTGTTCAACGCAAACTTCGTACATGATACTGCTTTCAATGCCGGCCGAAAAACTTGGCCACATCCTCTCTATTCATCGTAAACCGGTAGTGGGGGAGGCTGTCGAAGAAGATCCGCCCGTAGCGCGTCCGGATGATCCGGTGGTCCAGCAGCGCCAGCACGCCGCGGTCGGTCTTGCTGCGAATCAGCCGTCCGAAGCCCTGCTTCAGGGCGATGGCGGCCTGCGGAACCTGATAGCTATGGAAAGCGTCGCCTCCCTCTTCCTTGATGGCGGCGATGCGCGCCTCCACCACCGGGTCGCTCGGAACGGCGAACGGCAGCTTGTCGATGATGACGCAGCTTAACTGCTCGCCGGGAACATCCACGCCCTGCCAGAAGGAGGCGGTCGCGAACAAAACGCAGTGGGGCGTTGAGCGGAACTCCTCGAGCAGCGCGCTGCGCGGTCCAGTGCCCTGCAACAGCGTCTGATACGGGATTTCCAGCGCGACTCGATCGTAGATCAGCCGCATCTGCTGGTAGCTGGTGAACAGCACGAACGCCCGCCCGCGGCTCAGTTCGAGGATCTCGACAATCTCCCGCGAGGCGGCTTGCGTAAATGCCGCGCTGCGCGGATCGGGCAGGTGCTGCGGAACGTAGAGCAGAGCCTGTTTGTGGTGGTCGAAATGGCTTTCGACGATTTCCGTGCGCGCCGAGCGCAGACCCAGCCGCCGCTGCGTATACTCGAATCCGCCCGCCACCGCCAGCGTGGCCGAGGTCAGAATCACGGTATCGACCGCGTCGAACAAGCGCTCGTCGAGCATCTGCGAAACGTCGATCGGAGTGGCCTGGAGGAACGTGCGGCGGCCGCGCCGCTCGATCCAGTAGACGTACCGCTTGTCGCCACCCTCCATCCAGAACCCCAGCCGCCGGGCGAGATCCCGCGCCCGCGCCATCAGCAGAATGGATTCTTCCGGCGCCGCCTTGATCAACTCCAGTTGCAGCGCAAGCAGCTCCAGAGCGTATAACAAATTGCGGTATTCTTCTTCGTTCTTTGCCAGGAACGCGTCGTGCCCACGGAAGCCGGTCCGGCCCTCCACGCCTCCGAACAAGGCAAAAAACTGCGCGGCTTTGTCGCCGAGCGTGATCAACACGCGGTCGAGTTCCTGGGAACCGAACGACTTGCGGTGCGCCAGCGCCGCCACGTCGCTCGCCAGATCGTCGATCTGAGCCGAGGAGACGCTTACGCCGAAATACTGGCCCGCGACGTCCTCGATTTCATGGGCTTCATCGAAGATCACGGCCGCATAGTCCGGAATGATTGCGCCGCGCTCGTCGCCCTTCACATTCAGGTCGGCGAAGAACAGGTGATGATTCACGATGATCAGGTCGCTTTCGGCCGCCTTCTGGTGCATTTTGGTGATGAAGCAGCGGTCAAATTGCGGGCAACTCTGGCCAGTGCAGGTTTCCGCGCGTGCGTCCACCTTGGCCCAGGCCGTGCTCGATTCGGGCAGCTTCCGGATCTCGGCGCGGTCGCCCGTTTCGGTGTGCTTTTCCCACGCCCGAATGATCTGGAAGTCGGCCACCTCCTCCAGAGCCTCGAGGATCGGCTCCTTGTCAGCATCGTAGATCTTCTGGCGGCAGGCGTAGTTGGCGCGGCCCTTCATGTAGCAAGTCTTCAGCGGGCCCAGGTGCTGTTCCAGAAACGGGATGTCCTTGAAGTAAAGCTGCTCTTGCAGGTTCTTGGTGCCGGTCGAGATGACCACGCGTTTGCCGGAAAGAATCGCGGGAACGAGATAGGCCAAGGTCTTGCCGGTTCCCGTACCGGCCTCGACGATGAGATGCTTCTTGTCGGCGAGCGCGCTTTCAATAGCCTCGGCCATCTTGAGTTGTCCAGGGCGGAACTCGTAGTGCGGATGCCACTCGGAAAGCAGCCCTTTACGGCCGAAAAACTGCCTTACGGTGAGGGGTTTAACGGGTGCAGGCACCTATACGTCCGATTCTACCAACGGAACGAGATTCACCGTAACGCGATCGCCCCTAGTACCATCAAATTAAGAAGGAGACGTAACTCACATGCTGCCAAAACTGCATCATTGTGTTGTGGCTTTGACGGTTGCGGTGGGCCTGGCCCTTGCGCAATCGACGCTTTCTAACGACGACGTGATCAAACTGGCCAAGAGCGGCCTGAGCGAACAGTTTGTCACGGACTTGATCGAGCGGCAGGGCTCGGCCTTGTCAAGCGACGTATCCAGCCTGATCGCCCTGAAGGAAGGCGGCGTAAATGAGCGGATTATCAACGCCGTACTTCGCAAGACGTCCTCGGTGCGCGCGGAGGCGCTGAACACGGATTCCGTCCTGCGCCTGGTGAAAGCCGGCTTTACCGACGGTTTCATCATCGAGTTGCTGAACAAGCGGCCGGGACAATTCGCGGCGAGCGCCGAGCGCATTATTGAACTGAAGAACGCAGGCGTGAGTGAGCGCTTGCTCTCGCTGATGGTGCTCCAGGGCGGCGGCAGCGGCCGGGAGATTGAACGGGGAACCGAAATCAGCGTCCGGCTGATCGACAGCATCGATTCCGACGTGAACCGGCCGGGCGAGGAGTTTCGCGCCAGCCTGGAAGATCCGATTCTGCTGGGGGACGAAGTGGCAGTGCGGAAGGGCGCGGACGCCACGGTCCGCCTGGTGGCCAAGGAAGAGTCGGGCCGGATCAGAGGCCGTAGCGCTCTGACGCTCGAACTCGTATCCGTCATGGTGGACGGCAAGCCGATGTCCATCGAAAGCGGCGAGGTCATGCAGTATAGCGGCTCGCGCGCGGCCCGTACGGCGAAATCAGCTGCCGTGGTGGGCGCGATTGGCGCCGTCATCGGGGGCATTGCGGGCGGCGGCAAGGGAGCCGCGATTGGAGCCGCAGCGGGCGCGGGTGCCGGGGCCGGCGCGCAAATCTTCCTCGATCCGCAGCGGGTTAAGGTTCCCTCGGAATCCGTGCTGACCTTCGTGACGGATAAGGCCGCCCGCATTCCGTAACCGCGCCAGGGCAGGTGATTCTTCCCCCGGCTGCCTGGCGCGCATTCCATCTCGTTTACGGCAAGCTGTAGTCCCGGTCGCGGTATCATGGAGTTTACTCCCGAGCACGCTCTGATACGCTAGAGCCGGGCCCCCCTAGTTTGCTTTCATGTCGAACACCCTGACGCTCGCCTTCGGATTCTCCTTCGAGGATCTCTATCAACGGGGTGGACTTCTGCGTCTGGACTCCGCTTTCCGGAAGCTCCTGGAGGACGCCGACGCCTCCCTCGCGGCCCGCCTGAACGAGGCTCGCAAACATCCCGCCGCGCTGGAACGCAAGGCGCAGTCCGAGCTCCTGATCGCGCTCGCCCCACATTTGGAGGATTTTCTGGCCGAGTTGTTCGGCATCGGCCCCGACCTGCGCCGCCTGCAGGAGCGGCACCATGCGCTGGCGCCCCTCTATTCCCTGAAACGGAGGTTTATTCAGAAGAAGGCCATCAGCGGCGTCACCAGAGAAAAGGCCGAGGCGATTCCCGGGGAAGCGCTGGCGGCCGAGCTTGCGTCGCTGTTTGGCGAGCCGCTGACCGAAGACAGCTTCGTCGAGCATGTCTCGCGCTGGCTCGAAGACGAAGCCGGGCACAAGCATCAACTGGAGATCGCCGCCCAATACGCCGCCTGGGCGGCTTTGTCGGACGCGGGCCGGGAGAAGTACCGCCATGGCGTCCTGTTCCGCTTTCCCCACAAGCTGGAGATGACGCGTCTGGTTCCGGTGGAAACGCTGACGGTCGGTGGATTGCCGCAACTCGCCTTGCCGGAACGTCATTTGCGCCACCGCGAAGGGTTCAAGCTGACCGACCCCGGCATGGATCTGAAGGCCGCGCTCGATCAAGCGCATTATTGCATCAAGTGCCACAACCAGGGCAAGGACAGTTGCTCAACGGGACTCAAGGAAAAGGACGGCTCGTTTAAGTCCAGCATCTTCAAGGTCACGCTGGCGGGCTGCCCGCTGGAAGAGAAGATTTCGGAGCTGAACCTGGTCAAGCAGAACGGGAATCCGATTGCGGCGCTGGCGATCGTCACCATCGACAATCCGATGGCTGCGGCCACGGGACACCGCATCTGCAACGACTGCATGAAGTCCTGCATTTACCAGAAGCAGGATCCGGTGGACATTCCGCAGATCGAAACGCGGGCGCTCAAGGATGTGCTGGAGTTGCCGTGGGGCTTCGAAATCTACAGCCTGCTGACGCGCTGGAATCCGCTGAACTTCGCGCGTCCCGTGCCGGCGGCGCCATCCGGATACAAGGTGCTCGTGGTGGGGCTTGGCCCGGCCGGATTCACGCTGGCGCATCACTTGATGAACGACGGCCACACGGTGGTTGCCGTCGACGGGTTGAAAATCGAGCCCCTGGACGCGGACATCTCCGGCGTCACCGCCGGGGGCCATCGCGTGCCGTTCCGTCCGGTTCGCGATGTGACGGATTTGTACGAGTCGCTCGATGACCGCGTGATGGCGGGCTTCGGCGGCGTGGCCGAATACGGGATCACCGTCCGCTGGAACAAGAATTTCCTGAAGATTATCCGCCTGCTGCTGGAGCGGCGCGCCGAGTTCACGATGTTCGGAGGCGTTCGCTTCGGCGGCACGGTGACCATCGACAGCGCCTTCGAGATGGGCTTCGATCACGTTGCGTTGTGCGCGGGGGCGGGCCGGCCCACCGTGATTCCGATGAAGAACGGCCTGGCGCGCGGGGTGCGGCAGGCTTCGGACTTCCTGATGGCCTTGCAATTGACGGGCGCGGCGCGCAAGAACTCGGTGGCCAACCTGCAATTGCGCATGCCCGTGGTGGTGATCGGCGGCGGATTGACGGCGATCGACACGGCGACCGAATCGATGGCGTATTACGTCGTGCAGGTCGAGAAATTCCTGGAGCGCTATGAAGCGCTGGTGGCGGAAAAGGGCCAAGCCGAGGTCCGCGCGGGCTGGAACGCCGAAGAGGCGGAAGCGGCCGACGAATTCATTGAACACGCGCGCGCTATCCGGGCCGAGCGCGCCGCGGCCGCGCGCGAAGGCCGCCAGCCGAATCTGATCAAGCTGCTGCAAAGCTGGGGCGGCGTGACCATCGCCTACCGGCGCTTGCTGATCGACGCTCCCAGCTACACGCTGAATCACGAGGAAGTGAACCTCGCCCTGCAAGAAGGGATCCGTTTTGCGGAGTGCGTCACGCCCAAGGAAGTGGAACTCGACCGCCACGGTCACGCGGCCGCGCTGATCGTATCCCTGCTGGAAACCCCCGGCACGGGTGCGGGCGGGCAACGGCGGGTGCGCATGCCGGCACGTTCGATTCTGGTGGCGGCGGGCACGCAGCCCAACACCGTGCTCGGCCGTGAGGATAAGACCAACGTTTTCCTGGACGGTAAGTGGTTCCAGGCCGTGAACGAACAGGGCCAGCCGGTCACGCCGGAACGCATCGCCAAACCCACTGAAGCAAGCGTGCTGATGAACGTCCGGGCCGACGGGCGGGCGATCAGCTTCTTCGGCGATCTCCATCCTTCCTTTGCCGGCAACGTGGTGAAAGCGATGGCGAGCGCCAAGCAGGGTTATCCGGTCGTATCGCGGGCGTTGGCTCGCCGGGCTCCTTCGGATCCGAAGCCGCACGAGCTGGTGCGCCTGTTAAACGCCGAACTGCGCCCGGCGGTCAAGGACGTGATCCGCCTCACGCCGAACATCGTGGAGGTGGTGGTGAAGGCTCCCATGGCGGCCCGCGCTTTTCGCCCAGGGCAGTTCTACCGCTTGCAGAATTTCGAGACGCTGGCGCCGCACGCCAACGGCACTGTGCTGGCCATGGAAGGCCTCGCGCTCACCGGTGCGTCCGTCGACCGCAAAGAGGGGCTGCTTTCGACCATCGTGCTCGAAATGGGGGGGTCGTCCGATCTGTGCGCTCTGTTGAAGCCGGGCGAGCCGGTCGTGCTGATGGGCCCGACGGGTACACCCACCGAAACCCCATCGCAGGAGACCGTGCTGCTGGTGGGCGGCGGCTTAGGCAATGCCGTGCTGTTCAGCATCGGCCAGCAACTGCGCGCCACCGGATCGCGCACGATTTACTTTGCGGGCTACAAGAAGGCCGCCGATCGTTACAAGGTCGAGGAGATCGAGAAGGCTGCCGATATCGTCGTGTGGTGCTGCGACGAGGCGCCGGGATTCACGCCGAGCCGCCCGCAGGATCGCGCCTTTGTCGGCAACATCGTCGAGGCGATGATCGCCTACGGCAGCGGCAACCTGGGCGAAACGGATATTTCCCTGCATTCGGTGGACCGGATCGTGGCGATCGGCTCGGACGGCATGATGGGCGCCGTGGCGCGCGCGCGGCACACGACACTGGCTCCGTATCTGAAGCCGGATCACAAGGCCATCGGCAGCATAAACTCACCGATGCAGTGCATGATGAAAGAGATCTGCGCGCAGTGCCTGCAACTGCACAAGGATCCCAAAACAGGCGAGGAAACCGTGGTGTTTTCCTGCTTCAATCAGGACCAGGCGCTCGATCACGTGGACTGGAGCAACCTGCGCACA
>CAZTKA010000058.1:0-12486 GCA_964614015.1 uncultured Bordetella sp. | reverse complement strand
CTGCCTGCGGCAGCTCGGCGTGCGGGCAGAACCGGCGCAGGTGGGTTAATGGCCCACGCGGAAAAAAAGTCGCTGAACATCCTGGGCTTGGCGGTGGTCACCTACGGCCTGGTGATCCTGACCGTGGTGGGAGCGGCCGCCGGTTATTACTACTACAAGTCGAAGCAGGCGCCAGGCGCGCAGTCCGAACCTGATCCCACGCGGCGCATCTTCGTGGGCGCGGTGTGGGTGCCGGTGTATCAGAGCGCGACGTATTACGAACCGAAGTCAATCGAACAAGGCGCAATCACCAACGGCGGCGTGAAGTTCAAGACCAGCGATCCGGCTGGAGGCGTGCTGGCGTTTTATGAAACGACTCTGAAGCAGACTGGCTACTTCACCACGATGAGCGGCACGGCCGGCGGTACCGTGCAAGGCGTCCGCAACGGCGGCAAGACCAGCGTGCTGGTCACCGTCAGCACTTCCGGCGCGGAAACGCTGGGCGAGATCCGGACGTTATTTCACGACTCTGACAAGGAACAGAAGCGATTCAAATAGCCGCGATTTCTGCGGCCACCCGCGCCGCCGTCAGCGGGGCCAGCAAAATCCCATTGCGGTAGTGCCCATAGGCGAGCCACACGTTGGTTCCTTCGATGCGGCCGGCGCGCGGACCAGAGGGATCGAGCGGGCCGGGGCGGAATCCAATCCAGCGCCTCACCGGCTCCGCCCCGCCGAGTTCGGGGACAATCGCGGCCGCGCGGCGGTGAATCTCAGCACAAATGCCCGCGTCGACGCGCGTGTCGAATCCCACATGCTCCTCGGTTGTCCCCGCGATCACAAATCCGTCGGACCGTTGCACGACATAGGTCTGGCCATGGCGCAGAAACGGGCCGAGCAGTCCGGGGCGCATCTCGAATCCGATCATGTGACCCTTCACCGGAACGGTCGGAGGCAGTTGGACCGCGCGGTCTTCGTACGTCACACGCAGATGGCCGGACCAGGCCCCGGCAGCGATCACCACGGCCGCGTGCGCCGTCGCGTTGACCTCGGTAACGCGTCGCATCTCGGTGCGAACGCCGCGCGCCTCGACGGCGCAGCGCAGAGCCCGTAATGTCGCGGCGGGGTCGATCACCGCGTCATCGGGATAGAAGAATCCCTCCGGGTGGCGTTCCACGCGGATCCCGGCGCGCCGTTGAAAATCGGCGCGCGACTCCGGCGGGTTCGCTTCGATGTGCAGGCAGCCGCACACGCGGAAGTCGAGCGCGGCGCCGGTTTCCTGGGTCAGACCGGCCACGAACGACGGATACAGGCGCAGGCTCGCGACACCAAGGTCGACCCAGGGAGACGGCGCCTCGAATTCGCCGCCGGGTGACAGCATGCCCGCCGCCGCGGTGCTGGCCTCGCCGCCCAGCGGGCTCGCATCGGCGATGGTGACGTGCGCCCCGCGCTGCGCGAGCCGCCAGGCGATCGACGTGCCGATCAACCCGCCGCCGACGATGAGAACATCCTGCCCTGGCACTTACGCGGCCGCGCTCACCTTCAACAGAGTCTGTTTCACGATCGCGCTGGTGAGCGGGATCTTGTAAGCGTTCTTCGCCAGCGGCCGCGCGCCCTCGATGGCTTTCGCGCCCGCGCGGGCCGCCAAATCGGAGGTGATGCGCTGGCCCGCCAGCATCGCCTCGACTTCGGGAACGCGCCACGGAATCGGAGCGACCCCGCCCAGGACCACACGCGCGCTGCGGCAGGTTGCTCCGTTCATCTCCAGCGCGACGGCTACGCTCACCACGGCGTGCGTCCAGGCCTCACGGTCCAGCACCTTGTGATAGCTGCTGCGCAGCCCGTTGGGCGGCGCGGGCAGGATCACTTCTGCCAGAACTTCATCGGCCGCCAGATCGTTCTCGCGGGCTGCGGTCACGGAAGGGAGCTTGAAGAAATCCGAGGCCGCCACGGTTCGCTCGCCGCGCGGGCTCACGATGCGGAAGCGCGCGCCCAGCGCCACCAGGGCTGGAGCTGTATCGGAGGGATGCACAATAAAGCTCGGGCCTCCGCCGAAAATCGCATGGAATTCGTTTTCCCCGGTTATGCTGAAGCACTGGTTGCCGCCGTTTTTGTAGCACGGGAAGTTGTTGCGGTAATACCAGCACCACGGCCGTTGAGCCACGTTGCCGCCGATCGTTCCCGCATTTCGGATCTGAGGCGTGCCGACTTGTCCGGCGGCCTCGGCCAGCACCGTATAGCGCTGCCGGACCACCGGATTCCGGCTGATCGCATCGAGCGTGGCTGTCGCGCCCACCCGGAGGCCGCCGTTGGACTCCGTGATCGCATCCAACCCGCGAACGGTCTTCAGGTTTACCAAAACATCGGGGCTCAGGATGCGTTCCTTCACCAGACCGAGCGCGTCGCTGCCTCCGCCCACGGCCAGGGAACGCGGATTCCGCGACAAATACGTTGCGGCTTCCGCCACGCTGCGCGCATTCACATTGCGAAAGCTCTTCATGCCCGCACCTCCGTTCCGGCGAGCGCCGCGAGTATTTTTTGACGCGTCATCGGCAGGCTCCGGATGCGTTTCCCGATCGCGTTGTAGATTGCGTTCGCCACGGCCGCGACGGTAGGGATGATGGCCGGCTCGCCCAGCGTCTTCGCGCCGTAGGGACCGTAGGGATCCTCGGTTTCAATCCACACCACCTCCACCTGCGGAGCATCCAGGTGCGTCATCACGCGAGCACCATAGTAGCCGGCGTTCAGCGGCTGCCCCGAGCGCGCATCGTAACGCAATTCTTCATGCAGAGCCATGCCGATCCCCTGGATCACGCCGCCTTGCACCTGGCTTTCGGCCGTCAGGGGATTCACGATGCGCCCGCTGTCGTGCGCCGCGGTGAATTTCACCACGGCGACACGTCCGGTTTCGGTGTCCACCTCGACTTCAGCGAAATGCGCGGCGAAAGACTGGCGCGACAAGCCCTGCAATGGTTGCGGCGACGTGGTGACCATGGCCGTGAGGAACTGGCCCGGCGGGGGCAGGCCTTTTTCGGCGATCTGCTTCTTCAAATCGGCCACTGCCGCAACCACGGCCTCGCCCGTCTGCACCGTGGTGCGGCTTCCGGATTCGCCCACCGAATACGGGCAGGTATCGGTGTCGCCCCAGACGAGATTCACTTTCGACAACGGCACGCCGAGCGCCTCGGCCGCGATCAACGCCATCGTCGTCTTGGCCGCGGTGCCGCAATCGGTGACACCGACGTGCACGTGGAAATCGCCTTTCGAATCGACGCGCACCACCGCGCTGCTGCGCCCCAGTGCGCTGCCGAACATGCCCATCGCCATGCCCGCGCCGCGCTTGCGCGGACCCGCGCCCGAACCCGGTTCCGGCTTCCAGCGCTGTTTCCACCCGAAGGCCTCGGCGCCCCTGCGGACGCAATCTTCCAGACCAAAGCTGGTGTAGGGGTTCTGGTCGCGGAACTTGCGCGTCATGTTCTTGAGACGGAAGTCCACCGGGTCCATCTTGAGCGCATAGGCCACATCGTCCATCAGCGACTCGATGCCGAACACGCCTTGCGGATACGCCGGAGCCCGGTAATTGGCCGCGACGGCGGTATTCGTGTAGACAGGCGTCACAGAAGTCTCAAGATTCGAAACGGTGTAGAGTTCGGTGCCGGCCAGATCGCCCGAACTCTTGCGGTACGCGCCCATGCCCGTGCGCGCGGTCATCTGAATCGCCGTCAGCGTGCCGTCGCTCTTCACGCCGACCTTGTACGATTGGCGGCTCGACCAGCGGCCGTGCACCGCAACGAAATCTTCCTTGCGCGTGAACTCGACCTTCACCGGAGCGCCCGCCTGCTTGGAAAGTAGCGCGGCGATCAGGTCGAAATCATGGGCCTGGTTCTTGTTGCCAAAGCCCCCTCCCATGTAATGCGAAATCACGCGGACGTTGGGTTCCTCCAGCTTCAGATCGCGAGCAATATCGCGCTGGCAATTCGCGATGCCTTGCGTCGAGGCATATACCGTCAGCTTCGGTCCCTCCCAGAAGGCGAGCGCCGTGCGCAATTCAAGCTGTGCGTTGTTGTGATGCTCGCTGGTGAAACTGGCTTCGAACACGCGGTCGGCTGCGGCCAGGCCCTGTGCCGCATCGCCGCGCCGGTAGATTTGCGGTTCGGCCCGGCGCTGGTTGTTCGGCGAGATGTTGCCCCCGGCGTGCACGCGCGGGGCGCCAGGCTCCAGGGCCCGATCGACATCCGTAACAAAAGGAAGCACCTCGTACTGTACATCGATCAACAGGAGCGCCTCCTCGGCCGTATGCCGGTCGGTCGCCGCCACGGCAGCCACCGCCTCTCCGGTGTAACGCAGCGGGTTGTTGAACAGCTTGCGCTGGCCGAGCGTGTCGCCGCTGCTCCACACGATGTCGCAGTTTTCGTGAGTCAGGATCGCGCGCACGCCGGACAACGCGGCGGCCTTGGACGTGTCAATCCTGACAATCCGCGCATGCGGATGCGGGCTGCGCAGCACGCGGGCATAAAGCATTCCAGGCAACTTCACGTCACCGGTGTATTCAGCGCGTCCGGTAACGCGCAGCAAAGCGTCGATGCGGCTGGTTCGGTGTCCAACGGTGTTCAGCGGAGTCATGCCGCACCCCCTGCGCGGCCCGCGGCCGCCATGACGGCTTCCACGTAGTGGTTGTAATTTGAGCAGCGGCAAAGATTGCCCGCCATCGCGGCGCGCACCTGCTCGCGCGTTGGTTTCGGATTTTCGTTCAGCACGGCTTTGGCCGCCATCAATTGGCCCGACGTGCAGTAGCCGCACTGGGGAGCGTCATGTTCGATGAAAGCCTGCTGCAGCGGATCCAATTGCTCGCCGCGCGCCAATCCTTCCACCGTCTGCACCGTGCGCCCGTCCATCCATACAGCGAGCTGACTGCAGGCGTAGACCGCCTTTCCGTCCACCAGCACCGTGCAGGCGCCGCATTCGCCGCGATCGCAGCCGATTTTCGTGCCGGTCAAGTGGAGATGGTCGCGCAGCAATTCGACCAGCGTCCAGCGGTCTTCCACTTCGATACTGCGCGCCTGCCCGTTGACCGTGAGCCGGATCGCCGTGCGCGGAACGGCCGCGGCCGGTGCCGCCGGGGAGGCGGCTTGCTGGGCTTCAAGGGGCACGGTCGCGGCGACAATGCCGGCTCCGGTGCCTTCAACGAACAGCCGCCGTGAGATCTTCTTCATCGCGGACCTCCTGGGGAGCCGAGCGGATGGCCCTTTCCCGCATGATTTTATCAGATGCCGTTACCAGGCCGCCTGCAGCCGGTCATTCAGAATGGCGCGCGCCGTACTGCACGCGGGTGCCGTGCCGCAGAAAGAAGCGGCGGGTTTCCTCGGGCACCTGGATCTCAAACCACGGTCGGCCAGACAACTGTTCACGTGTTCCTGCAACTCGCGGATGTGATGATCCACGATCCGGCGCAGCGCCTCGTCATCGAGCAACGGATACGTCAACACGACGTCGATGCGGTTCACGAACTCCGGGGAAAACCGCTTGCGCACGGCGGCCAAGGCGATGGAGCGCAATTTGACGTGCACGGCGCCGGGCTCACCCGTTTCTCCCGCCCGGAATCCGACGCGGGATCTGAGTTCGCCAGCTACTGTCCGGCGGCAACCTCCTCCACGCCGACCACTTGCGATTCAGTCTGGAACTTGCGGTAATTGCTGTAAGCAACGTCGAAGCCCACGCGGAACGTCTTCAGCAGACCGAGCCTGGCGTCCGCCCGCACTTCGACCCGTTTCGGGAGCCACACTTCGCTGTTCACACGCGTCTGGGAAAACGAAATCGCCGCACCCGGAGGAATGCGCAGCACGAACAGGCCCCAGGAAATCGTGTCGATCACTTTCACCTCCGCCTTCACCCACTGGTATTCGGCCTGATCGATCCAGAGGTCGGCCCGGACTTTCTGGAAAACCCTGGCGCGCCGGTCGCGTGGTTTGTAGCCGCGCTTCGGTTCGGCGTGGATTTTCCAAACGGGAAGGCCATCGATGGTTTCCTCCCCGAGCAGCGTGAAATCGAAAGCGCCCGGAATCTCGCGGAAGAAGCGGCGCTGTGCGGCGCGCTCCTTTTCGAATTCCGCGAGCTTCCTCTGTGGGTCTTTGAGGCGCTTCGCCAGTTCCTTATCGAGCTTCTCGGCTTCTTTCCGCTCTTCCTTCTCCGAAAGGAGCCGTCCATCGCGGGCAATCAGGCGGGTGTAGGGGTAACCGGCCAGAATGAGGACTTCTGAAGTCTCGGTCTGCGTAGAGGAAACGCGGCCCTGCCGGTCGTAGCGCCGTTCCTCGGTGGTCTCCTGAAACGTGTAATCGCGGAAGCGCTGGAAATTCGCTGCGTCGCGCTCGACCGAGCGGCGGATGATTTCATCGACATCCTGCGCGCCGGCGGGCAGCAGCAGAAAAGGCGCCATCCAAAATAGCCGCGGCATGCCCTTTTATTATTACCACTCCAGCAGGTAGCCCTTCTTCCCCACATTTTGCGCCCGCGTGGCGCCCATCTGAATGACAGCGCCTTCGGCCTCATGGATGTGGCCGCAGAAGAAATGGCGCGGATGCTGGTGCTCAATGAAATCGCGCACCGCCTGGCTGCCCGCGTGTAAACCCTCGCGTATACGATCCAGCGCTGTGTTGAGCGGCGGCGCATGGCAGATCAGGATCAGCGGATCGAGCCCCGCGAATTTCTGGAGCCGCTGGGCCATCTCCTGTTCAGAGTATTCGCCTGGCGTGTCGAAGGGCGTCGGCGTCGAATACCCGAGCCCCGCGATGTGCACGCCGCTCATCTCGATCACGCCGCCGTGGAAGTTCACGAAACCGTGGCGCGCACAAAAAGCGGCGATGTCTCCTTCCGATTCATGGTTCCCGGGCAGCACATACACGCGGTCCGCGCGGGCTTTCATAGGTTCGGCCATCTTGTCCAGGCCGCGCGCCCAGCTTACGAGATCGCCGGCGGCGACGTAGGCATCGGCCTCAACAGCCAGCAGTCTTTCGAGCGCCCGCACGTCGTTGTGGAGGTCGGAAAATGTCAATAGGCGGGGCATTTCGTTATCATGGTAGCGTAGACGCGAATTTCCTCCCATGCCAGAAGATCCGGCACAGCCGAGCATCAATAGCTGGCTTGAAGACGAGCTCTTCAGCCAGTATCGCCACAGCCGCCAGTCGGTGGATTCCAGTTGGACCGAGTTTTTCGAAGGCAACGGCCACCCGGCCGCGACCATGGAGGAGCCCCGCGCCATCGCGGCTCCGCCGCTGCCCGAGGCCCCCACCGTGGCGTTGTCCGAAGACGACCAGGTGATGCCGCTGCGCGGCCCTGCACTGAAGATCGCCGAGAACATGGCCGCTAGCCTGACGATCCCGGTTGCGACCAGCCAGCGCGTGCTGCCAGTGAAGGTGATCGAGGAAAACCGGCGGCTGCTCAACGACTACCGCGCCTCCGCGGGAGCGGGCAAACTTTCCTACACGCACATCGTCGCGTGGGCGATCGTGCGCGCATTGGACACGGTGCCCGCCTTGAACCAGACGTTCACCGTTTCCGGTTCGGAGAGCTTCCGTGTAAAGCGCGGCCACGTGAACCTGGGCCTCGCCGTGGACGTGGTGGGCAAGGACGGCGCTCGCAGCCTGAAAGTTCCGTCGATCAAAAAAGCGGAAACGATGAACTTCGCGCAGTTCGCGGCCGCTTACCAGGATCTGGTGACACGCGCGCGCGACAACAAGCTGGCCGTGGCCGATTTCGAGGGCACGACGATTTCGCTGACGAATCCGGGCACCGTGGGCACCGCCGGCTCAATCCCGAGGCTCATGCCCGGGCAGGGCGCAATCATCGCCATGGGTGCAATCGATTATCCGCCGGAATATCGCGGCGTGCCGGAGGAAGTGCGCGGCTCGCTGGGCCTGAGCAAGGTGATGACGGTCACCTGCACCTACGATCACCGCGTGATCCAGGGTGCGGAATCGGGCTTGTTTCTGGCGCGCATGCAGGAGCTGCTGGAAGGCGCGGATGGTTTTTACGAAGGGATTCTCCGCGATCTGGGAATTCCGGCGCGGCCCTGGAAGTGGGAAGCGGACCAGGCTTCGGCGCCGGTGGTGAGTGCCGATCCGGTGAAGCAGGCTGGCGTGGCGCATCTCATCGACGCGTGGCGCGAGCGAGGACATCTGGCCGCGCAGATCAACCCGCTGGCCGGCGATCTGGCCGCGCTGGGGATCAACGGCGCCCGCGCCGCCCATCCGGATCTGGAGCCGGCGGCGCACGGATTAACCATCTGGGATCTGGACCGCAGCTTCCATTGCGGCAGCTTCGGCGTGATGACGCTTAGGGCTCTGCTCGACCGGCTGCGGCGGACCTACGCGGGCAAAGCCGGCGTGCAGTACATGCATATCGAGCGTCCCGAGGAACGCCAGTGGTTCATCGAGCGCGTGGAGGGCGCCGCGGGACAGTGGGAGCTGGACGCCGAGTCGCAGCGCCGGCTCTTGAAGAACATCGTTCTGGCCGAAGGGTTCGAATCGTTCCTCGAAAACCGCTTCAAGGGCGTGAAGCGATTTTCGCTGGAAGGCGGCGAGGCGATGATCGGCATGATCGAGGATCTGCTTGACCGGGCCTCGCGCGTGCACGTCGATGAAATCGTCATCGGCATGGCGCACCGCGGGCGGCTGACCCTGCTGGCCAACGTGATCGGTAAGGGCGTCGCCCAGATGTTTTCGGAATTCGAGGGCGAAATCGATCCAACGCTCGAAGGCACCGGCGACGTCAAGTATCATCTGGGCGAGACCAGCGTGCGGCGCTTCCCCGATGGCCGCCAAATTACCGTGTCGGTGGCAGCCAATCCCAGCCATCTCGAAGCCGTCAATCCGGTGGTCGAGGGCATCGTGCGGCCGAAGCAGGACCGGCTGGGCGATACGAAGCGCGAGCGCGTGATTCCCGTCCTGGTGCACGGCGACGCGGCCATG
This sequence comes from uncultured Bordetella sp., assembly GCA_964614015.1. Taxonomy (GTDB): domain Bacteria; phylum Acidobacteriota; class Terriglobia; order Bryobacterales; family Bryobacteraceae; genus Palsa-187. The sequence continues at coordinate 3,547 of CAZTKA010000058.1, read as the reverse complement.
TCGGGCCAGGGCGTAGTGGCCGAGACTCTGAACTTCAGCCAGATCGAGGGCTACAATACGGGCGGCACACTGCACCTGGTGATCAACAACCAGATCGGCTTCACCACGGAGCCGCGCGAATCCCGCTCGACGGAGTATTGCACGGATGTAGCCCTGGGCGTGCAAGCTCCGGTCATTCACGTCAACGGCGACGACCCGGAAGCCTGCGTGTGGGCCATGCGCCTGGCGTTTGAATACCGGCAGAAGTTTCACCGCGATGTGGTGATCGACCTGGTGTGCTACCGCAAGCACGGGCACAACGAAGGCGACGACGCCAGCTTCACCCAGCCGGTTCTTTCGCGCGCCATTGTCGCGCACAAACCTGTGCACCTTTCCTATGCCGAGCGGCTGGAGGAAGAAGGCGTGGTCACGGCGCGGGAAGTGGCCGAATGGCAGGAAGCGCAGAAGAAGCACCTTTACGAAATCTACGACCATACGCAGAAAATCAAGGAAGAATTCGAGCTCCACGAAATGGTGCCGATTTCGCCCGAGGACCTGCCGACCGAAGTCCCGCCAACGGCGGTGAGCCGCGCCGTGCTCGATAAACTGTTGGATGCGGTCACGCTTTTCCCCGAGGACTTCCACCTGCATCCGAAGTTGGCTCGCATGGTGGAACGGCGGCGCAGCGCGCATCAGGGCGCCAACGTCGATTGGGCCCTGGCCGAGACGCTGGCCTTCGGCAGCCTGCTGCTGGAAGGAACGCCCGTGCGCTTGAGCGGCCAGGACAGTCGCCGGGGCACCTTCAGCCAGCGCCACGCCGTGTTCTACGATTACGAATCCGGGCGCCCCTACGCTCCGCTGCAACACATTGCCGCAAATCAGGCGCGCTTCGAGGTGTACAACAGCCCGTTGAGCGAGTTCGGCATCCTGGGTTTTGAATTCGGCTACAGCATCGCCGATCCTCTGGCGCTGGTGCTGTGGGAGGCGCAGTTCGGCGACTTCGCCAACGGTGCGCAGGTGATCATCGATCAATTCGTCACCTCGGCCGAAGCCAAGTGGGGCCAGCCGAGCGGACTCGTGCTGCTGCTGCCGCATGGACAGGAAGGCGGCGGTCCGGAGCATTCGAGCGCCCGTCTGGAGCGTTTCCTGCAAGCCGCGGCCGAGCGCAACATTCAGGTCGCGTTCCCAACCACTCCGGCGCAATATTTCCATCTGCTCCGGCGTCAGATGCGCGGCGGCGTGGATAGCCGCGGCCTGCGTAAGCCCCTGATCGTGATGACGGCCAAGAGCCTGCTGCGGCATCCCAAGTGCGTTTCGACGCTGGATGAGCTGACCGGCGGCGCCTTCCATCCCGTGGTGGCGGATCAGACGGTCGCCGATCCGGCGAGCATCACCCGCATTCTGCTCTGCGCGGGCAAGGTCTACTACGAACTCCTGGCCGAGCGCGCGGCGCGCGGTGCGCACAATGTGGCGCTAGTGCAGATTCCGCAACTCTATCCCTTCCCGAAACCGGAGTTCCAGCAGATTCTGAAGCTGTACAACAACGCCTACGAGGTGATCTGGGTCCAGGAAGAGCCGCGCAACATGGGGGCGTGGCCTTTCATCCGCGGACGCGTCACGCCACTGCTGGACCGGCGCCACATGATCGGCTATGCGGGGCGTCCGGAAAGCGCGAGCCCGGCTCCGGGTTCGGTGAAACGCCACAACAGCGAGCAGCACGACGTCATGGAAGCGGCGTTCGCTCCGCCGAGCGTGGCGAATCTGTACCGCAAGAAGCTCGTGCGGCGGAAGAAGGTTCGGTAGACGCAACAAAACGCGAATTCAGAGCTCATCGCCCGGCCGCGCAGGTTCGCCCATCCTGGCGGAACCATTCCGGCGCTATGCTGAAAGCGGAGGCCACGATGCGACGGCTGGGGCTCATGTTGACATTCGCTGCGGCAACGGCGCTCGCGCAGCGCGGCGGCATTGTGATGGGCGGACCAGCAAGCGGCTTCCCTTCCGGTGGATTCGCATTCGGCGCGGGATTGCCGCCATTGTCTCCAATTCCGGCGATTCAGCCGCTCTCTGCCTTCCTTCCAGGTCTGGCTCCCGGAATCGGCGAAGCATTCGGATTTCGAAGAAGTTTCGGCGCGGGCTTTTTCCCGTACTTCGGCGTAAGAGGCTACGCAGCATACCCGCCTTCGCAGAACCTCGTCGTAGTGCAGGCGCCTCCGCAGTCGGCGGTGACATCCACTCCGGCTCCGGAGAAACCGGCGCAGCTCAGGATCTGGGAAGCGCCCGCAGGGTCCGCTTCCGAGGCCAGACGCGCAGGCGAGGATCCCAAATCCTTCCAGATCGCCTTCAAGAACGGACCCACCGTTGCCGCGGCCGCCGTGTGGGTGCAAAACAACACGCTGCACTATGTGGACGCGGAGGGCGTGCACTGGCGAACAGGCCTCGACACGATCGACCGCGACGTGACGCGCCGGTTGAACCAGGCGCAGAACCTGGTGCTGCGCCTGCCCGCCGCGCAGTAGGGCCGACAGGGAATCAGCCCAGGAACGTTCTCACCTCGCGAAGACTGGCGGTGCGGCGGCTCGTCCGCGGATCGTCGCGGCCCGCCACGGCTACCCCTTCAATAACTTTGCGATAGTGATCACCTGACCCAGGTGGCGCTGCGTGTGTTCGGCGATGTGGACCAGCAGGCCCAGCACCGTAGTCGGCAGGCGCTTGCGGCCGATGTAGCGCGGCTCGTGAATTTGCGTGGGCTGGATGGTGCCGATGCGGTCCTCGACGGAGCGCAAGGCGGCATCCACACCGGCCAGAAGCTCTTCAAGCGTCGCGCCGGGCTCGTTTTCCGATCTCATGTAGGCCAGTTGTTCCGGGCTCAGTTTGCCGCCCATGAGATACGTCGCGAGGCGGTCGGAACTCCCGGCCATGTGCCGCAGATGAAATCCGAGCGTGGGCAGCGGCCCGACCGGCCGCCAGACGTCTTCCGGCTTCACGCCCTCTGTGAATCTCGCAAGATCCTCGCGCACTTGCTGAAAACTGAAGAAAACGGGCATCACCAGCGGCTCGACGCCGGGAATCGGTCCGCGCATCCATGGTTCAATCTCGGCTGCGGGAGGCTTGGGAGTCGCGTCGGACATGACCTGAAACTACGGTAACACTTTGAACTACGGCGCCGTGGCGGTGACCGGCTCCGAAGGAGCGCTTTCGTTTCCGGACGCGTCCACGGCCGTGACCGTGTAGCGGTACTGCTTGCCAGACTCGACGGCCGAGTCACTGTAGGCCGGCGTCGGCAGCAGGCGCGCCACCAGTTCGTAGGCTCCGTCGTTCAGGGAGCGGCGAACATTGTAGCCCTGAAAATCATTTTCCGTGTTGCGCGACCATGCCAGGTCGATGGATTGCAGGCTGAGGGTCGCCCGGACTCCAGCGGGGACGGCGGGCGCGAACACATCGGCCGGCGTGATCGAAGCAGGATCGGAAGGGAAGCTCTGCTGTGTCTCGCCGGAAAGCGCGACGACGATGTACTGATAGCGCGTCCCATAAACGGTGCTTGTATCCGTGTAACCGGGCGCCTCGGTCT
>CAZTKA010000057.1:0-20695 GCA_964614015.1 uncultured Bordetella sp. | reverse complement strand
GGCGCGCAGATCCTGGTGGCGGGTGATAATTTCGGCTGCGGCAGCTCGCGCGTGCCGCAACAGGAAGCAGCCATCGCGGCGTATGAGGAGACGCGCGTGGCCTCGGTGAACACGCTGGGGTAGGGGCTGCGCTCGGACTTATTGAATAGGCCTGCGCCAAGCCATCCTCAACCAGAGAAATGCTGATGAGACATTTCACTTGACCGGCTGCCTGCAATAGTTGTATAATTCAACTATTGCAAATGCGTAACACCGCCGTGCGCGAGCCCGCTTCCTCTCCCGTCCTGGAACGCCAGGTGCGCGAGCTGGATGCCTGCTTTGACGCCTTCCGGCGCGCCATGATGGGCCGCATGGCGCCGCCGCCGAGCGAGGTCGAGCTCTCCCCGCAAAGCGGGCATGCCCTCATGGTGCTGGCCGACCGCGGGCAACTCACGATGACCGACTTCTCGGAAGCGCTGGGCGTCTCGCTCAGCACGGCGACACGCACCGTGGAACGCCTGATTGAAAAGGGCCTGGCGGTACGGTCCCGCATCGAGGATGACCGCCGCGTGGTGCGCGTCGAACTCAGCGAACAGGGGCGCAAGCTGACCCGCCATTTCCTCGACCAACGTTATGAAATGGGCCGCCGGATGCTCGCTCCACTGACCCACGGCGAACGGGAAATCTTCATCGAGCTGATGGCGAAAATCACCCGTCCGCATCCACAGGAGTGAGAAACTTTATGGCTGCCTTCGCACGTCCGGATGTACGATATTTGCACAGAACAACTATTGCTGGTAACAATTATTGTGAGAAAACGTTCGCGTCGCTCTACATCGGGTATCGAGACACGGTTTTTCAGGCCGCGCTGCGGATCACGCGCAACCCCTCCGATGCCGAGGACGTCGTGCAAAACGTGTTCCTCCGCATGCTCCAAAACGACGCCCAACCGGACCCCCGGCGCTCGCCGGCCGCGTATCTGCGGCGGGCCGCCGCCAACGCGTCCATCGATTTGATCCGGCAGCGCGCCCAGCGCGGCGAAACGACACTTCCCCAACATTACCCAGCCGAACAGCACGACTGGCTGGTGCGGCGTCAGGTGCGCCAGGCGATCGAAAAACTGCCGCCGCCAAGCGCAAGCCTGTTTGTGCTGCATTACCAGCACGGCTACCTGTGCGCCGAACTCGCCCATCACTTCGGCGTCGAAGGCGGCACGGTGAAGAGCCGCCTGCACCGCATTCGCGCGGCCTTGCGCAAGCAACTGCGGGCCGCCTGAGGGAACAAACCGTGGGACCGGATCGTATCCTAGAAAGAAGTCCGGAACATCCGTGAAATCCAGCGCATCTTTTTTCGAAGCCGCCCGTGTGGCTCTGGACTCCCTGCGCGCCAGCAAGCTCCGCAGCTTTCTGACGCTGCTCGGCATCATCCTTTCCACCACCACGCTGATATCGGTGATGAGCGTGATCAACGGCCTGGAGGATTACATTGCCACCAGCGCCACCACCATGGGCGCCACCGGCTTCCGCGTCGTGCGCTTCGCGTTCGTCAACAACTGGGACCCCAAGAAATTCCTCGAATACCAGCGCAAAAATCCGCAGTTGAGCCCTGAAGAATTCGAATTCCTGAAAAGCCGCCTCACGCTGGTGAGCGAGGCCGGCATGTCCGCCCAGCGCACCGTGGCCGTCAGTTATGAAGCCGATACGGTGCAAGGCGTAGGCCTGCTTGGCAACGCCGCCAACGGCGCGCTCATGACCAACACGGAAGTGGCCATGGGACGCTACTTCACGGACCCGGAGGTGCGCAGCAAGCAGGAGGTGGCCTTCATCGGCGCGGACGTGAAAGAACGCTTCTTCCCTTCCCTGGATCCGATCGGGAAGACGCTGCTGGTTGCAGGGCGACCCTTCACTGTAATCGGCGTCGCCCGGCCGAAGGGCAGCGTGTTCGGCAATTCTCAGGACAATTTCATCTCCATTCCCATCGAAACGTATTTCAAGATGTACGGGTCGCGGACCGGCATCGATTATAACTTCATGGCGATCGATCAGGAGCACATGCAGCAGGCGCAGGAGGAGGTCGAAGTGCTGCTGCGCGCCTACCGCCATCTGCTGCCGGGAGAAGAGAGCACGTTCATGATTATTTCCTCGGAGACGCTGGTGGGCGCCTTCAATTCCCTCACCGGTTCCGTGCAAGCCGCCGCGCTCGGCGTGGTGAGTGTCTTCATGGTGGTGGGCGGAGTCGTGATCATGAACATCATGTTGGCCGTCGTCACCGAGCGCACGCGCGAAATCGGCGTTCGTAAAAGCGTCGGCGCGCGGCGGCTGGATATTCTGAACCAGTTCCTGGTCGAATCCTCGACGCTCGCCGCCACCGGCGGCCTGATCGGCGTGGGCCTCTGCTGGCTGATCGCCTCGGCCGTCACGAATTTCACTGGATTTCCCATGAAAATGCCCGTGACCGGAGTGATTCTGGGCGTGACGCTTTCGGCCCTGGTGGGCCTGTTCTTTGGAATTTATCCTGCGCGCCGGGCTTCCCGGCTCGATCCCATCGTGGCGCTGCGGTCGGAGAGTTGAAGCATGCGCCTGATTGTTTCCGTCATCGGACTTGCGCTCGCCACGCTGCGGGAAAACAAGGCCCGGTCCCTGCTGACCGTGCTGGGCGTGGTGATCGGCACGGGCACAATCATTGCCGTGGGCTCGATCATGGCGGGCTTCGACGGAGCGGTCACCGGCATCATCCGCAGCTTCGGCACGAACACGGCGTTTGTCACGCGGCAGGGACCGTTTCAACGGGCGCGCTCAGCCAGCGAGCGCCAGCGCCGTCCCATCAGCTACGAGAATGCCCGCGCCATCGAAGAGCGCTGCCCGTCGGTCGAGCACGTGAGCCCGATTCTCCCCGCGCAGGGCGGGGGATTGATCCGGGCGCGTTATAAGGGCAACGACATGTTCCAGCTTCGCTTCATTGGCACCGACGACCACTATGCCGATTCGGGGCAGGCGCAGATCGACCAGGGCCGCTTCTTCACGGACACCGAGAACCGGCGGCGCATGATGGTGGCCGTGATCGGCGCCGACGTCGTCAAGTCGCTGTTCGGCCCGGAGAACCCGCTGGGCAAGATTTTCTTGGTGGCCGGCCACGAATTCGAGGTGATCGGCACACTGAAACCGCCGGCCACGGCTTTGCCCGGCCAAAGCGACAACCAGGTGATCGTGCCCTATTTCACGATGCGAAAAATTTTTCCGAACGCGCGCGACCATTCGCTCATGGTGAAGGCGTACGACGGCAAGCTGGTCGCCGCCATCGACGAGATGCGCATCGTCTTGCGCCAGGAGCGGCGCGACGGATTCGGCGGAGAGGACAGTTTTTCCATTTCGACTTCGGACCAACTGGTGGATCAGTTCCGCTCGATTATGGCCGTCACGGCGCTGGTGCTGGTCGTGCTGAGCTCCATCGGCCTGCTGGTGGGCGGCATCGGCGTGATGAACATCATGCTGGTATCCGTCACGGAGCGGACGCGCGAAATCGGCGTGCGCAAGGCGATCGGCGCGCGGCGTCTGGATATCATTCTCCAGTTCCTCACCGAGGCAGTCGTGCTGACGGCTCTGGGTGGCTTGCTCGGCATGCTCGGCGGATACGCCGTGAGCCTGGGGGCGCACTTCGTCTTTCCGAGCCTGCCGACGCTCGTGCCGACCTGGGCCGTCGTGGCTGGCATCGGCGTCAGCGTCGGTATCGGGTTGTTCTTCGGAATCTGGCCCGCAAGCAAAGCCGCGCGGCTGGATCCGGTGGAGGCCCTGCGCTACGAGTGAAAACCGCTGTTCACTCCACTGCGGCTAATTCGGCCGCCAGCGCCCGCACCGCCCGCAGATCGACCTTTCCGGTGCCGAGCAACGGAAGCGCCTCTACCGGATGCATATCGGTCTGTTTCGGGATCCACAGCTTCGGGAGATCGGTTTCCGAAAGCCGCCGCCACAGCTCCGCGGGCGCCACCCCTTGGGCCGTGTACAGCAGCGCGAGCCGTTCGCCCTTGCGTTCGTCCGGAATGCCCGTAACGGCGCAGGCAGCGTTGCCCGTCAGTGCACTCACCACTTCCTCGATCTTCACGTGCGGCACCATCTCGCCGCCAATCTTCGAGAACCGCGCCAGCCGGTCCGTGATCTTGATGAACCCGTCCTCGTCGATCGAGGCGATGTCGCCGGTGACGTACCAGCCGTCGTGAAACGCCTCCGCCGTTTTCTGCGGCTGCTTCAAATACCCGAGCATACGGTTCGGCCCGGTGATCTCGAGCATGCCCGCCTCGCCCGCGGGCAGCACGGCGCCGCTATCCGGATCGACGACGCGCGCCGCCACGCCCGGAATGGGCAGCCCGACCGTGCCGGGGCGATTGCCGACCTGAAACTCGCGGCCGTCCTGCACGTCCGGCGTGTTGATCGCCACCACGGGCGAAAGCTCGGTGCAACCATACCCTTCCAGCAATTCGATGCCGAAGGTTTCCCGAAATTCCTTGCGCAGCGGATCGCGCAGCTTTTCGGCGCCCACCACGACGAAGCGCAGCGATGCGAACTGTTCGCGCGTGCATTTGCGCAAATATGTCCCGCAGAAAGTCGGCGTCGAAAGCAAAAACGTGCCTTTGTATTTGTGGACCAATTCGCCAATGCCCTTTGCGTCGGTCGGCACGGGATGATAAACCACGCCGCATCCGGCCAGCAGCGGCAGCCAGATGGTTCCCATGAATCCGAAGGAATGAAAAAAAGGCAGAATGCCGATGATGCGGTCCGCGGAGCCCAGGTCAAAGACTTCCAGCACAGCGTCCACGTTCGAGACGATGTTGTAATGCGACAGCATAATGCCCTTGGGCACGCCCGTGCTGCCGCTCGAAAAAATCACCGTGGCGAGCGAATCCGGCGTCAGCTTCGGCCGCAACAGCGCGCGCGGAACCAGGCGCGCTTTCCATAACGCAATCAATTTGGCCGCTCCGCTCACCGATTTCAGGATGTCCTCCAGGTACACGGACCCTTCGGGAGCCTCCAGCTTGGCGCGGGTCAAGAACGCTTTCGACGTGATCACCGTGCGGATCCCGCACTGCTCGATGGCCGATTGCATCGATTCCCTGCCGGCGGTGAAGTTCAGATTCACCGGCGTCTTTCCGCTCAGCGCCACGCCCAGATTCGCCAGGGCTCCTCCGGCCGTGGAAGGCAGCAGCAGCCCCACCATTTCTTCCGAACCCGCCCGCCAGCGGACTTCCTTGGCCAGCACCAGAGCAGCCGTCAGCGCGCGCCCGTAGGTAAGCTCGCGGCCGGTCGAATCCGCCATCGCGAATCTGCCCCAATTGCGGCGCGCTGTTTTAAGGAAGCGGTTCGGGAGCGTGTCCGCGGGCGATTTGCGTAGGGCGAACGCGTGGCTGCCCAGTTCGGCCACCGCTTGCCGCACCTGATAGGCGGGAGTCGTGGCAGGCAGAGGTTTGCCGAAGGTCACCGTGACCGGCCTGGGGATTCTGCCCAGGCGCGTGAAAAACTTCCCTCCCCGAAAGGAGAAGAAACTGCCCCATACGCGGTCGAGATGCACCGGGACAATGGGCACCTTCAGCCCTTCGACCACTCTTTCAAAGCCGCGTTTGAAGGGGAGCAGATGGCCGCAGCGGCTGACGGACCCTTCGGCGAAGATGCACACGGCGTGACCAGCCTCGATTTCGGCGCGCGCGGTCTTGAGCGCCATCACCATGTCGCGCGGGCCGGTGCCCACCGGGATCGCTTTGAGCGCCCGCAAAAACACCCCGAAGACTCCGTGCTCGTAGTAAGGCCTCCAGATCATGAAGCGCACATGGCGGTGCCGAGCCCCCCAGCCCACCAGGAACCCATCCATGAAGGAGACATGGTTGGAGATCAGCAGCACCCCTCCGGTGTGAGGCACGTTCTGCCGGCCTTCGACGCGGATGCGGTACAGCAAGCGCAGCAGCAGGCGCACCAGGATGCGCACGATGGAGGCGGGCATGAAGGCATCATGGCCAGCGCGCTGCGCGCTTGTCAAGATCGCCGGACAGCGTGCGCGACCGCCACATGCGGCATTCCGAGGCTGAACTACGCGACTTCTTCGGACCAGTTCTCCAGCACGGACTTCACTTTGGAAGTGAATTGATCCGCCAGGGCGCCGTCGATCAGCCGGTGATCGAAGGTCAGCGCAAGGTATGCCGTGGAGCGGATGGCGATCGCGTCGTCGATGACCACGGGTTCCTTCACCACGGCGCCCACGCCAAGGATGGCCACCTGCGGCTGGTTGATCACCGGTGTCGCGAAGATGCTGCCGAAGCTGCCGAAGTTGGTGATCGAGAAGGTGCCGCCGCTGACTTCATCGGGACGCAATTGGCGCGAACGCGCGCGCGCCGCCAGATCGACGATGGCGCGCTGCAGGCCCACGATGTTCTTCTCATCCGCGTTGCGGATCACCGGAACGATCAATCCGTTTTCGAGCGCCACCGCGATGCCGAGATGGATATCGCGATGGTAGATGATATTGTTGCCGTCGATGGAGGCGTTGACGATCGGGAACTCGCGCAACGCCGCGACCGCGGCGCGCGCGACGAAGGGCAGGTACGTCAGTCCGAATCCGTACTGCGCCTGGAACTGCTCCTTCAGCTTGTTGCGCAGCCTGGCGACCCCCGTCATGTCGCACTTGTGCACCGTGGTGACGTGCGCGCTGGTGCGCTTGCTGAACACCATGTGCTCGGCGATCTTCTGCCGCATGATGCTCATGGGCTCGACGCGCACCGCCGGCGGCGCTCCTGCCATCTGCGCCGGCTCGCGCGGTGGCGGAGGCGGCGGCGGAACGTGGATAGCCTGCGTGGTCGCCGGAACCTGCGCCGGTTGCGGAGACGGCGGAGGCGGCGCGGCCTGCACCGGCGGCGGAACCTGCACCGGCGGCGGAACCTGGACCGGGGACGGCGTGGGCGCGGCGGTTCCGGCAAGGTAGGCTTCCAGATCGTGTTTCGTGATGCGGCCGCCGAGTCCCGTGCCGCGGACTTTGCTCAGATCGATATTCGCCTCGCGCGCCATCTTGCGCACCAACGGCGAAAGGGGGCCCACCGTTTCTTCCACAATGGTCGCTGCCGCGGGAGCCGGAGCAGGCGGGGGCGGCGGGGCACCAGGCGCCGGCGAAAGCGCGGCGGGAAAAGGAGCCGGCTCGGCCGACGGCTGCGGCGCGGCCGCGGGCCCCGACGGCGCCGCCCCGTCGCTGATGCGCCCCACAACCGTGTTGATCCCCACCGTTTGGCCTTCCTGAACCAGAATCTCGGCCAGCGTCCCGGCGGCCGGAGAAGGAATCTCCGTGTCCACTTTGTCCGTCGAAATCTCAAACAGCGGTTCGTCGCGCTCAACACGTTCGCCCGGCTTCTTCAGCCACTTGGTGAGCGTTCCCTCGACAATGCTTTCCCCCATTTGGGGCATCACTACGTCGGTCATGTATTCTCCATTATCATCCGTCGCCCGAAGACGCGTCCAAACGCGGCGGCGATCGCTCCGCTCACGTTCCTGCGATCCGCGCCGCAGCCAAGCGCACGCATCGACGTGACTGGCTGCGTCAGTCCGCACGGGATGATGTAGCGGAAGTAATTCAAATCGGTTTCCACATTCAATGCAAAACCGTGGGAAGCGACCCAGCGGCTGATGTGCACGCCCACGGCGGCGACCTTCGCCTCGCCCACCCAGGCTCCGGAGGCTCCCGCGCGGCGGCCGGCAGCGATGCCGAACTCTTCCAGCGCCTGGATGAGGACCTCCTCGATGCCTCGGACGTAGGCCACCACGTCGCGTTTCCACTCCCGCAGATCGAAAATTGGATAGCCGACGATCTGCCCCGGTCCGTGGTAGGTCACATCGCCGCCGCGGTCGGTGTGATGAAACTCGATGCCGGCGCGCTCCAGCAGCTCCGGCGCGGCCAGCAGATTCTCGCTCCGCCCATTGCGCCCCATCGTGACCACATGCGGATGCTCGACCAACAGAAGCTGATCCGGAATCTCGCCGCGCTTGCGCTGCTCGACCAGCGAGCGCTGCGCCGCCAGCGCCTCCGCATATCGCACGCGTCCCAAATCGCGGACCTCGCAGGACTGCCACGCAGACTCGGTTATTGGGCCTCCGGCGTCCGGCCTCTGGCCCCTCGGCGCTGGCCCCTGCATGGACCCTGCTTCAAGCATTGATCGCCATTCCGTAGACCGCGTTGAACGCTTCGCCCACGGCCTCGTAAATCGTCGGATGGGCATGTACCGTATGCATCAACGTCTCGACGGTGGCTTCGGATTCCATAGCCAGCACGCCTTCGCCGATCAATTCGTAAGCCTGCGGGCCGATGATGTGGACGCCCAGAATCTCCCCATAGGTCTCGTCGGCGACGATCTTCACAAACCCGTCGTGCTGCCCCAGAATCGACGCCTTGCTGTTGGCCGCGAACGGAAATCTGCCCACGCGCACCTTGTGCCCCTTGGCCACAGCCTGGGCTTCGGTCAACCCCACGCTGCCGATGCCGGGTTCCGTGTAGGTCGCGCCGGGGATGCGCTCCTTGCGGATCGGCCGCACTTCCTTGCCCGCAATGTGCCCGATTGCGACCATGCCTTCGGCGCTCGCCACATGGGCGAGCTGCGGCGTTCCGGCCACAATATCGCCGATGGCGTAAACGCCCGGCTCGCCCGTGCGCTGGTAGGGGTCCACTTTGATGAAGCCGCGTTCGGTCTCGATGCGCGTGCCTTCCAGACCAATATTTTCGGTATTGGGCTTGCGGCCGATGGCAACTAGCAGCGCCTCGGCTTCCACCCTTTCCACTTGCCCGTTGGCAAGCGTCGCCTGAAAGCGCACGCCGGCGTCGGCTTTCTGCACGTTCTCGACGCGCGCCCCGGTCTCCACGCGGATGCCGCTCTTCTTGAACACGCGCGCCAGTTCCTTCGACACGTCCTCGTCCTCTGCCGGCACAATCCGCGGCAACATCTCGAAGATCGAAACCCTCGATCCGAAGCGATGAAAACATGAGGCGAACTCGACGCCCACGGCGCCCGCTCCGAGCACGGCCAGCGACTTCGGCACCGCAGTCAGGTTCAGGATCTCGATGTTGGTCAGGATCCGCCGCGCATCGGGCTGCAAGCCCGGGAGCATGCGCGCCTCCGATCCGGTCGCCAGCACGACGTTTTTCGCTTCCAACATCTGCGTCCCGCCATCGGCCCTGAGTTCGACGCGCCCTGGTCCGGCCAGGCGCGCGTAGCCCTTGATCCAGTCCACTCTGTTCTTCTTCATCAGGAACTCGATGCCTTTGGCGTGCTTGGCGACAATTCCATTCTTGCGCTCGTTGACCTTGGGGAAATTCAGGCGCGGATTTTCGCACTGGATGCCCTCGGCATCGGAGTGCAGGAAACGCTCCCACACCTCCGCGGTGTGCAGCAGCGCCTTGGTCGGAATGCAACCGACGTGCAGGCAGGTGCCGCCCAGTTTCGGGTCCTTCTCAATGATCGCGGTTTTGAGGCCGTATTGGCCCGCACGGACAGCAGCCGAGTATCCACCGGGACCGCTCCCGATGACGATTACATCGTAGGTCATGTTGGGTGAACTTTCAGTTTAGCAGCGGGTGGCGGAAGAGTACACTTAATCACCCTGTTCATGGCGGGTCCTCTCTTGATAGAATCGCTCGCCAGGAGAATCTTCATTATGATCGTTGTTCGCAACACGTTCATCGCTAAGCCCGGGCAAGCCGGAAAGCTGGCGGCTCATTTGAAAGAGATCGGAACCATCGGCAAACTGCGGAATTTCCGGGTGCTCACCGATCTGGTCAGCGACTTCAATCACGTCGTGCTGGAGCATGAAGTGGAATCGGCCGCCGACTTCGAGGCAACGCTGCAGCGATATGCAACCGATCCGCAAGTGCGCGAGAAGGCCCAGGGCTACACCGATCTGTGGATGACGGGCAAACGCGAGTTGTTCCGGGTCGCCTGAGTGCGTCGCACTTCCCAATCACTGTAGTCCGCGTAGTTCCGAAGCTGCCAGACTCCGCCACCGTGCCGCTTGCCGGCGGAGGTGCAGGGGGAGCCGTGAGCGCGGCCTCAATCGCGCGCTGCAACGCGTCGCGCGCTTCCCCCGGACGCCGCGCCGCCTTGTCTGCGCGACCCAGAAGCCCGCGTATCGCCGGGTGCTACAATGCCCTTCGCATGCTTTTTCCGACCTCGCTCGTTGGATCCTACGCCCAGCCGGAATGGCTGATCGACCGCAAAAAACTCGCCGCACGTTTCCCGCCGCGCGTCCGCGCAAAGGAGTTGTGGCGCGTGGCGCCGGAGTGGCTCGAACACGCTCAGGACGACGCCACTGTGCTCGCCATCCGGGATCAGGAACGGGCCGGCCTCGACATCATCACCGACGGCGAAATCCGCCGCGAGAGCTATTCCAACCGCTTTGCGACGGCGCTGGAAGGCGTCGATATCGACAACCCCGGCACCGCGCTCGACCGCAGCGGCCATTCCAATCCGGTGCCGCGCGTCACGGGCAAAATCCGCCGCAAGTATCCGGTCGAGGTGCGCGACGTGCAGTTCCTGAGGACCCACACGGACCGCATGATCAAGGCGACCGTGCCGGGCCCTTACACTATGTCGCAGCAAGCCCAGAACGATTTTTACGCCAGGCCTGAAGAGATGGCCATGGATTACGCGGCCGCCGTCAACGAGGAGATCAAGGATTTGTTCGCCGCCGGAGCTGACATCGTGCAGATCGATGAGCCCTATATGCAGGCCCGTCCGGAGAAGGCGCGCCAGTACGGACTGAAGGCGCTGCATCGTGCGCTCGACGGGGTCACCGGGACCACCGCGATTCACCTGTGCTTCGGCTACGCCGCGATCATCCATGAGCGGCCCTCCGGCTATTCCTTCCTGGAGGAGCTGGCCGCCACCCCGGTGAAACAGATTTCGATTGAGACGGCGCAAAGCTCGCTCGATTGCTCGGTGCTGGAGAAACTGCCGGGCAAAACGATCATCCTGGGCGTGCTGGATCTTTCGACGTACGAAATCGAGACGCCGGAAACCGTGGCCGCGCGCATCCGCCGCGCTCTGCCCTACGTTTCCGCCGAGCGGCTGGTGATTGCTCCGGATTGCGGCTTGAAGTACCTGCCGCGCGAGGTCGCCTTTGGCAAGATGAAAGCAATGGTTGCCGGAGCCGCGCAACTGCGGCGGCAATACAGCGGAGCCGCGCGCGCATGACACGACCTCTTCTCACTGTGGCTGGTGCGCTTTTGACGGCGCTGCCGGCTCTTCCCCATCATTCCATCGCGGCCGAGTTTGACAGCACCAAGCCCGTCACCGTCACCGGCACGGTCACGAAAATCGAGTGGATGAATCCGCATGCCTGGCTGTACTTGGACGTACAGAGCGCCGCGGGTGAAATCGAGAAATGGCAGTTCGAGTTCGGCGCGCCCAGCGAATTGGTGCGGCGCGGGTGGCGGCGCACGGATCTCAAGGAAGGCCAGCACGTCACGGTCCAGGCCATCCTCGCCCGCAAGGGCGGCAATACCGCCAACGCCCGCGCCATCCTCTTGCCCAGCGGCAAACGCGTCTTCAGCGGACAGGCGGGCCAGTGATCGTATCGGCTCGGCCCCCGGGGCTCCTTGCGCCTTGCAGCGCTTCCCCGCCAGGACTAGAATGTAGCCGCAAGGAGGTCGCATATGAAGTCGCGGATTGCGATCCTTACTGGCGTACTCTTGTTCGGTCCCCTGCCCGTTCGGGCGCACCATTCCCTCGGCGCCGAATTCGATCCCGACAAACGCATCAAGGTCACGGGTAAGGTCACTAAGATAGAATGGATGAACCCACACGCGTGGTTATATCTCGACGTGCAAAATCAACAGGGCCAGATCGAGAAGTGGCAGTTCGAGTTCGGAGCTCCAAACGAACTCCGCCGGCGCGGCTGGAAGCGCACGGATCTCACGGAAGGCCAGGAAGTCACCATCGAAGCCCTGGTCGCGCGCAAGGGCGGCAATGCCGCCAACGCGCGCTCCATCGTCCTGCCCGACGGCCGGCAGGTATTCAGCTCCTTCGGGAATCCGCCGAGGCCGGGGAATCCTCGTAAGTAAGGCCGAAGGAATGGGAGTGCGCGCTCAGGTTGACGTCAGCCGGATCATCGACGAAAGCAAGCTGGGCGGCTTCCAGATCGGCATCTTCGCACTCTGCTTCGCCTGCCTGGCGATGGACGGCTTCGATGTGCAATCGCTGGGCTATGTCGCCCCAGCGCTCAGCGCCGAGTTGAACATTTCCCGCGTGCAGCTCGGGCCGGTGTTGAGCGCCAACGCGGTCGGTCTGTTGTTCGGATCGATTCTGTTCAGCGCCCTCGCGGACCGGATCGGGCGCCGGCCCGTGTTGGTTTTCTGCACGATCTTCTTCGCGTTTTTGACCTTCCTGACGGCGCGCGCGGCCTCGCTCGAGGAAATGCGCTGGCTGCGCGTGATCGGCGGGCTGGGGATGGGCGCGATCATGCCGAACGCCATGGCGCTGACCGGCGAGTACAGCCCGAAGCGCCACCGCGTCGCCATTATGATGATCACGTCCAACGGATTCACCGCCGGGGCGGCGCTCGGCGGATTTGTCGCGGCGTGGATGCTGCCCACCTGGGGCTGGCGCAGCGTCTTCTACTTCGGCGCGGCCGTGCCGATGCTGATCGCGGTCCTGATGATCTTCGCGCTGCCGGAATCGATCCAGTTCCTGACGCTGCAAGGAACCAGAGCCGGCGTGATCGCCAAATGGCTGCGCCGCGTGAACCCGCAGGCCCTGTTCAGTCCTGAGACGCACTACACTATGCCCGGTGAACAAAAGCTGCGCGGCTTTGCCTTGCTCTATTTGTTCCAGGGCGGCCGCGCGCCTGGCACGGTCTTATACTGGCTGATCAATTTCATGAACCTGCTGAGCCTCTATTTCTTGCAGGGCTGGCTCGCAACTTTCATGACCGATGCGGGCATCTCGCAATCCACTGCGGCGCTGATCGCAAGCATGGTCCAAGTCGGCGGCACCGTCGGAGCGCTGTCGCTCGGCTGGTTCGTGCATCAGCGCGGATTTGTTCCCGTGCTGGCCACCTGCGGCGTTTTGGCCAGCGCCATGATCGCCACCATCGGCCAGCCGTGGATGAGCGTGACCCCGCTGTTCATCGTTGTCTTCATCGCGGGTTTCTGCGTCACCGGAGGGCAGGCCGCCATCAACGCGCTTGGCGCGACGTACTTCCCGACCGATCTGCGCTCGACCGGGGTTGGCTCGGGACTCGGCGTCGGCCGGCTGGGTGCGATCATCGGACCCACGCTGGTGAGCGTGCTGGTGGGGCAAGGCTGGACGGCATCCGATATTTTCCTGGGCGGCGCGCTGCCGCCGCTGATTCTGGCCGGCGCGGCGCTGGCCTTTGGCCGCCTGCGCAATCTCCCGGAGGCCATCACCGCGAAGCAGGTGGTGATGGTGCACTGAGTTCTGCCGCCGGACACCGGTGACCGGCGCTTCACCCAACGCGGCTTTGCGAATGACTCACCTCAGCGCCGCTGCGTCACCCGCTTCCACTTCTTCCCCGCGCGTACCGTCAGCGTGCCGTTGCCCGAATAATACGTCTCCGAACACACCGCGCCGTTGATCTCCACCGCACCCGCCTTCAGCAGCCGCTCAGCCTCCGTGCGCGAGGGAGCCAAACCCGCCGTCACCAGCATCTTCGGCACGGAAATGCCGCGCTCGGAGACCGCCTCGGCCGCTAGCGTCACCGTTTCGATGTCCGACGGCACGCCGCCCTGCTGCACCTCGCGTGCGAAATCCTCGCCGGCCTGGCGCGCCTCCGCCGCCGAATGGAAATCCGTCACGATGCGCCGGGCCAGCTCCTTTTTCACCTGCATCGGCTCGCCGCGTTTCATCGCTTCGATCTCCGCCACCGAGGCGTCCGTCAACAGCAGCCAGTAGCGCCACATCAGCTCGTCGCTGATGCCCATCACCTTGCGGTACATCACCTTGGCCGGCTCGGTGATGCCGATGTAGTTGCCCTTGGACTTCGACATCTTCTCGGCCCCGTCCGTGCCTTCCAGCAGCGGCGTCGTCGCGACGATCTGCGGCGCCTGCCCGTAGGCGCGCTGCAGCTCGCGGCCCACCATCAGATTGAATTTCTGATCCGTGCCCCCCAGCTCAATGTCGCATTTCAGCGCCACCGAATCATAGCCCTGCACCAGCGGATACAGGATCTCGTGCATGGAGATCGGCGTGCCTTCCTTGAGGCGCTTGGTGAAATCGTCGCGCTCCAGAATCCGAGCCACCGTGTAATGCGCGCTCAGCCGGATGAAATCTTCAAAGCTCAGCGCCTCCAGCCATTCGCTGTTGAACCGGATCTCGGTCCGGGCCGGATCGAGAATCTTGAACACCTGGGCCTTGTAGGTTTCCGCATTTTCCAAAATCTGCGCGCGCGTCATGGGTGGCCGCGTGATATTGCGCCCGGTGGGATCGCCGATCATCGCCGTGCCGTCGCCGATTAGGAAAATCGCGATGTGGCCGAGATCCTGGAAATGCTTCATCTTCCGCAGCAGCACGGTGTGTCCCAGGTGCAGATCGGGCGCGGTCGGATCAAACCCCGCTTTCACCCGCAGCGGCCGGCCAGCCTTGGCGCATTCCTCCAGGCGCGCCTTCAAATCCTCTTCCCGGATAATCTCGGCAAAACCCTTTTTGATGTAGGTGAGTTGTTCGGTGACCGGAAGCACTCCCATCATTGTAGAAGTACAGACCCGGGACGTGCCCTGCTCTGAGAGCAGCCAGGCGGCGGGCAGCGCCCCCCAGACTCGTGGGGCGCGGCCTCACCGCAGGGCGGACCTACTTAGCCGCCGGAGCGGGCTGCCCGTAATTCGGCGTGCGGAACAACTCCTTGCCCGTGGCCGTCATGACGATGTTCGCGCGCTCGGTCAAGTTCATGTATGGTGCTCCGCTCTTCACCCTGCGGCCGGTGACCGTGATCTTGTCTCCGGTCTTCAGCGTGTTTCTGGTCCACCCCGCCCGCGACAGTGCGTTGCGCCCGCCCAGCTCGGCCTGCCAGCGCACGTTGACCCCCTTGTCATTCGGAATGTCCAGCACGATCATCGCATGCGGGTCCACCCATTGCAGCTCCACCACGGTCCCGGTCATCACCACGACATTTTCGTCATAGCGACCCGCGTCGCCGTGATGACCCCAGGCCGGCGCGAGTGCCGCCAGAAAGACTACCGCGAGAAATAGGAAAAGCTTTAGGCCAGGCATTTCGCCTCCTTGCAAATAGGAGTATAATCTCGTTGACTGCGAGATCACAAATGCCTCTCTACTGGAAATTCCTTCCGGTCTTGCTTTTGGCGGCTCCGGCCTTCGCCCAGTGGGTGAATAACCCCGCCAAGGGCATCCCGCGCCTGCCCGACGGCAAGCCCGACTTGAATGCCCCCGCTCCGAAGCGCTCCGACGGTACGCCGGATATCTCCGGGCTCTGGGTTCCCGCGCCCGGCTACGTCGGCGACATCGCGCGTGATCTGAAAGAGGTCCCCTACCAGCCGTGGGCCGCTGAGCTGTACAAACGCCGCCGCGACACCCTCAGCAAGGACGACCCCACCGGCTGGTGCGTGCCGGGCGGTGTGCCGCGCTCCGACGTTGTCCCGTACCCGTTCAAAATCCTGCACGCTCCCGGCGAAATCGTGATCCTCTATGAGGCCGTCCATCACTTCCGCCAGATTTTCCTCGACGGCCGCCAGATCCCCAAAAACGCCAATCCAGCCTGGCTCGGCTATTCGGTGGCGCACTGGGAGGGCGACACGCTCGTGGTCGAGACCAGCGGATTCGTCGAGAATAGCTGGCTCGACAATTTCGGCAAACCGGGGACGGAGCAGATGAAGGTCTTTGAACGCTTCCGCCGCCGCGACTTCGGGCACATGGATTTGCAGATCACGATCGACGACCCCAAAGCCTACACCAAGCCGTGGACCGTGAACCTTCCGCTGACGCTGACGCCGGATGACGAATTGATCGAGTACGTCTGCGCGGAAAACAACAAGGACCTGGAACACCTGGTCGGAAAATGAGCGCAGCGCTTGCGCCTCCATATTTCACATCCAAATACCGGCCCTGTTTGATGGGCCGGCCCCTCGGAGCCCCGCGCTCCCCCTCGCCGCCGCATCGCAGGTTGAACGGAAGGCCCGCAACTCCCCTTGCGCCCGCCAACGACAGCGCCGCCGCATTCGGCCACGTCCGCATCCAGATGAATCCCATCGCCGTCAGCGCGAACACATAGAATTGCACGTTGCCGCTCTCGATCTCGCGCACCAGGTACGCGTAGCAAGCCAGCGCCGGCATCCACGCATACGCCCACGCTGAGCCCCGGCGCGGCCTGCCCTGGAGCGTAAATCTGTGCAGCCGCGGCGCAAGCCATGCCAGCGTCGCGATCTTGCCTGCCGCCCACATGCCCGCCGCCGCCCGCAGCGGCAGCAGCGTCAGCGGCGCGAACAGAAACAGGAACAGCGGAGCTGACCGGTACGTCAGCGGCCAGCCCCAGCCGCTGTTCGGGCCGTAGGTCGGATACGGCCCGCCGAACACGTTGGGTACGTTGTACCAGTAGGCCTTGAAATCGTGCGAGGTGCCCACCGCGTAGGCCGCCGCGGCTAACGCCGCAACGGCCACCAGCAGCATCAGCGCCGCACGCCGCGCCTTCATGGATGCGCCTCCGGTTTCCACGCCTCCAGCCCGGCTCTCCACGCATCCAGCTCCGCCAGCGCCCGCTTGCAGATTTCCGCGTGCCGCTTGCGCCGCTCGCGCATAACACAGTCGAGCTTCGGCAGCAGATCGAACGTAATGTTAGCCGGTTGATAATGCTCGGGATCCGCTCCCGAAACATATGTGACCAGCGAACCGAACGCTGTTCCACGTGGAACACTTTTCGGTGTTCCACGCTTCGCCACGGCCACCGCGCCCAGCCCGGCGATGAAACCAGTGGCGATCGACTCCACATATCCCTCGACGCCGGAAATTTGGCCCGCGAAGAAAATCTCCGGATTCGTCCGCAACTGCAGCGTCGGCGCCAGCAGGGCCGGCCCGTTGATGTACGTGTTGCGATGCACCTGCCCGAAGCGCAGGAACTCGGCGTGCTGCAAGCCCGGGATCAGGCGCAGCACGCGTTCCTGCTCGCCGAAGCGCATGTGGTTCTGAAAACCAACCAGGTTGTAACTGCCCGCGCGCGCGTTCTCCTGCCGCAGTTGCACGACGGCATACGGACGCTTGCCCGTGCGCGGATCGGTCAGACCCGTCGGCTTCATCGGCCCGAAGCGCAGTGTGTCCGGACCGCGCCGCGCGATCTCCTCGATGGGCAGACAGGCTTCGAAATATTCGACGTTGTCCGCAGCCTGCTCTTCGGCGATGTGCGCGGGCACGCTTTCGGCCGCCAGCAGCGCCGCAACGAACGCATCGTATTCTTCTTTGGTGAACGGACAATTCAAATAATCGTCCGTGCCGTCCATCGATTTGCCGTAACGCGACGCCGCGAACACGATCGACCGGTCGATCGTCTCCGCGTCGACAATCGGGCTGATGCTGTCATAGAAGTACAAGCGTTCGGAGCCGGTGATGCGCGCGATCTGGCCCGCCAGCACCTCCGAGGTCAGCGGCCCCGTGGCCACGATCCAGATCTTGCCGGGCGTCAGCACGGTCACTTCCTCCCGCCGGACTTCGATCAACGGCTCGGATTCGATGGCGCGCGTGACCTCGCGCGCGAACACCTCACGGTCGACGCTGAGCGCCTGACCCGCCGGAACGCGGGCGCGTGGCGCGATCTGGCCGATCAGCAGCGACCCCATGCGCCGCAGCTCTTCTTTGAGCAGCCAGGGAGCCGTATTCTCCTGCTCGCTCTTGAGCGAGTTGCTGCAAACCAGCTCGGCCAGTTCGCCGGTCTTGTGCGCCGGCGTCGCGCGCACGGGGCGCATCTCATAAAGAACTGCTTTCACGCCCTGCCGTGCGGCCTGCCAGGCGGCCTCGCAGCCGGCCAGGCCTCCGCCGGCAATGTGAACCTCACGCCACATCGTGATACTCGCCGAAGACGTTGCGCAGCCGGTCGGAAATCTCGCCCACCGTGCAGCGTGCCTCGCAGGCCGCCAAAATCGGCGGCATTAGATTGTCCGGGCCGCGCGCCGCGCGCTCCAGTTCATGCAAACGCAGTAGCGCCATTCCGTTGGCCCGCGAGGCGCGCAACTTGCGCAGACGCTCGATCTGCTGCCGCTCGATCTCCGGATTCACGCGGAAGACCCGCGGCGTGCGTTGTTCATCCTGCTGGTAGCGGTTCACGCCGACCACGATGGTCTCGCCGCGCTCGATGCGCCGCTGAACTTCGTATGCCGAATTCTGGATTTCGCCTTGCATGAACCGGCGCTCGATGGCGGCGAGCGTTCCGCCCATCGCATCGATGCGTTCGAGGTAGGCCCGCACCTCACGTTCGATCTTGTCCGTCAGTTCTTCAATCACGTAACTGCCGCCGGCCGGATCGGGCTGCTTCGTCACGCCTGTTTCATAGGCGATGATCTGCTGGGTGCGCAGCGCCAGCCGGGCCGCCTCCTCGGTGGGCAGTCCAAGCGCCTCATCGTGACTATTGCTGTGCAGCGACTGCGTGCCGCCGAGCACGGCGGAGAGCGCTTGCAGCGCCACGCGGACCACGTTCACATCCGGCTGTTGCGCCGCAAGCGTCGAGCCGGCGGTCTGTGCATGAAAGCGCATCATCATCGACCTCGGGTCTTGCGCCGCGAAGCGGTCGCGCATGATGTGCGCATACAGCCGCCGGGCGGCGCGGAACTTCGCGATTTCCTCCAGGAAGTTACTGTGCGCATTGAAGAAGAAGGAGAGGCGCGGCGCGAACGCGTCCACCGGCAAGCCGGCGGCGATGGCCGCCTCGATGTAGGCGATGGCGTTGGCAAGCGTGAACGCCACTTCCTGCGCGGCCGTCGAACCCGCCTCGCGGATGTGATAGCCGCTGATCGAAATCGTGTTCCACGCAGGCAGTTCCGCACGGGCCCACGCGAACAAGTCGGTGATGATGCGCATGGCCGGGCGGGGCGGATAGATGTAGGTCCCGCGCGCGATGTATTCCTTCAGTATGTCGTTCTGCACCGTGCCCGACAGCTTCGTCAGGTCCGCGCCCTGGCCGCGCGCGACCAGCACATACAGCGCCAAAACAATGGCCGCGGTCGAGTTGATGGTCATCGACGTGGTGACGTCGCTCAAGCGGATCCCCTCGAAAAGACGCTCCATGTCGTCGAGCGAGCAAACCGCCACGCCCACGCGCCCGACCTCGCCCGCGGCGAGCGGATGATCCGAATCCATGCCCATTTGCGTGGGCAGATCGAAGGCGACCGAGAGTCCGGTGATTCCTTGCGAAAGCAGGTAGCGGTAGCGCTGGTTGCTTTCCTCGGCCGCGCCGAATCCGGCATACTGGCGCATAGTCCACAGCCGGTCGCGATACATGCCGGGATGGATGCCGCGCGTGTAGGGGAACTCGCCTGGTTTTTCGAGGGGGCGCTCGCGGCTCTTCACGCGTATATTTTCAGGGTAGCAAAGGCGGTCTGTTCCGGCGTCCCGAATCAGTAAATGCTCAGAAGAGAGAATCCGGCCCCCAGGAAATCGCCCCTGAGCCGGGCTGGCAACGGGCCGGCGGCTAAACGATTCGCCGCGCCAGGAGCTCAGGAACGCGAGATCCGCCGCGCGCGCAGGAAGCTGGTCACGCCGAAGTAGAGCAGTACGACGGGCAGGAAGGCCAGCACGGCGATCTTCCACACCGTGATCTCCTCCGGCTTCAGCGCCCGGTAAGCGCGAATGGACCCGGAAGTAACGACCACTCCCAGCACGACGAAAATGAAGCCGATGATCTCGTTCCATAGCACCCGCATCGGCCGCGCGACGCCGGGGACGACATGGGTGAGAAACAGGCCGACTTTGCTGTTTTTGCCGATTTTCACGCGTTTGATTTTAGGGTAACAAAGCGGGCGGTTTCCGGAATCACACTCCGGGGCGAACTTCGGCGCGCTGAGCCCGG
Source organism: uncultured Bordetella sp. (assembly GCA_964614015.1). Lineage (GTDB taxonomy): Bacteria > Acidobacteriota > Terriglobia > Bryobacterales > Bryobacteraceae > Palsa-187. The sequence continues at coordinate 686 of CAZTKA010000057.1, read as the reverse complement.
CGCGGCGCCCCCGCCCCATACGCATCCGCCGGCTCAGCGGATTGAATCAGGGTTCCCCGCAGTTGCCCGCAAAATCTTTCCCACGGACTCGCGGTTCACGGCCCATATGGTATCATCCGTACCGGAGAAACACTGCCATGCCGAACTTCGTGATTGAGCGGGAAATGCCGGGCGTCGGCAAGATCACCGAACAACAGGTGCGTGAGATTGCGCAGGGGTCGCTTGCCGTTCTCCAGGAACTCGGCCCGCAGATTCAATGGCTGCACAGCTATGTGACCGACGACAAGGTGTACTGCGTTTACATCGCCCCGAATGAAGACTTGATCCGCGAGCATGCCAAGCAGGGCGGTTTCCCGGCCAACCGCGTTTCCGATGTCAAGACCATCATCGACCCCACGACCGCCGAGGCTTAATTTTGAAGGGAAGGGAAGCCCCGCCCTTCAGCACGGTCTGGGGTGCCGATCCCGCAGCCGCGCGATTTCCCCGTTATGCGGACCTCGGAGGGGCGTGTCCGCCCGTCTGCCGGCTGGCGCTGGCGACGCGAGGAAATACGCGTCTCAAGGCGCAGGACGTGGCGCGCGCCGTCGAGCGCGGCGTGAATTTTCTCAACTGCTGCGGTTACGACGACGGCGTGGCGCGGGCGGTGCGCGAACGTCTCATTGCGCGCGACCGCGTGGTGCTGGCGA
>CAZTKA010000056.1:0-21482 GCA_964614015.1 uncultured Bordetella sp. | reverse complement strand
CCCGGCATTCCAGCGTCACTTTGTCATCGCCGGCGGCCGCGAAAAGCAGCGCTGCGACCGGGAGCACGGCCGCGGGTATCACGAATTTGCCGCACCATCGAATGATGAGCAATTCTACTCCCGGAAGACCGCGGATGCAAGGCGGGGTGGTAGGCGCGCCTGGACTCGAACCAGGGACCCTCAGCTTAGAAGGCTGATGCTCTATCCACCTGAGCTACGCGCCCGCTGTTCCGATGGTAGCGCGAATCGGCAGGGCGCTCCGCCTGCTCGTAGTCCCGGCACGTGAACACCAGTGCCGGCGGAAAGTTGAGCAGCACGTGGCCGACGCGAATCGTCCGGAAATAACGGCGCAGAAACCGCAGCTCATTGAACGAAGGAAAGCGGGGTGTATCGACATCCAGATGGCCGGCTGCGTAGGCGTGCGCGTACTGAAATTGCGTCATCACAGCGCCGGGCGAGAAACACTCCCCGATTTGGCGCAGGATCGCGCCCCGCATCTCCGGACTCATGGCAGTCAATCCCAGCGAGGAAACCACCGCATCGGCCGGCCCCAGATTGTGTGCGGCGAAGAGCCGCCTTAAATCCGTGGCGCTACCGCACACGGGAATCAGCCGGGGATCCGGACAGGCCGCGCGCAAATGCTCGATGAACGCTGCATTGATATCCACGGCCAGCAGCTTTGCCTCCGGATGCATGCGGCTAAGGATCGCTTTCGTGATCGGACCCGTGCCTGGGCCGAGCTCCAAGATAATGCGGGCATGCTGAAAATCGATCGGTTTCGTAAGGGCGCCGGCCAAAAAACGGGAGCTCGGAACAACCGAAGCCGTTGGCCCCAAGGACCGCATGGATTCACGGAAAAAAAGGCGGTAAGCGGAAAGGGAATTACCCGGCTTGGGGACGCTTTCGTCGAGTCGGCTCCACATTTTTCTAACGGTAACATTTTCGCCGCCGCACGGCAGATCACGCCGAGAGCGCCCGCGCCCTCTGAAACACCTTCCGCAGCATGGCGGCTGTCAGTTTTCCGGTGGACGTGTTCTGCTGACTTGGATGATAGGAACACAGCAGGGCAGGTCCTGCCGCGTGGGTCCGGTACAGGGCGTTGTGCCCGAACGGAAAGGCTGTCCGGCTCATGATCAGGCCCTGATCGCGCAGGATCGACAGGTACGTGTTGCATGCGACTGCGCCCAAGGCCACCACGACCCGGACCTCGCGCAGCAGCACGAGTTCGCGCTCCAGGTAGGGGCGGCACCGCGCGAGTTCTTCGCGCGAAGGCTTGTTGTGCGGAGGAGCGCAGCGCACCGCGGCCGTGATGTAGGCGCCCGTGAGGACCAGGCCGTCATCGCGCGAGGTGCTCGTGGGCTGCGACGCAAAGCCGGTTTCATGCAGGGCGCGGTACAGAAAGTCTCCTGCGCGGTCGCCCGTAAACATTCGCCCGGTCCGGTTGGCGCCGTGGGCTCCGGGCGCGAGTCCGATCACCAGCACGCGCGCCTGCGGATCGCCAAAGCCGGGAACCGGCTTCGCCCAATACTCCCAATCCAGGTAAGCGCGGCGTTTCAACTCGCCGGTCTTGCGGCAGTAGGCGCGCAAACGGGGGCAGAGCTCGCACTGCACGATTTCGCGCGAGAGGATCTGTAACTTCGAGGCCAACTGGTATCGTTGTAACATGTAGAACGCCCGCAGATGACAAACCCTTCTGGCCAACCACCGAAAGCCCCTCCCCGCAGCCTGCGTGTGCGGCTGATGGATTTTCTTACCTCTCCCCAATTGGTCTTAATGACGCTGGCCGGCGTCGTGTTGATCTTTGCCGTCCCATATTTTGCGTTCCGGTCCATCCCCGGCGCGCGCGAGGTTCTGGCGCCGGAACCCGAGCCCGCCGATCCCAATCCGGGCCTGGATTTTTCGGTGCTCGAAACTCTGCCTGAGGACCTGCGGCTCAGCGTGGGATTGATTCTGGCCTCGCAGGAGCCGCGCATGCCGCAGCCGTTGATCGATCTGACGGAGGCCAGCGGATTCGGCCTGATCTATCCGGTGACGGAAACTGTGGAGCCTCTGCAAGTCGCATTGAGCTGGAACATGTTTGCTCCCCCGCCGTACACCGTGGTTCTAAAGAATGCAGCCGGCCGTGTGCTCGCCAACGTCCAGAGCCTGGGTGCGCTGAGCTGGCTGCCGCCGGTGCAACTTGAGCGCGGCGCACGGTATTCCTGGGAGGTGACGTCCGCCACCAAGGAGGTCGAAACCGCGTCCTTCATCGTGCTTGACCAGGAGTCCGCTTCGCTTTGGCAGGAAATCCGCCGGGAATATCGCGATTCTCACCTCGTGCTGGGCCTGGTCGCCGAGGAGCTTGGCATGTTGACGGTAGCCGAGCGCGAGTATCAAGCCTTGATCAGAGCGTTTCCGCAGGCCGAAGCGCCTGCCCGCCTGCTCGCAAACGTGGTCGCGATTCGAGACGATCCCGGCGCGGCACAGCCGCAAGAAGAGTTCTGAATGCCTAGCGCAAGGCGGCGCTTGTCAGCGCAAATTCATTGAATTGTAACCATTTTGTCATGGCCCGTTATATCTGGCAGCTTACCATCGAGATACGTAATGAGGTTCAGCAAGCTTCTTGCTCCACTGGGCTTAATTTTTTTTCCAGTTTCAGATTTCGCTCAGACTCCAACTGCAAACTTCGCCGCGCCGGCCGCGAAACCTCCAACGCCGGTCACTTGGAAGAACCTCAAACTCAACCTGGTCCGGACGCCGTTCCAAATGACGTACAGCCGCCAGGGCCTTGAGGTAAAGTCCAAGGAAGGCGGCTACACGGCGCGCATACAGTGGCGCTTGCAGACACGCTTCTCCACCCCTTTTGACGACGATCCTCGCAGCGTCAGCCAGTTCTCGACGAGCAACCCGAACCGTTACATGCTTCGTCGCTCGCGCTACAAGATGGATGGCGAGATTCTGGGCGGCCTGGTGGCCTACAAGTACGAACACGACTTCATCGGGCATCAAATGATCGATCTCTACACTGATGTAAACCTCCGCCCGTGGCTGCGTATCCGGATCGGCCAGTGGAAGTCGATTTTTAGCCAGGAGCGCTACATTTCCTCGGGCCGGCAACAGATGGTCGAGCGCAGCATCGTCAATCGCGATTTCACGCTCGACCGCCAGGCGGGCTTCAGCGTTCACGGCCGCATCGCTGCCGGAAAGCGGGCTGATTCCATCTACTTCTTTGAGATTCTGACTGGTAACGGCCTGAACACCGGCATCAACTTGGACGATAATCCGCTGCTGGTGGCGCGCTATCAGTGGAATTTTCTCAAGGCGGATCCCAGCGTTTCCTCCAGCGACACAGGCAATCGCAAAACGCCCGCCGCCTTCATCGCCCTCAGCGCCGCGCGGAATACCAGCGAGTTCACACGCTACTCCGGATCGGGAGGCGGGCAGATCGACGGCTTCACCCGCGGGGCGCCCAACCAGTACCGGCTCTCCCAGCTCAACGCCGAGTTCATGTACAAGTACCGTGGCGCTTCGATCCAAGGGGAGAATCACTGGAAGCAGATCCGCGATCATGTCCTGGCCCGGACGAGGACGCTGCGCGGCGCCTACGTGCAGGCCGGTTATTTCCCGCACCACGTCGTGAGCATCATCCCCAAGGAGGTCGAGTTCGCCTACCGCTACGCCGTCGTCGACCCCAATACGCGGACCACGCGCGACCTGCGGCAGGAGCACAGCATCGCCATGAACGTCTTTCTTGAGGGACACGACAATAAGTTCACGTTCGAAGTGTCTCGTCTCGCGATGCAGCAGCCGGCTTTCGCCGGCGTGCACCGTCTCCGCTATCAGATTCAGTGGGACGTCCAGTTCTGAGACCTGGTACGCTCGATGGATGAGCCGGTGGGCGCGCTGGCGGGTACGGTTGATGCTGCGGTGCGGCTGCGCCTTGGCCGTCACGTTCCAGGCCGGGATTCGCACGGCGTCGCGGACGATCCTCCGCTGCGGGAAGGGCGTGCCATAATCTGAATCGGGTGTTCTGCGGTGGATTTCGTCGATCAACTCAAGTCCTCGATTGATATCGTCAACGTGATCGGCGAATATGTGCGGCTCAGGAAGCAGGGCGCCACCGGCCGCTATACCGGTCTGTGCCCGTTCCATCAGGAGAAAACGCCCTCGTTCAACGTCAACCAGACTCGGCAATTCTACAAATGCTTCGGCTGCGGAGCTTCCGGCGACGCGCTGAAGTTTGTCATGGAACACGACGGCATGACGTTCCCGGAGGCGTTGCGCTTCCTGGCAGAGCGCAACGGGATACCGATGCCGCAGCGTTCGGAATACTCGGACGCCACCTCGCGCCTGAAAGGGGCGCTTCGCGAGATGCATGCGATCGCGGCCCAGGTGTTTCAGGAAAACCTGCGCGCCCCACAGGGCGCGGAGGCGCGCGCCTATTTGGAGCGGCGCGCCGTTTCAAGTGAGCTGATCGCCGCGTTTCAGCTCGGCTATGCCGATCCATCCGGCCAGCAGTTGATGCGGCGATTTTCCGAGCGCGGCTTCACGGCCGAGCAATTAGACGCCTCCGGCCTGGTTCGCAAACGCACCGACGCCCCGGGCTACTACGATGTCTTCCGGGGACGGCTGATGTTTCCGACCCACGATGAATCTGGCAAGGTGATCGCGTTTGGGGGGCGCGCCATGCGCGATGAGGACCAGCCCAAGTATTACAATTCGCCGGAGACGCCGATCTACCGCAAGACGTCGATTCTCTACAACCTGCATCGCGCCCGCGAGGGCATGCGGCGCACGAATCGCGCCGTGTTGGTGGAAGGCTACATGGATGTGATCGGCGTGTACGCAGCGGGCGTGAAGGAAGCGGTGGCCAGCTGCGGTACGGCGCTGACGAACGCGCAAGTGCGCGCCATCCGCCGGCACGCCGATACGGTGATTGTGAACTTCGATCCGGATACGGCAGGCGCAAACGCAGCCGAGCGCGCGATCCAGTTGCTGCTGGACGAAGGATTGCACGTGCGCGTGCTGGCGCTCGACTCAGGCGGCGCGGTGAAGCTTGACCCGGACGAATACGTCAAACGCTACGGCGCCGAAGCGTACGCCGCCAGGCTCGAGCAGGCCAGTGGATACTTCCATTGGCTCGCGGACCGCGCCCGCGCGCGCTTCGACATGCGCACGTCGGAAGGGCGCGTCGATGCCTTCAAATTTCTGCTGCCGGCGGTGAACCGCTTGGCCGATAAGCTGGAGCGCGCCGCGGTGGCCAACGATCTGGCGTCGTACTTGGGGGTTGAGCCGGGCCTGGTGCTGGAGCAGTTCCGGCGATCCGCCCTGGAGCGCCGTTCCGCGCCGCCCGCGGCGCCTTCGCCCGCATTGCCGCCGCTTGAGCGGATGCTGCTGCAAGCGCTGTTGAACAGCGAGCGCGCACGCGCCGAAGTGTTGCCCGCGCTGCAACCGGAGATGTACGAAGGTTTCGTAAGCCGGGCGATTTTCGAAAGTCTGCAGCGCGTGGTTGCGGATTCCCCGGCTCGTCTTTTCGGCGAACTGGAGGGGCGTCTGGGTGAATCCGACCGCGCGCTATTGCATCTGGCGGTCTCTGCCGATGATACGGATGAGGAAGAAGCCCGCAGGCAGGCCGAAGACTGTCTGCGCCGCCTGGAGATCGCGTTGCGGAGGCGGCATCTGGCGGAAGCACAGGCCAAAGTGAAGGTCGCGGAACGGGAAGGACGCATGGAGGAATGGCGCGAGCTCACGCGCGAAGTCGATCGTCTGAAGCGCGAGTTGCATAGCGTGCGGGCCACCGGCTGAATGCTGCCCCATGGTGGTGTACACTGAAAGGCAACTCGGACGTGCTCGGGGGCAGAACCGGCAATGTTCCAGTCAGGGCGCAGTCGTGACCAGTGGCAAGTGAAGAAAAATTCGGACGGCTGAAACAGCTTATGGACGCGGGGAAGGAAAAGGGGTTCGTCCTCTACGACGAGGTCAACGAATTGTTGACCGAGGACTATCAGGGCAGCCGGGACCTGGACGACCTGCTCACCGAGTTCGACTCGGCCGGCGTGGAGATTCTCGAAGAGCCGAAGCTGGATAAGCTCGGCGAAGCCGATGAACTGGGCGATCTGGAGCTGCCACAGGAGTTCGGCGAAAAAACCAACGATCCCGTGCGCATGTATCTGCGCGAGATGGGAACGGTGCCCCTGCTCACGCGCGAAGGCGAAATCGAGCTGGCGCGCCGCATCGAACGGGGGCAAGCCGCCGTCAGCAAGGCGTTGTCCCGGTCTCCGCTGATTATCCGCGAAATCCTGGCTCTGGCCGGCCACCTGCGCGAGGATCCCTCGATCGCCCGCGACATCCTGGCGCTTCCCGAACTCGTGGTGACGGATGAAACCCTGGCTGAGAAGGTCGACGACCTGTTGCTGGCGCTGGCCGATATCGAAAAACTGTATCGCAGGGCGCAGCAGTTCCGGCAGAAACTGCAAGCGGTCAGCCGGGGCATGAAGCCTAAGATGCATCGCACGCTGCGCTGGAACCTGGCCCGGACAATGGTCGCGGTCTCCCGGCGCATCCGCGAGATCCCTTTTTCCTCGGAGAAACGGCACGAACTGGGCGGCCGGCTGCGGCTGGCCGTTGAGAAGCTGCGGCCTATTGAGCGCGAGATCGCGCGCCTGCAACGCAAGCTGGAAGCCCCCAACGGGGTCCCCGGCGGCGCGGCCGCCCTGCGCAAGGAGCTGCGCCAGCAGAGCCAGCGCCTCCAGCATCTGGAAGAAGAATGCGGCGCCTCGGCCACGGAGCTGCGGCGCACGCTGCAAGTGGTCGAACGCGGCGAGACGGAAGCCGGCGACGCCAAAAAACAACTCATCGAGGCCAACCTGCGCCTGGTGGTTTCCATCGCCAAGCGTTACACCAATCGCGGCCTGCAATTCCTGGACCTGATCCAGGAAGGCAATATCGGCTTGATGAAGGCCGTGGATAAGTTCGAATACCAGCGTGGCTACAAGTTTTCGACGTACGCGACCTGGTGGGTGCGGCAAGCGATCACCCGCGCCATCGCCGATCAGGCCCGCACCATCCGCATCCCGGTGCACATGATCGAGACGATCAACAAGCTGGTCCGCATCCAGCGCCAGTTGCAGCAAGACCTCGGCCGCGAAGCCACCACCGAGGAGCTGGCCGTCAAGATGGAGATGCCGGTCAGCAAGGTGCGCAAGGTGCTGCGCATCGCGCAGGAGCCGATCTCGCTGGAAACGCCGGTGGGCGAAGAGGAGGAATCGCATCTCGGCGATTTCATCATCGACCGCCACGTCGCTTCGCCCGCGGAAGCCGTCATCAACCTCAATCTGCGCGAGCAGACCGCCGAGGTGCTCAAGACCTTGAGCCCGCGAGAGGAAAAGATCATCAAGATGCGCTTCGGCCTTCAGGACGGAAGCGAGCACACGCTCGAGGAAGTCGGCCAGCATTTCGCGGTCACGCGCGAGCGTATCCGGCAGATCGAGACCAAGGCGCTGCGGAAGTTGCGCCACCCGAGCCGCAGTCACCGGCTGAAGGCGTTTCTGGACGCTTCGCTCAAGGATTAACCCCCGGCGCGCCCCAGCGGCGTGGATCTGCGGCGTCGATCTATCGCGCGGCCCGTTGCGTCCGGGCCGGCAACTGCAGGCCGTCTCCGCGTGCGGCGACATTCGGAATCGAAACCGGCGTGCGCCCGCGCACCGGGATCTCGCCGTACAACGCTTTCACCACGGCCACTTCTGACGGCGGAGCCGAGCTGAATGGAATCACGCACGCCGATGCTTTGGGGAACTTGCCGCACACATAGGGATCGTTGAATCCCGCCAGGATCACCGGAACCGGGCCTTCCGCCAGTTTTGCGATGTAGGGCGCGACCCCGCCCAGATTCGCGTTAATGCTCGCGAAAGACGCTACGAAAATCGCGGAGCAGTCGCGCGGGTTCTCGATCGCGGCTTCGAGCGCCGCCAGAGACATTCCGGTGTCCACGGCATAGACGCGCCCGCGCTGCGCGCGGCTCCGGAAAGCCTGGATGGCGCGCTGCCCTTGCTGCGAAATCCGCAGGCTGTTCACCACCACCATGCATACCGGATCAGCCGGGGAAAGAGGCAACAAACGGTCGCTGTTCTTCAAAAGGGTTACGGCTCTGTCGGCGATTTCCTGCGCGCGCGCCGCTGCCTCGGGCGAATCCATGGCGTTGGCGATGGCGTCTAAGTCCACCAGTTTGTTGCGTGCGATGCCCAGCGCCGCCTTGGCGACCAGTACGCGCAGCGCGCTCTGGTTGATGCGCGCCCGGCTGATGCGCCCGCTCTCCACAGCGGCCACCACCGAACGGATCGCCTGCTCGGGATCGGGGGGCATCAGCAGCACGTCGGCGCCTGCGAGCAGCGAGCGCACCGCCGCCTCGCCGTTGTTGAACATCGCAGTGAGGCCCTGCATCGTCATGGCATCGGTGACGATGATGTTCTGGAACATCAGCTCATTGCGCAGCAGATCCGTGAGCACTTTGGGCGATACCGTGGCCGGAACGCCGGAGGAATCGAGCTCCGGCAGCGAGATGTGTGCCGTCATGATGGAGTCGGCGCCCGCTGCGATCGCAGCGCGGAAGGGCACGAGTTCCACCTCGTCCAGGCGCTCGCGCCGGATCGCCAGGCGCGGCAGGCCCAGATGGCTGTCGACATCCGTATCGCCGTGGCCGGGGAAGTGTTTGGCGGTGACCAGCACCGGACGGGCTGGATCCGAGTGCGCGCCCTCGATGAACGCCGCCACGTGGCGGGCCACCTGCGCGGGATCTTCGCCGTAAGAACGCAGGTTGATGATCGGGTTGGCCGGATTGTTGTTCACGTCGGCAACCGGAGCAAAAATCCAATGCACCCCCAGCGCCCGAGCCTCGCGCGCGGCGATCATCCCTTCGTAGCGCGTGGCCTCGATATCGCCCGCGGCTCCGAAGGCCATGCTGTGCGGAAACTGGGTCCCGCCGGTGACGCGCATCGAGGCGGCTTGCTCGAAATCCGATGCGATCAGCAGCGGAACGCGCGAGAGCCGCTGCATCTGATTGATGAACACCGCCATGGCGTGCGGGTTGGCGTTGCGCGCCGAGCCAAACTCGACCCGGTTGTTGATCAGCAGACCGCCGATGTGCAGGTCTGCAATCCAGTGGCGAAATCTTTCGTATTCTTCCGACTGCGTGCTGTACACATAGCCGTCGGCCACGCCGAAGACCAGTTGGGCGACGCGCTCACGCAGGGAAAGCGAGTTCAGCAGGCGCCGTGCGCTTGCCTCCGGCGTGCTGGCCGGCGGCTGCGATTTCGCGGCTGTGGACGCTCTTGGCTTGCCGGCGGCGGCTGGTCTCGCCGGCGCCGGTGGCCGTGGCTGCTGGGCGACGAGCGCGGCTCCAAGTATGAGCGCTAACAGACTGTACCGCGCCACCATGCCTTCAGCATAGCGTCATTGCCGCGGCGCCGGAATCCGCGCCGCCGCGATCTGGGCGATGTCGAGCAGCTTCGGCGGAGCGGGCGACACCGCGGCCAGTGCGTCGCGCAACATCGTGTTGCAGAAAGGGCACGCGGCGGCCACCGTCGATGCGCCCGTCGCAGTGAGTTCCCGCGCGCGATTGTGGCTGACGCGTTCACCGGATTCCTCGCCCAGGAACGCCAGTCCGCCGCCCGCGCCACAACAGAAACTGCGCTCACGGCAGCGTGGTGGATCAACAACAGTTCCGCTACGCGCCAGCACGTCGCGCGGCGCATCGTAGATGCCCCGGTACCGGCCGAGATAGCAAGGGTCGTGATAGACAGTGGCGTCGATGGCCGCCTGCGGCAACTTGTCCAGATGGCGCGCCAGAAACTCGCTGTGATGCTCGACGGGCGGAGCTTCGCCGTATTCGTTCCAGTCGGACGAAATCGTGCGCACGCAGTGGGGACAGATGGAGACGATCTTCGTGACCTTTGCCCGGCCCAGCGCCGCCAGGTTCGCTTCGGCCAACTGCTGGAAAACCAGATCGTTGCCGAGCCGCCGCGCCGGATCGCCCGTGCACTTCTCCCTTGCCAGCACGCCGAACGTGGTCCCCAGGTGCCGCATCACTCGCGCGAAAGCGGCGATAATCTCGCGGCCGCGCGGATCGTAGGCGCCCATGCAACCGAGCCACAGACAATACTCCTGGGTGCCATCGAAAACGGGGAACTGTTCGCGCGCGATGAACTTGTCGCGTTCCGCGGGCGCCATGCCGGGCGCGTTGCCTTGCCGCTCCAGCGCGAGAAACAGTTTCGTGCCGTAAATATCCTCCCATTCGCCGGTGTTCACGGCGCCGCGGCGCAGACCGACGATCATTGAGACGTGCTCGACGCCGACCGGACATTGAAACTCGCACGCCCCGCAGGTGGTGCATTGAAAGGCTGCTTCCCGCGAGATGTGTTTGGCCAGCAATGGCTCCTCCGATGCGGTTCCGAACTCCTTCAGATAGCGCCGGATCCCGAGGGCGATTTCGCGCGGGTTCAGTTCCTTGCCGGTGTTGTAGGCCGGGCAGTGTTCCGTGCAGCGCCCGCATTCAACGCACGAGTAGGCTTGCAGCGCCTGAATGCGTGTGATGTCCTTGCCGGTGTGCAGCCCGAAGTCCTCGTCGCCCGTCAGCGGCGGAACGTTGGCGAAACCGCGTGACAGGAACACCGAAAACGGACTCAGGACCAGGTGCAGATGCTTGGTGTGGGGGATCAACGGCAGGAATGCGGCCAGCGCCAGCGTGTGCATCCACCAGAGCCACTTCGCGTCTGCCCAGAAGAGCGTGGCCAGATAGCTGAGCATCAAAACCAAGATCAATCCGGCAATCACGCCGCTTTCGACCGACACCTTTGCGCCCAGCCATTCGGGACGAATCAGAAACCGGCGCACGAACAGACCCGCGATGGAGACCGACACGGCCACGCCGAACGCCGCGGCGAAGTAATGATAGGCGCTGCCGCTTGTCAGGAACGCGAGGCCGAATCCAGCGGCGGCGTGGTTCAAGGTGATCAGCGCGAACGCGCAAAAACCCCAGAACACGAAGGCGTGCGCAAGCCCGGGCAGCGGCCGCTGGCGGATCACCTTCGCCTGCAACATCACCTCCCACACGAAGTCGAAAAGGCGCCGGGATACGGGAGACAAACGGAAATCGGCGTCGGGTTTCGCCGCGCGGATGCACGCCAGCACGCGCCGGAAGCGCAGCCAGAAAGCCGCCAGCGACGCGGCCCAGACCAGGGCGGCGAGCAGCATTTCCAGACCTGACGGAGCGCGCATAGTCCAACATACAATGAAACGACGGAGGCTTTCGCTTTTGCGCCATCTTGTTTCCGGAGCCGCGGGCTTCATCGGCTCCCACCTGTGCGACCGCTTGCTTGCCGAGGGAGGCGAAGTGGTGGGGCTCGACAACCTGATCACCGGCTCCCGCGAGAACATCGAGCACCTGGCCGGCAACACGCGTTTCCGATTCCGTGAATTCGACGTGACGCACCCGGTCGGCGAAGGCGGGCCGTTCGATCACGTCTGGCATCTCGCGTCGCTCGCCAGCCCGAAGTTTTACTTGCGGTATCCGATTGAGACGCTCGAGTGCGGATCGGCGGCGACGCGCAACATGCTGGAGATCGCCCGCCGCGATGGAGCGAGATTCCTGCTGACCTCAACCTCGGAGTGCTATGGCGACCCGCTGGAGCATCCGCAGAAGGAAACCTACTGGGGCAACGTGAACCCTGTGGGCGAGCGCTCCTGTTACGACGAAAGCAAGCGCTACGCGGAGGCGCTCACCATGGCTTACCACCGCGAGCACGGCGTGCGCACCAACATCGCGCGCATCTTCAACACCTACGGCCCGCGCATGGCACTGAATGATGGCCGCGTCGTGCCGGCGTTTCTCGAACAGGCTTTGCGCGGCGAGCCTCTGACGATCTTCGGCGACGGCCGGCAGACGCGCAGCTTCTGCTATGTCGCGGATCTGGTCGAAGGGCTGGTGCGGCTTTCACGCTCCGACGAGCGGCTGCCGGTGAATCTGGGGAATCCCGTGGAGCTGACGATTCTCGAGTTCGCCGAACGCATTCAGCGGCTGATGGGGACGAGTTCCGAACTGGTCTTCAAGCCCTTACCGCCCGACGATCCGCGGCAGCGCCAGCCGGATATCGGCAAAGCGAAGCGCCTGCTCGGCTGGGAGCCGAAAGTGCCGCTCGAAGATGGGCTGCGCGAGACGGTGGCGTACTTCAAGAGCCGCTTGACCCCCTCCCCGGCCCCTTATTGACGCAGCCCGAGTACGCCAGAATCACCCATCCGGCAAGGAACGCCGTGCCGCCAATGGGCGTGATCGCGCCGAGCAGAGTGACGCGCGAGATCGCGAGCGCATACAGGCTGCCGGAAAAAAACACAATTCCGGCGAGCAGGCACCACGCGGCCCAGTGCGCCGCTTTCCCGGAGGTCAGCCCCGTGCGCGTGAGCAGCGGTACGGCCAGCAAGCCGAGCGCGTGGACAAAGTGGTAGAAGACGGCCTTCTCATAGACCCCCATCGAGTAGTCATCGAGCGAGCCGCGCAGCCCGTGTGCTCCGAAGGCCCCGAAACCGACGGCGAGCGCGAGAAGGAGGGCGGCGGTGGTGGTCCAGTTCATGCAGTTTCAGAATACCCGAGGCGCCGGGTTAAACAGGGACGAGTCGTTACAGGGCTTCGATCGGACGCAATTTCAGGGTGAACGAAGTTCGATCACGCCTTCCTCGGGCGCCTTCAGCAAGGCCTTGTGGAAGTCAAAGGCGAAGGTCCATGGGCTGATCTCACGGCGTATAAAACGGGGATTCGCCCCGCCCCGGCCGCCCGCGGTTGACCGCTACTTCCGCTGTTGTTTCGAATAGTCGATGAAATTCAACTCCTGGCACTTGCCCGGATTGAACGGAGCATCCGCCGGGAACACCGTATCCGAGCCCGTGTACTTGCCTTTCAAGTAGACCGGATCCTCGGCCGTATAGCTGCGCGTCAGCGCCTGTGTGGTCGGATCGAGCGTGAACCGCTCGATGACGTGCAGTCTGTCGCTGTTGCGTACGGGCGTGTTCAGGAATCCGGGTGCGAATCCCACGGTATCCACCACCAGTGTATCGCCTTCCCACCGCCCGATCGAGTGCCCCGCGCGGCTCGGCTTGGTGTTCGCCGGATGCGCTTTCAGGTTCATGTGAATCGTACGCTTGAATCCGAACTGGCCGTACTCCAGCACGATCGTATCCCGGTTCTGCGTGATGCGGTTCACGGGTCCGTCGAAGGTCCAGTCGAAGATAATGCTGGTCGTCTCGCAGCGAAAGCGCGGATTATCGTCCCGCTTGAATTCGGCGGCGGCCTTTTCGCCGAGTTCGGTCAGCTCGGAGCCGCCGTAGAGCCGCGGACCCTTGGCCGCCGCGCCTTTGCCTGCGCCTTTCGCCGCTTCACCTGATTTCGCGGCCTGTTCGCGCTGGGCCAACTCGTTGAGTGGCACCAGGCCGCCGCCCGTGCCCCGCGGATTCACCATCACCTGCTGCACGGGCGCCCATTCGCCGGCGATGTTCGGCTCGCCGGTCGGGCGCCGCGCGGGCCGGTTCGCCTTGGCCGTGACGATGGGCCCGCGCACTTCCTTGAGCCCGCCCGTGGGCGCCTTCACGTATTGCCCGTAGCGGTCCATGCGCGTTCCGTCCGCCGTAAGAATCGTTTGCAGGTAACACGATGCCGGATCCGTCCGGTTCGGCGACGCGTCGATCGTGATCTGCTGGCCTATGGGGAACAGATCTTTCGTCCAGCCGGAGCGCCGCAGCACGTGTGCGGAACGCATCTCGCAGCGGTGGCGGCTGACTTTTCCGTCCGCGCCGGTGACTTCGAAGTAGAGCCAGCTATGCGGATTGATCAGGTCGACGCGCGTGAGCTTGCCCTTGAACTGGACGTTTTTCGAAAGGTCGTACTCGGAGCCGCCGTGATGGGCAACGGCGAGAGGAAACAGCGGCAGGACCAGAATGAACGCAGCAGCGCGAAGCATGATGGATCTCCCGAAGTTTGAAACTACCTCGGATCGGCAACGGCCGCAAGGCCCCGCGCCGGAGGCATCAGTAAATCATGAACTCGAGCAGGTTTCCGTCCGGGTCGCGCACGTAAACGCTGGTGGCGCCTCGTTTGCGGCCTCCCTGCCGGGCGACCGGACCTTCGACGATCTTGGCCTGTGCGCGGCGGAGCAGCGCGTTGAGTGCTTCGGCCGTTCCTTCCCAGACAAAGCAGAAATCGCCGCACGGAGGCTTGGCCGCGGACGCCCGCAGCGTGAACGTCGCGTCTTGCCACCTTTCCGGACGGTGGAAGTTGACCATGTTGTCGCCGAAGTAAACCGAGCACGCCACGGCGGATTCCGTGATCTCGCAGCCGAGAGCGCGGTAGAAGGCCAGCATCGCCTCCGTGTTCTGCATGGGCACGGCCACGTGATCGAACCCGGCGATACGGCCCGTCTGCTGAGCCCCGGCCTTGCGGCCTCCGGCGACGGCGGCGGCAGCGCCCGCCGCGCCTTTCAGGAATTTGCGGCGAAGCTGGAGTTTTCTTGACGAAGCCATGTCATTCCCCTTTCTATCTATGCCCGCGCCACCCACACCTTCGCCGCGGCCGCCCGCCCGAGCTGCACCGGCCTGCGGTTCACCTTCAACGTCACCGTCTCGTCGTAGTTGCGCGCCACCATCCGTAACAGTGCGCCCGGGCGGATACCCAGGCCGTCCAGATATTCGAGCAATTGCCGGTCGCGCTCGAACACGCTCATGACCTTCACGGCGCCGTCGGCGCCCGCCTCGTCCAGCGGAATCCAGCCGCGCGCGCGGCGGTCGCGCGGGCGGTCCAGCCCCACCCGGTTGCCGTGGGGGCAAGCCTCTTTGTCGCCCAGGCGCTCGCGCAATTTGCGCTCAAAGTCGGCCGAGACGGCGTGCTCCATCTGCTCGGCTTCGTCGTGGACCTTATACCACTCCATGCCGAAAATCTCGGTCAGCATGCGTTCGATCAAATGATGGCGGTGCAGAAGGCGGTCGGCGATATCGCGCCCCTGGCGCGTGAGGGAAACCTCGCCGGAGGCCGCAACCCGGATCAGACCGTCACGCTTCAGCCGCCGGATGGCCATCGTGACCGCGGGTGCGGAGACGGCCAGCCAGCGCGCCAGCGTCGCCGCGATGACGGTTTCGCCTTCCGATTCGGCCTCGGCGATGGCCTTCAGGTAGTTTTCCTTGGAAATGGTGATCCGCACGTTTACATGAAAATTGTAATATGCTGGCTGCCATGAGAACCCTATCGCCCGCTTTGGCCGCTCTGACTCTGGCCGCAGTCGCGGTTTCCGCCGAGGAGACCGTGAACCTCGATGCGGTCCACCGCATCCGCCAGGAAGCTTTTCAGAATTCGAGGGTGATGAACCACGTGTTTCAGTTGACCGACGTATCGGGCGCCCGGCTCACCAATTCTCCAGGCTTTTTCAAGGCGGCGGATTGGGCCGCCAAACAACTCCAGGAATGGGGCCTGGAAGTGCACCAGGAGAAGTGGGGACCGTTCGGACGCGGCTGGGCCTATACGCGTTTCTCCGCGCACATGCTGGAGCCCGCGCCGGCTCCCTTCATCGGCGCGCCGCTGGCTTGGACCCCGGGCACGAACGGCAAGGTGACAGGAGAGGTGATGGTCGCCAACATGCAAAATGACGGCGACCTGGAGCGCTATCGCGGCCGCCTGAAAGGCAAGATCGTTTTTCTCGGCGCGGGGCGCGAACTCGTGCTGAACACTGCTCCCGTCGGAACGCGTTATTCGGACCAGGAGCTGGCGCAGATTGCGCAGGCCGCACCGGGGCGCGGCGGACGCGGGGGCAGAGGCGGCCCTCCCGGAACAGCCGCTCTGAATGCCGGCCGCGGTCGCGGCGCTCCGCCGGCCGGAACCGGGAACCCCAACGCCGGAGGCCAGAATTTTACGAATCGCTTGAATGAATTTCTGGTGCGGGAAGGCGTGGCCGTGGTGGTGCGCAACGGCGAAACCGGCAGCGAAGGCGGTGCTTTGTTCGTGCGATCGGGCGGTCCAAGGGAGACCAACGCCCCTCTGCCTCCGCCCGGCATTGCCCTCGCAACCGAACATTACAATCGCGTGCTGCGGCTCCTGGACGCCAACATTCCCGTGAAGATGGAGATTGAAGTGGAGGCGCAGTTTTTCGATCCCACCGATTCGGTGAACGTCATTGCCGATCTTCCCGGCACCTCCAAGCGCGACGAAGTGGTCATGATCGGCGCGCATCTCGATAGCTGGCATGCGGGCACCGGCGCAACCGATAATGCCGCCGGCTCGGCCGTGGTGATGGAAGTCATGCGTATTCTGAAGCAACGGAAGCTGCCGATGGACCGCACGGTCCGCATGGCGCTGTGGGGCGGCGAAGAGCAGGGCTACCTCGGCTCACGGGCCTACGTCAAGGAGCATTTCGCCGACCGCACGAACATGCAACTGAAACCGGAGCACGGGAAATTATCGGGCTACTTCAACGTGGATCACGGATCGGGCAAGATCCGCGGCGTGTATTTGCAGGGCAATGACGCCATGCGGCCCGTGTTTGAAGCCTGGCTGAAGCCGGTGGCCGACTTGGGCGCGTCAACCGTCAGCATCCGCGACACCAACGGCACGGATCATCAAGCGTTCGATGAAGTGGGCCTGCCTGGATTTCAGTTCATTCAGGACTGGCTGGACTACAACACGCGTACGCATCATTCGAATATGGACGTGTATGACCGGGTTCAGCGCGAGGACTTGCAGCAGATCGCCGCGGTAGTGGCGACATTCGTGTATCACGCCGCGACGCGGCCGGATCTGCTGCCGCGCGAACCGCTTCCGCCGCCTGCGCCCGGGCGGAGCCAAAACGCCCCGTCGCAATGAACCGGCGGGTCACGTGGAGACTTGCTTACTGGCCGTCTCGAGATCCGCGAAGAACCGCTGCGGCGAATCTCCTGGAATGTGATCCACGGTCCGTGTTTTGGCGTCGACGCGGATGGTGCGCGCCGCTCCATTCTGCCTGAGGATGTACCGGCCCGACAGATTCTGTTCGGCGCGCGTTGCGAAATCCAGCGCCGGCGGCGGCGGACCTTCCAGTATGGCGACAAATACGCCTTCCTCCCATTGGGTGGTGATGCCCGATTTGCCGACCAGTTCGGCTAGGCCTGCCAGAGTCTCCTTCAGCACGTGATCCACGAGCGGACGGGAATATTCCGAGAACAGAGCCGCCAGGTCGCCCAGTCCGGCCACCACGGCGCTGAACTGGCGGTCGCGAGCGAGCAAGTTCTCCAGCCGCGTGACGAAACGTTCTTTCTCCCATACGCCGCCGGCGTCGCCTGCCAGGTTCTTGCGATTCGCTTCCAGAGCGTCTTGCAGCGTGCGGATCTCGTCCCGCATCTGGGCCACGATCAGGTTGTGGATATTCCTCAGATTTGCGTAGCTGGTCCGGACCGAGTGGAGCGCCCCGCGCACCACCGTCCGGATCCGCTCTAGATCGGTGCCAGCCATGGCCACGTCGATACGGTCGAATTCCTGTTTGAGAAGCTTCTCATGGTCCACGCCGCCGCTGGCAACGCCAGCGGCGAAAGTTTCCACGGCGCGGGTCGCGGCATTCATCTCCTGGTGCAGGCGCTGCAGATCCTGGTGAGCTTTCTCACGGTACTTCTTCAACTTTTCGGTAAATTCGGTGCGCACGGCCCGAAAGTGCTCCGGACCCTCGGCGTGCGCCAGGCGTGTGGCTAGCGCCTGCATGCTTTCCCGGAATTCCTCCGCGTCGCGTTTGTTGACTTCAACGACGTAGTCTCCGGAGGCGTCCAATGTCTGCGTGAAGGCGTTCGCGGCCGCCTCAAAAAGCGCCTGCGATGCCTCCAGACGGTCCATCGAGTTGCGCAAGGAGATCAAATATGTAGGTTCCTCGCTGTCCTCATCGGCCCGCAGGGGCGACATGTGAGGCGATTTCCCGAGGCTCCCGTTTGCCGGGCCCTGCCGGCGGGCTGCACACCGGCCGCGCGGGATGTTAACCTCCTAACTGGGACATGTCTACCGGAATCCAGGAATCTTTGCGCGAAAAAGGCGTGCGCCTGACGCGCCAGCGCAGAATTCTGCTTGACCTCATCGATAATTCCGGGCTGCATCTGGATGCCGACACGCTCTTTCAGATGGCCCAGGCCAAGGACCCCAAACTGAACCGCGTCACCGTCTACCGGACCCTGAAACTGCTCAAGGAAAGCGGTTTGGTGGACGAACTCGATCTGGCGCACTTTGAGGGCGAGAAACATTACTACGAGACGCGGCTGAAACAGGAGCACGCGCACATCATCTGTCTCCGCTGCGGCCGTGTGGAAGAACTGTTCGGCGAGCAGTTGCAGGATCTGCGCCGCCAGGTGCAGCAGCAGTTCGGCTTTGAAATCGTATTTGCGCGGACGGAGTTCGGCGGTTATTGCTCGCATTGCCAGGTGTTGCGAGCTCAGGAAATCCTGCGCGAGCACCGGCAGCACGCCGGCGAGGTGGCGGGAAAGGGTCCCCACGGAGCGCGCTGATGCCGCCCCGGCCCGGATCATCCCCGTCCGATCAAAACCTGAAACTGCCGCCTGCCACGCTGCACGTAGTGGATCCCTCCGGCCGGCCGATGCGCGTCCCGATCGAAACCCTGCCGTTCCTGATGGGACGCCAGGCCGATAATCAACTCGTGCTCCGCGACAATCGCGCTTCCCGGACCCACGCCCGCATTGCCGCCGAAGACGGCCACTACGTGATCGAGGACCTGGGCAGCCGCCACGGCACGCGCGTCAACGGAACGCCGATGCGCCGGCAGGTCCTGCGCAGCGGCGATCGCATCGATCTCGGCGTCGAGGAATCCTATCAGATCACGTTTCTTCTGGAGGCCGGGGAGTTCCGCCGGATTCTGGAACATATTTCCTCGTCAACCGGCAGCAGCGGTTTGGGCGACAACGGATTGGCCAAACTGCGGAGCCTGGTCGAAGTCGCGCGCGCTTTGCAGAATTCGCTTTCCACGCATGAAGTGTTGACGGCCGTCGTCGATGCCGCCCTTTCCGTGACCGGCTGCGAACGGGGGTTCCTGCTATTGCGCAAGGACGGTGTCCTGGCCATGGAGGTGGCGCGCGATCGCGAAGGCCGTACGCTCGAGGCCGGCGAACTGCGCGTGCCCGCCTCCCTGATCGAACGCGCGCTGAATTCGCGGCGCGATCTGCTTTCGATGGAGTTCGATCCCTTGGAACAAAGCGGCGACCGGCCGGAATCGACCGTCGCGTCACTGGAACTACGCAGTGTTGTCTGTCTGCCGCTGATCGAGGTCCGCAACGCGAATTCTCAGGAGACCAGCGCTCTGGAGCACGCGCGCCTCACGGTCGGACTTCTGTACATGGACTCGCGCCAGGCTTCCGCGGATCTCTCGGCGGGGAATCGGGAACTCCTCCAAACCCTCGCCGTGGAGGCTTCCACCATTCTGGAGAACGCGCGCCTCATCGAGCAGGAACGCGAAAAGCAGCGCATGGAGGATGAACTGGAGATCGCCCGCGGGATCCAGCAAGGGCTGACTCCGCCGGCGCTGCCGGCTGCCGGCTGGTTCCGCGCTGCCGGGTCGAGCTGGGCATCGAGCCAGGTGGGCGGCGATTATTACGACGTGCAGCAGCTTGCCGGCGATCGCTGGGCCGCTGTGGTGGCGGATGTGTCGGGAAAGGGCGTGAGCGCAGCCCTGCTGGCGAGCTTTTTGCAGGGCGCATTCCTGATGTCTTCCGGGGGCGCCGCGGAAATCGGCGCGATGATGGCGCGGCTGAACCGGTTCCTGCTGGAGCGCACGCGCGGCGAGAAATACGCCACCGTGTTTTACGGCGTCGTGGAGGCGTCGGGAGCGCTGCGCTATGTCAACGCCGGACACTGCGCTCCGTTTCTGGTGAGCCTGGATGGGCGGCTGCGGAAGCTCCACACCACCGCGATGCCCGTGGGCATGCTGGAAGAAGCCGAATTCGCGGCCCTGGACGTGCAGCTCGAGCCGGGCGACAAGCTGGTTCTGTTCAGCGACGGGCTGACGGAGGCGGAAAATGCGGGCGGCCAGTTCTTCGACGCCGAGCGCGTGCGCTTGTGCCTGTGGGAGCATGCGCGCGCCGGCGCGGCGGAGCTGCACAGGCGGCTCATGACCGCCGTGGAGCAGTTCACCGAGGGCGGCGTAATTCGCGACGACATCACTGCGCTGGTGCTGGAGTACGCCGGAAACGCGTGACCCGCACAGTTCTCTATACCGCCGCGCACGGAGGATTCGCCGCCGAACCCGTTCCCCTGGGGGGAGGCGCGGCGGTGTACGAGCATCTCGCCGCCGAATGGGGGCGCACACGGCCGTTCCCTTTGCAGACCATCACGCCGGCCATTCTCGGCGTCGCTGCACCGCGTGGCGCCGATCTCGTGCACTTCGGCGAGCGGAGTTACGCCCGCTTCTGCCGCGCCTTCGAGCACGCCGCGACGCGCGAAATCCTGCGGCACGATCCGGCGGAAGTCACCGTGCTCGCCAACGATGTGTCCGAAGGCCCTGACTTCGCCCTGCTCGCGGCGCGCGGCTATCGTTTGTTTACCATCTACCACGTGGATGTCGTCGCCTATGTCACCGCGCTGTACGGCCGCGGCTGGCTTGCTCCGGAGACCACCGTGCGCTGGGCCCGCCGGTTGCGGCGGGTGCTGCCGGATATGGCGGCTCTCGTTTGGGAAAAACAGGCTGCCAGCGTGCGGGCCTCATGCGGACTCGTGATGCCGTCGGAGGGCATGCGGGACGTGCTGCGGCGCTGCTATCCGGAGTGTCCTCCAGAGAAGATCCACGTGCTCCCGTGGGGCATCTGGAACGCGGAAGAATCGGGTGATGCGGAGGCGCTTCGCCGCGAGTACGGCGTGCCGCGCCAGGCGCACGTGTTGCTGACGCTCAGCCGGATCTCGCCGGAAAAAGGCCAAGACCGGCTGCTGCGCGCTCTGGCGGAATGGGAGCGCCGGCCGGACTTCCCGCAGCGCCCGCTGTGGCTCTTCATTTGCGGCGAGGCCGCCTTCATGCGGGGCCGGCAGTTCCTCGGGGAGCTGCGCGCGCTGGCCGCCAGGCTGCGGCGCACCCGCGTCGTGTTTCCCGGCTACGTCAGCGGATCTCGAAAGCAGGCTTTTTTCTCGCTCGCGGATCTGTACGTGTTCCCGTCGCGTCACGAAAGCTACGGGCTGACGCTGCTGGAGGCGCTCGCGGCCGGAGTTCCCGCGGTCGCCGTCGATACGGCCGGTGCGCGGAGCGTGATGCGCGCCGAGTTCGGCGCCCTGGTTGCGCCGGCGGACTTGCTGCCCGCCATCGGCCGGTTGCTCGCCGGCGAGGCAGAGCGCCGGCGCATGGGGCGGGCCGCAAAGGCCTTTGCCGCCAGCCAGCACTTCGCCGACCGCGCCGCGGCCTTGGCGCGGATTCTGTGCGCATGACGCGACCGCCGCCGCAGCCTGCGTGGGCGGCGCAGGTCCTTCGGGCCCT
>CAZTKA010000055.1:20328-21776 GCA_964614015.1 uncultured Bordetella sp. | reverse complement strand
ATGTTCCAGGTGACAATCACATCTGCACGCCCCCGAATGGCGGCGGCCAGCACATGACGGTCGTTCGGATCAGGCAGGCGCAGACCGTCGATCAAATCTTCGTATCCGATGACGAGCGCATCCCCTGCATGTTTGTCCATGAGCATCCGGGTCCGCTCCAGCTTCTCGCGCGTCAGATCCGGCCGATTGCGCAAGAGTCTGGTCATCCATTCCTCGTGCACGCCGGCGGACCACTTCGCGCGGAACAGCCCTGTCAGGGCCAGGTGCATCAGTAAATTGCGCAACTGTGAGCCATACAGCACGTCCGCGTCATAGAATGCCGTAAAACTGGCCACCGTTCAGATACCGAGTTCTTGGTCATATGCGGCCAGTTCCCGAAGCGCGGCCCGCCGCTGTTCATCCATCTGGCGCTTGTATTTCATGACGGCCTCGAGCCGAACGCGCCGGTGCGTGCCGACGCGCCGATACTCGATATTGCCTTCGTCGAGCAACTGGATCAGTGACGGTCGCGAGATGTTCAGCATGTCCGCCGCTTCCTGTGTCGTGAGCTCCGCATGCACCGGAATGATCGTTACCGCATTGCCACGCGCCATCTCTTCCAGAATGCGCAGCAGGAGGCCAACCGCCGGTGCCGGCAGCTTCACCGTCGCCTGTCCTGAATCGTCGTCGACAATGCGCAGCTTCATCGCAGCGCCCTTTTTCAGTCGTGACGCCAGCACCCGGCTGGTTTCCTTCGCGAGTCCGGCCTCCGCTTCGGAGGGAAGCGTTGCGGCCAAAGCAGGATGAGCCATAGCTACCTCCTTCCAACCCCATGATGGCATACAATCGAAGCACATGCAATTATTCGGAGCAAACGAAGGAACAGGTTGGCTGTCGCCGTCTGGGGGCCACCACTTCTACGGAACTCTGGCCATGGTCCATCCGCGCGCTCAGGCGGCTAAGTCCGTCCGAGGATTGAGGTTAAGGCCGATCACGGGCAGCGGCAGACCAGTGTAGTGCTGTGCGATTCCGTCCCTGGCCACCACGCTCCCACGCCTTCGGCCATATGTTCTTGGACCAATCGCCTGGCCACCGTGGACCGAGGAGATTTTCTCGCGCCATGAAGCGGATCTCCGCAAACAGGAATAGCGGCGGCCCAAGTCAGGAGGCGACGGGCCGCCGCTCGGGCTATCCCGGCGTTCCCCGCGAGCGGAGGGGAAGGAGACTGCGTCCGGGTGGCCCAAAACTTAACTCTTCGCGCCTTCCACCCGCAGAAGGGCGGCCGGCCGGCTCAAACTGGCGGCGGATGCGGGCGCGGCAGCCAGCAGGCCGGCCATCACCTGGAGCCTGTTTGGGAACCTCATCGATTGCGTCTCCCCACACCCGATTGGACGAGGTCCGGGCGGCAATGGTTGCAGAATCCGTAACCGCTTCAAGGGCAAGGGGAAACTTTTATCCGGGCAAACGGC
>CAZTKA010000055.1:0-20318 GCA_964614015.1 uncultured Bordetella sp. | reverse complement strand
TCATCAGGCGATAGATGTAGGCCAGAATCTCAGCCACGGCTCGATACAATTGGCTGGGAATCTCCTGACCCACGTCGGCGGCCTGATACAGCGCGCGGGCCAGCGGCGGATTCTCCACCACCGGAACCTGATGTTCCATCGCGAGTTTCCGGATGCGCGCGGCCAAATAATTCTTGCCCTTGGCCACCACCTTCGGCGCCGAGCCCGTCTCGCCTGGCGCCGGCAGCAGGTAGCGGATCGCGACGGCGTAATGCGTCGGATTGACAATCACCGCGGTGGCTTTGGGAACTTCCTTCATCATTTGGCGCCGCGCCAGATCGCGCTGGATGCGCCGCACACGCGCTTTGATCTGCGGATTGCCTTCCTGTTCCTTAAGCTCCTCGCGGATTTCCTGCTTGCTCATGCGGAGCTGCTTCAGATAGCGCCGCCGCTGCCAGACCAAATCGGCTACACCCACTAGCAGGAACAAGCCCGCCGCCCGCCACAACAGCGTCTGGATGCTGCGGCTCACGCGGGCCGCTGCGGCCGGGGCCGCCATCCAGGGGAGCTCCAAATATCCCCGCAGGTTCTCCGCGGTTTCGTAATACACAACCGCCGCCATCAACGGCAGCAGCAACAGCGCCTGCCCGAACACGGGCAGATTCTGGCCCGGCAAATTCTTCAGGCGGCTCAGCGGGCTCAGGCGCTTGATGTCGGGCGCGAGCTTCTTGAGCGAAACGCCCATGCGCGTCGAGGCCAGTTGTGCAAAAACGGCCAGCAGCACCAGTGCGGCTCCGGAAACCAGCAGCGGGGCGAGTTCCAAAGCGATCACGCCGCGCGCGGCCTCCACCAGGCTCGCTTGCGAGACGTGCGCGCGGAAGGCCCACGTCAGCATCCGGCGCGTGAACCGGACCAGCCGGACGAAGAACTGACCGCCAAACAGCGCCGCCAGCGCAGCCACGGCCAGGAATTGGATTGCGCTCAGGAACTCGCGGCTGGAAGGAAAGTTGCCTTCCCGGCGCGCGCGCTCCAGGCGGCGCTGGGTCGGCTTTTCGGTCCGCTGCCCCTGGTGGTCCGCCACAGGGGCTTCCTCAAAAAGCGAGCAGACGCCACAGCGCCGTCAGAGTTCGCTCGGCCGCGGATTGAAACAGGCGCGGCAGCAGCGGAGCGAGCACTGCGAGAATCGCCAGCGCCGCCAGCATCTTCACCGGAAACATCAGCGAGAGCAGTTGGAGCTGCTGCTGCATTCGTCCGAGCAGGGCCAGCGCGACGTCCAGCAACAGAAGCAACGCAATCACCGGAAACGCCAGCCGGAGTGCCAGGCTGAACATGCCGCCGCCCAGCGCAACGATCCCCTCAAGACTCGCGGCACGAGGCGCCCAGGCGCCCGCCGGAAACCGTTCCAGGCTCGCGGCCAGAACGCGCAGGACTTCGCGGTCGAGGCCCAGCGTGAAGAACAGCAGCCCGGCCGTAAGCATCATCATGACTTGCAGAATGCCCGCGTCGGCCTGACTGGCCGGATCGATGGTCAGCGAATATCCGTAACCGGCCTGCAAGCCGACGATCTGCATCGCGACTTGAAACGCTTCCAGCAGGAACGCCAGCGCGAGGCCCACGGTCAGTCCGAAGCCGGCCTCCGCAAAGGCTGTGGCGGCTAACGCTCCGGTCGAAGGAAGCCGGTTTTCAAAACGGGGCCAAGCCGGATAGAGCGCCAGCGTCACGGCCAGCACGAGCACGGCGCGCGCCGCGCCACCGGCCGGGCGCAGCATGGGGCCGGGGAAAAACGCGAACACTCCGCTTACGCGGGCCAGGACCATCAAAAACGCGAACAGCACGCCCAGCGGCAGTTCCAGCCTCATGACGGCTCAATTCGCATAGCGGCCCAAGTCGCCGAACAACGCTGAAGTGTATGCGACTAGCTTCACCAGCATCCATGGCAGCGAGAGCAGGATCGCGCCCAGAAACACGGCCAGGCGCGGCACCGTACTGAAGCTCGAATCCTGGATCGAGGTCAGGATCTGCGCCAGACTGACCAGAATGCCGATTATGAAACCGGCCGCCAGCAAGGGCAGGCTGAGCCAAAACGCCGTCATCAAAGCGTTCCGCAACACGTCCGCAACGGCGCCCGTGGTCATGAGAAACTCCTGGCCAGCGAGCCGACCACCAGGTTCCAGCCATCCACAAG
Source organism: uncultured Bordetella sp. (assembly GCA_964614015.1). GTDB lineage: Bacteria > Acidobacteriota > Terriglobia > Bryobacterales > Bryobacteraceae > Palsa-187. The sequence goes on along the minus strand of CAZTKA010000055.1, from coordinate 18,154 downwards.
CACAAAAAGCAGAATCTTGAAGGGCGCCGAGACCATCACCGGAGGCAACTGCACCATGCCGATCGAGAGCGTCACGGAGGCCACCACCAGGTCAATCACCAGAAACGGAAGAAACAGCACGGCTCCGATTTGGAAGGCCGTCTTGAGCTCGCTCAACACGTACGCCGGCACGAGCGCGCTCAAGGGCACGGCGGCGGGACTGGCTGGCGGCGGCGCGTGCGAGAGCTCGACGAACAGTCGAATATCTTTCTCGCGCGCAAACTTCAGCAGAAACGCATGAATCGGGCCGGAGGCCCGCCGCCAGGCCTCGGAGGCGGAGATTTTGCCTTGTTCAAGCGGCTGCCAGCTATCGTGCAGCAGCTGCGCGCCCAGAGGCTGCATGACGATCAGCGCCAGGAACAAAGCCAGCGCCACCAGCACTTGATTCGAGGGCGTGGTTTGCGTGCCCAGCGCCTGCCGCAAAAAGTGCAACACGACGACGATCCGCAGAAAAGGCGTCACCGACATGAGGATGGCCGGCAGCAGCGTCAGCAGCGTCAGCAGCGCTACAATCTGCATCGGCACGCTCAAGGCGTTGCCGCCCGGGTTGTCCACCAGCGTGACGCCGAACAGCGAGTTCTCGGGCGCGGCGAAAGCCGCCTGCGCCGCCGAGAGAAATACAATCCCCTTCACCTGTTTTCTTCCTCAGCCCTCGCGTCGATCAACAGCGAACAGCCCTGCGCATGCGTGGCCACCAGCAGATCACGGCCTTCGCAACGCACCAGATGCACAGCGTGCTGCGGCGTCAGCGCCACGCGGGCCACGACTTCGAGCGGTCCCTGGCCTTGGCGCCCCGCGCCTTTGAAGGCCGGCCACCGCCAGCCGCCGCAGCGGGTCCTCCAAACCAAGGCTGCAAGCAGCGCAAACACCAACAGGATGCTCAGATACTGCCGCGCCAGCTCCATCAGCCCTCCTCTTTGAAATCCGTGATGCGGACGCCGAAGCGCTCTTCGACCACCATGATTTCCCCCGACGCAAAGACGTGCCCTCCGGCCAGCACATCGATGTTGTCGCCGGCCGAGCGCGGCAAGTTTATGACGCTTCCGGGAACCAGACGGAGCACCTCGGCCACGGTCATGGTCTTGCGTCCGAGTTCCACTTCGATCTCCAGGGGGACGTCGGCCAGATGCGCGATCTGTTCGGTTACGGCCACGGCTCTAACGCTTCAGATTGATCGTCTCCTGACTGATTTCGTCGACCGTCGTCACCAGCCGCGTGTTGGCCTGATAGCCGCGCTGGTAGACGATCAGATTGGTGAACTCGCGCGCGATATCGACTGTCGAGGCCTCGACCGTGCCGCCCAGCACCGTGCCGCGCCCTCCGGTTTCCGGCAACCCGATCGCCGGCAACGCCGTGCGGGCGCTTAACTGATAGTTGCTGTTGCCGACCGCGATCAGCGATTCCGGATTCCGGATGGTCGCCATGGCGACTTGCCCCACCACCACCTGCTGGCCGTTGGAGTACTGCGCCAGAATCCGGCCGCCGTCGGCCAGGCCCACACGCACCAGGTTGGCCGGAGCCGATCCGTTCTGCGCCAGCGCCGAAGCCGCCGAGGGTTGCGCGAACTGCGTCAGACGCGGTCGAAGGCCATCGAACAGGTTCCAGGTGATGTTCATGTCCGCCGCCCCGTCCAGGAGCCCCGTAGCCGTCAAAACGGGAGCCGGGTCCGTCACCACTGGACTGACCATCTGCCCGCCCGAGTCGAACTGGATCGTGCCCGTCGCAGGTGTGCCCGCTGACGTCAGGTCCGCATCGGGAAACGTCAGGCTGTAATCCCATTCGTTCGGATTCGCCGTCTTGGTGAACGTCAGCGTGATGACGTGCGCGACGCCCAGGGAATCAAACACCTCAACCGAGGTCGTATATTGTTCCGGCGGCGGACCCGCGGCCGCCGCGGCGTTCAGATTCAAATCAACCGAGAACTTCGTGGTCACCACGGGCGCTTTCAGGGATCCGACCGGAACCGTGATGTCCGAGATGGGCGCGTTGAAGTCAATCGCGTTGCCGGATTGCGTCCAGCCCTGCACCTTCTCGCCAGTGGCCGTGACCAGGTTGCCGTCCGTGTCCACCTGAAAATGCCCGCCGCGCGTGTACAACTGCGCTCCGGCATGGTTGCGGATCACGAAAAATCCGTCGCCTTGAATCGAGCCGTCCAGAGGCCCGCCCGAGGATTGAATCGCGCCTTGCGAGAACTGCCGCAAGGTCACCGGCGTCCCCACGCCGAAGCCGACCTGCGTCTCGCCCAGTCCCGCGCCGAGCGATTGCGTGACCAGATCGTGAAACGAGACGACGCTCGCCTTGAAGCCGGGGGTGTTTAAGTTCGCCAGATTGTTGCCAATCACGTCGATCGCCGTGGCGTGCGCGGCCAGGGCGGAAAGCGCCGTCGAAAAGGATGTTGCCATACTGTGATCTCCTTAAGGGGTTTTGTCTTGGGCCGTGAGCCAAGCGCGGATCGCGGCCAGGTCTTCGCGCATCCCGGCGGATTGCTCAAGCTGGGTGAACTGCGCAAGCTGGGTGACAAACTGCAGGCCATCGGCCGGCTGCAGTGGATTCTGATACTTCAACTGCGCGACCAGCAATCTAAGGAACATGTCTTTGTCCGAGCCCGCAGCGGACAGGGCGTCGGCCCGGCCGCCGGAATCAGGTCCCCGACTCACTGGAATACCGGATACGTTCATGCCATTGCCTCCATCATTTCGGCCCACACCCGCGGCGCCGGATGCCGTTCGCGCGAGTGGTGGCCTGGTTGCTGCTGAGCGTGCTGTTCGCGGCCACTGTCGCGGCCTCGGTCGCGCTCGCCCCGATCCGCCTGGCCTGTGCTTCGGGCGGTTTCGAAGTCCCTTGCGCCGGAGACGCTGGTTGGCTCGGCGGCTGCAAGCGCAGCGAACTCCGGCGCGGCCACTTCGGCATGAAACCCTGCGTTCGCGAGCGAGTCGACCAGCGAGTTCAACTCCTGCCGCAGGGCGCTTCTCAGGTCCACATCCGCCGTGCGCACCGCGACACGCACCTGCACGCCCCGCGCGGCCACGTGTACGTCGACTGCGGGAGCTCCGGCTTCGTCGATCCGCACCGCGATCCGGGCCGGCCCGGCGGCGCGGACGCCGGACGGCGCTTCCACGGGTACGGCATCTGCTTTCGCCAGCGGCGCTGGCGGCGCAGCCTCGAGCTCCCGCACCGGAATCCTAGCCTGTATCCTGCCGGGAGTCACCGGCGCGGCTTCATCGATCGGGCGCGGAGAACGCTCTGGCGGCAAAGGAGTGTCAGCGCGCGGCGAGCCGCGCCGGAGCTGGAATGCGGGCGCGTGTTGTTCCGGAGCGCTCGGCTGCGGTGGGTCGTTTTTTGTCTCCGCTTCCCGGTTCGCCGCGGGTTCCGGCGCCGCGGGCTCGATGTTTGTCACCACCGGCTCGATGCGCGTCGCCGCGGACTTCGGCGGCGTTGGGGCCGGCGCCTCGGGCGGCAACGGCTTTGCTGCGGCGACAGGTTTACCGGAACGATCCGCCTGCCGGCGAGCGAGCTTCTGCGTTGCGGCTTCCACGGCGGGCGACTGGTCCGGAGCCGCTCCCGTTGCTCCCCTCAGGCGCAGCGCGAAAGCCACCGGAGCAGCGGGGACGGCGCCCACCGCGGTTGAAGCCTTTTCCCGAACGCGTTCGGGAACCGCCGGAGGCCGCCTCACGGCCGCCTGGATCGCCGCTCTGCTGTGCGATTCCGGCGCGACCGCAGGCAACGCGGCCGGTGCAACTGCGGCCTGAGCAGGCGCTTGCGAAACCAGCGCCGGCTCCACCGGCGGCTGCGGCAACGGCGCCTCCGAGAGAGCCGCGGGCAGCGGGAGCGATGCGGCGCGCCAAGGCGACTCGCTTTCGGACAGAGGCGGCTCGGCGGCGTCGGGCGGTTCGGGCTCCACGGTCTCGGGCGGAAACGCGTCACGTTGCGGCGTCTCGTACGGAAGGGCATCCATGAAGAACTGAGCAACACGCGGCGCTGCGGCCTCCAGCCCGGAGGCGGCCTCGATTGGTTGGTTGCTTTCCACAGTTACGCGCAGGGGCTCTGCCGGCGCGGCCTCAATCGGCACGTCTGCGGTTCGCGGCCGCGGCGCGGCGGACTCCGGCGCGGATTCCGTTGCAGTTGGGGCGGACGCATCGCCCTGGCCCAGCAACCGCAGCAGATTCACGAATGCGCTCTCATCGGATGGCACCGGCGCAGGCAACGGCGCCGGCGGCCACACCACATCTTCCAGATCCGGCTCAGCAGCCGGCGCGGCGAGGCGCGGGGCGGCCTCCAACGGAAATGCCGCAAGCAGGTCAAATCCGGCGAGCGCGAAGGGCGTGGTCACGCCGCGATCAAATGCAGGCCAAGGTCCAGCGTGGCGCGCCCCGTTTTGTTGGGGATAGCCGAACCGAGGCTGGCAGAAAACTGGCGGCCGGGCGCGGAACGGCACAATTTCGCCGCCGTTTTCGCTGACCTCTACACTGCTTATCTTCCTTTCATATCGGAGGCTTTGCATAATTTTTCAAACTGGCGCGGCAATTGCAGCGCAACCTCACGAACCATGGACCCTCTGCTGATTGCAGCCGCCAGCGGCATGAAGGCGCGCATGGAGTCGCTCGACATGCTCGCCAACAACATCGCCAACAGCGGCACCTCCGGCTTCAAGGCCGACCGCGAGGCGTTCACGCTTTTAGCGGCCGATTTGCCGCTGATTGAGAGACACTGGACCGACTTCAGCCAGGGAACCTTGCTGCCCACGGCCAATCCGCTCGATCTGGCGCTGGAGGGGCCAGGGTTTTTCGCCTTGAACGGTCCGAACGGAGTGGTCTACACGCGCAGCGGCCATTTTGAAATGAACGGAGCGCGCCAGTTGGCCGCCCCCGGAGGGTTTACGCTTCGCAACGCGCGCGACCCGCAGCGGGGGCCGATTGTGGTGGACCCCGCCGTGGCGGTGGAAATCGACCGGGAAGGCGTCGTGCGGCAAGCCGGCGTCGAACTGGGACAAATCGAGACCGCCTCGGTTCCGGACGCGGCCGAAGCGCTGGCGAAACTGGGCGGGAGTTACTTCGCGCTGCTCGGCGGGCGGACTGCCGCACCTTCCAGAGCGGAACTGCGGCAGGGAACGCTTGAGCAATCGAATGTTTCTCCCGGGGAGGCTTCCGTCCGCCTGGTGAGCCTGCTGCGCCAGTTCGAGATGCTACAGCGGGCATTGTCGCTGGGGGCGGAGATGAACCGGCGGGCTATCGAAGAGGTGGCAAGAGTCAGTTAAGGAGGAGACATGATCCGGGCACTCTATAGCGCGGGCAGCGGCTTGAACGCGCAGCAAATGAGCATCGACAACATCGCGCACAATCTGGCCAACGCGAACACGGCCGGCTTTAAGGCGCGCCGCACGCAGTTTCAGGATCTGCTGTACCAGAGTTTCCTGCAGCCGGGCGCGGCCGCCGGATCGCAGACCACGGTTCCGAGCGGCTTACAGTTGGGGCTGGGCGCACGGCCCGCGGCCAACAGCATTGTGTTTTCCCAGGGCAACTTTGAGCAGACCGGAAATCCTCTGGACGTGGTGATTCAGGGCAAAGGTTTCTTTCAAGTCCGCAGGCCGACAGGCGAAGTCGCCTACACGCGCGCGGGCAATTTTCAACTCGACCGGGATGGCAACCTGGTGACGGCCTCGGGCGATCCCATCGAACCCCAGATCACGCTGCCGCAGCAGGCGCAGACCATTACGATCGCCAGCGACGGTACGGTCAGCTACACGCAGCCGGGACAAACCGCGGTGCAGGTGGCCGGACAAATCCAGCTCGCCAATTTCACCAATCCCGGCGGGCTGAACAGCATCGGCGGCGGATTGTTTATGCCGACCGACGCCTCCGGCGATCCGACGGTCGGCAATCCCGGGGGCCAGGAAGGCCTGGGAACGCTGCAGCAAGGATATCTGGAAGCCTCCAACGTGAGCGTGGTGGAGGAATTCATCAACATGATTACCAGCCAGCGGGCCTACGAGGCGAACACGAAGGTCGTCAAGGCGGCCGATGAAATGTATTCGCAGGTGAACAATCTGACGCGATGAAACTGGCTCTGGCGATACTGCTGGCATGTCCGGCTCTGGCCTGCACTCCTCTGCCGGCGCGGGAAACCTGCCTGACGGCGGAGGCTCTTGCCCCCGTGCTCGCCGCATCGCTCGGCATGGAAGGCGTCAGCCTTGAGGTGCTCGATCACACGCGTAACCCGCTTCCGCCGGGATGGGCCGAATTTGCGCGCGCGGACCTCGCATCCGGGGGATTGTGGCGCGGGACGTGGCGCTACGGCGAGGGCCGGAGCATGCCGATCTGGGCTCGCGTGCGGGTGCGGGACCGGGACGGTGAGACGCTGGCGGAGTGGCGTCAGGCGGAGGCCCCCGAAGTGCTGCGCGGCGGCGTGGTTCGCGTTGAAGTGCGCAGCGGGAGCGTGCGCATCGCCTTCGACGCCCTTGCGGAGAGTTCGGGGCGGCGGGGCGAGGCGGTGCTGATCCGCAATCCGGAGAACGGGCAACGCCTCCGCGCGATCGTGGAGGCGGCCGGAAAGGTGGCGATTCAGAAATGAGGTTTCTGCTAGGGACGCTTTTGGCGGGCGTTCTTTCGGCGCAGTCTCCGGGTTCACTGTTTCGAAGTGGCGGCGTGCTCTCGAACCCGGCGCGCGACGCCCGAGCCGGCGCCACGGGCGACATCGTCACCGTGATCGTCGCCGAGCGCGCCTCGGCGGCGGCCGCCGGCGGCACCAACACGAACCGCCAATCTTCGGGATCTAACGAAATCGCGGCGCTGTTCGGAGGGCTGGCGGCTGGAAATCCGCTGGCCCGTCTCGCCGATTTCTCGAACCAGCGCGCCATTCAAAGCGACGGCGAAACCACGCGCGACTTGACGCTGACCACGACACTGTCGGCGCGCGTCGTGGCGGTGACGCTCAACGGCCTCCTGGCGATCGAGGGCGTCAAGGAGTCCGTGGTCAACTCCGAGAACCAGACGGTCATTCTACGGGGCCTCATCCGGCCCATTGACATCACGCCGGCCAACACGATCCTGTCGACCCAGATCAGCGATCTGAGCGTCCAGGTGAACGGCAAGGGCGTGGTGGGCGATGCCATCAAGCGTCCGTTCATTCTCTACCGGTTGTTCACGGACCTGCTGCCCTTCTAGTCTCATGAAAACCTCTACAGCCGCCCTTCTGCTCACTGCGTCTTTGGCGCACGGCGCCGCGCGGCTCAAGGACATCGCAACCATTGAGGGCGTGCGCGACAACCAGTTGATCGGCTACGGCGTAGTCGTGGGATTGAACGGCACGGGCGACAAGCGCCAGACGGTATTTTCGGCGCAGGCGCTGACCAACATCCTGCGGCGCATGGGGGTCACTGTGAATCCCACCGCGATCCTGGTGCGCAACATGGCGGCGGTGATGGTCACCGCAACCCTGCCTCCCTTCGGACAACCGGGCACGCGCATTGACGTGACGGCAGCGGCGATCGGCGACGCCACCAATCTGCAGGGCGGATTGCTGCTGCTGACGCCGCTCGAAGGCCCGGACGGCCAGGTGTATGCCGCCGCGCAAGGTCCCGTGGTTACCGGCGGCTTCGTGGCCGCGGGCGCGGCGGGGAACCGCCAGACGGTGAATCATCCGACCGTGGGCCGCATTCCCAACGGGGCCATCATCGAGCGCGCGCCGCCCACCGTCGCACCGGCCGGCAAACTGCGCCTGCAACTCCGCCAGGCCGATTTCACCACCGCGGCGCGCGTGGCCGAAGCGCTGAACAAACGCTTCTCCTCGGAGGCACTCGTGGCTCGCGCGGAAAACTCGGCCGCCGTCGCGGTCGACATCCCCGCCGGCTGGGCGTCCCGGCCCGTCGAATTTGTCGCGGAAATCGAAAATCTCACCGTGGAGGCCGACCGTCCCCTCAAAATCGTCGTCAACGAGCGTACCGGCACCATCGTGCTCGGCAAGGAGGTGCAAATCGCACCCGTGGCCATCCTGCACGGAGCGCTGAGCGTCGAGGTGCGGACGCAGTTCGAGGTGTCGCAACCCGGTCCTTTGGGGCGAGGCGAGACGGCCGTGGTTCCCCAGGTCAAAGTGGAGAGCAACGAAGCTCCGGCGCGGAACGTCGTGCTGAACCAGGGCGCGACGGTCGAGGATCTGGTGCGCGCCTTGCAGGCCATTGGCTCGACCGCCCGCGACATCATCGCCGTGCTCCAGAACATGCGGGCAGCGGGCGCTCTATCGGCCGAGATCGAGGTGATTTGATGATCGACGCGATTGCCGCCGCCCTTCCCGTCCCCAACGCCGCGACGCCCAAGAACGCCTCAGAGGCGGCACGCGAGTTCGAAGCTCTATTGATCGGGCAAATCCTCAACGCGGCGCACGAAGAATCGGGCGAAGAAGACTCCTCCGAGAGCACGATGTGGAGCGTTGCCGCGCAGCACTTCTCCCGCGTCATGGCGGATGGGGGCGGCTTCGGGCTGGCAGGCATGATCGAGAGAAGTCTGAAGCAGCCTGCCGCCGGGGACGCCGAGTCTGTATAATAGCCTCCATGCGCAATCTCGCTTCCACGTTTGCCGCCGTGCTGTTGCTCGGCGCCATGGTTTTCCTTCAGGCTCAGGCGCCCAAGGGCAAAGGGAAAAATCCGCCAAAGAATCTGAAAGTGCTCACGCCGCAGAATTTCATGAACGAGATGCAGACGTTCACACCGGCCTTGGGCCTGGAGGACAAGGGCGGCTGTAACTATTGCCATGTGGCCGACGACCGCTCCTCCGACGAAAAACCGCAGAAGGTCAAGGCGCGTATGATGATCGAGATGACGCGCGAGATCAACGCCAAATTCGGCGACGATAAGACGCACGTGACGTGCTGGACCTGCCATCGCGGCAGCACCGAGCCGGAAACCTCGAAGTAATTTTCCATGCCCTTCGACGGCTTGCGCGTGCTCGCCCTCGAAAGCCGCCGGGCCGCGGAGATGGAAACACTCATCCGCGCGCGCGGGGGCGAGCCGTTCGTCGCTCCGTCCATGCGCGAAATCCCGATGGAAGACAACCGGCAGGTCTTCCCGTTCGCCGAGCGCCTGTTTGCCGGAAGGCGCGGGGCCGCGGGTTCCCCTTCCAGTCCTGTTGCAGAGGGCTTCGACATGATGATCTTCCTCACGGGCGTCGGCACGCGCCTGTTGAATCAGGTCCTGGAAACGCGCTACGCAGCGGGCCGGTTTCAGGAAGCCCTGCGCGGACTCACCGTGGTTGCGCGCGGCCCCAAGCCCGCCGCCGTTCTGCGCGAGTGGAATGTGCCCATCGCGGTCACCGTTCCCGAGCCCAACACGTGGCGCGAGATTCTCACCGCCACGGCCGAACGCCCCGAGCGCCACATCGCGGTGCAGGAGTACGGCCGGTCGAATCCGGAGTTACTGGAGGGCCTGCGGGCGCGCGGCGCGGAGGTCACCAGCGTGCCCGTCTACCAATGGGATCTTCCCGCCGACACGGGTCCGCTGCGCGAGGCGGTGCGGCGGCTCGCCGCGGGCGGCTTCGAGGTCGCGCTGTTCACAACTTCGATTCAGATTCCGCACCTGCTGCGGGTAGCCGCCGAGGAAGGCGTCGAGCAACAGGCGCTCTCCGCGCTGCGGCGCACGGTGATTGCCTCGATCGGCCCGACGACGTCGGAAACGCTGCGCGAGCACGGCCTGACGCCCGATCTCGAGCCCTCGCATCCGCGCATGGGATTTCTGGTGACCGAGACCGCGGCCCGGGCGCGGGAGATTCTACAATCGAAGCAGCCGTGACCCCCAAGCCGCCGGACAAATCGGGTTTCCGTGCGATGCGCTACATCGCCCTGATCTCGCAGTTGCCGTTCCTGATCGTGGCGGGCTATGGCATCGGCTACGCGCTGGATTCCTGGCTGGGGACCGGCTACTTGAAAGTGGTCTGCCTGCTGGCCGGAATCATCGCGGGATTCAGCCAGTTGATCCGGGAGTTGATGAAGGACACGCGGCCCAAATGAAGGGCGAAATCTCGCTCGAGCGCGTCAAGCTCTTCACCATTCTCGCTGGCCTCGCCGGCGCTGTCGCAGCCTTCTTTCTGCGGGGGCCGGCCGACGCCGCAGGCTTCTTTCTCGGCGCGGCGATTTCGCTCGTCAGCCTGCGTGCCTGGATCCGCCTGAGCGAGGGCATCGGGAGCGGCTTTAAGCCTTCCCTCGGCGCCTCGGCCCTGTTCCTTGCCCTGCGCTATCTGCTCATCGCGGCCTTGATCTATGCTATAGTGAGGGTTTTGGGGATCAACCCTCTGGCGATGATCGTGGGGCTTCTTGCGTCCTTCGCCGGAGTGATTCTGGAACTCCTGTACAGCCGGGTCTCGCCGGGCAAATAACAATTTATGGAACACGAGCTGTGGCTCACCGCCCTGTTCAATGACTATCTGGCCGGCGTCGCCAACGCCCTCCTGGGCTTGGTGGGCATGACGGCGGCCCATCCGGACCGTCCCTGGGAAAACTGGATCACCATGGAGCTGCTCGTGGTGGCGATTCTGATGGCGGTCGCCGCCCTCGTGCGGGCCTCGCTTTCTCCCGACAAGCCCGGCACGCTCCAGCACATCTTTGAAGGCATTTACGGCTTCATCCAGAACACGGCCGAGGAGTGCGGACTGCACCACGCCGGAAGCTATCTGCCGTACCTGGGCACCATCTTCATTTTCGTTTTGTCGATGAACCTGATCGGCATCATCCCCACGTTCGAATCGCCGACCATGTTCGCGCAGGTCCCCGCGGGGCTCGCCGTATGGACCTTCCTGTACTACAACTTCAACGGAATCCGCGAGGTGGGCGGCGGCTATGTGAAGCACTTCATCGGGCCGGTGGCGTGGCTGGCTCCGCTGATGATCATCATCGAAATCATCGGACACTTCGCGCGGCCTCTGTCGCTGACCATGCGTCTTTACGGCAACATGTTCGGCGGCGAGCAGGTGACGCTGCTGTTTCTGAGTTTGACCTATCTGGTGGTGCCCGCCGTGTTCATGGCGCTGCACGTGTTCGTGTCGTTCGTGCAGGCCTACGTGTTCACGCTGCTGACGACGATTTACGTCTCCAGCGCCACCTCGCACGAGCATTAAAACGCCCCAAGCGGCGTGAGGGTTTTGCAGTAACCCGCGCAGCGTGAGCCGCCGGACCCCCCGGTCGCGGACGGAACCACCTCCTGGGCGGAATTTATAGAAAAGAGGAAGTCACACACATGAAGCGTACAGTTCAGATTCTGCTGTTGCTGACCCTGTTCCTGATGGTCGCATCCAGCCCGGTGTTCGCGCAGGGCGGCCAGGCCGCCGGCGAGCTGCAAAAGGCCGGCGCCGTCATCGGCATGGGCATCGCTGCGGGGCTCTGCGGCATCGGCCAGGGCCGCGCCGCCGCCAGCGCCGCCGAAGCCGCAGCCCGCAACCCTGGCGCCCGCGCCACCATACAGACGCTGATGATTCTCGGCCTGGCGTTCATTGAATCGCTCGCGATTTACACGCTGGTCGTCGTTTTCGTCGGCTAGTTTCGTTCTCCAACCCAAGGCAGGCGGTTTATGCCGCCTGCCTTTTTCCCTTTCTATGAAGCTCCAGGGCATCTTTCCCGCCATCGCCACTCCCTTCGATCACAAGGGCGACCTCTACAAGATCAAAGTCCAGCACAACGTCGAAAAGTGGAACCGCACGGAGCTTTCCGGCTACGTCGTGTGCGGCTCCACCGGCGAAGCCGCGTTTTTGAACACGGCCGAGAAGCTGCAACTGTTCGAGTGGGTGGCGCAGTACGCCGGTCCGGAAAAACTCCTGATCGCGGGCACCGGCTCGGAAAGCGTCAAGGAAACCGTGCGCCTGACGAACCTGTGCGCGGAGATGCGCTACAAAGCCGCGCTTGTGCTGACGCCGCACTATTATCGCGCCATGATGGCGAAACAGGAAACGCAGCTCCTGTTTTTCCGCGCCGTGGCGGACCAGACAAAGATTCCGGTGCTGCTCTACAACTTCCCGCAGGTGTGCGGATTGGAACTGGCTCCGGAAACCGTGGCGGCGCTGTCGGAGCATCCCAACATCATCGGAATGAAAGACAGCTCCGGCAATCTGGAAAGCACGAAGAACTTCGTGGCGGCCGGGAAGCGCGGCTTTCAAGTGCTGACCGGATCGGCGAACGTGCTGGCGGCGTCGCTGGCGGCGGGATGCTCGGGCGCGGTGCTGGCGTTCGCAAACGCGGTTCCGTTCACTTGCATCACCATCTGGGAAGCGCACCGCAAGCGGGAAACGGAAGCCGCGCAGGACTGGCAGAACCGGATCGCGAACGCCGCAGCGCTCATCGCCTCAACGTACGGGATTCCGGGTCTGAAACACGCCATGGACCTGAAAGGATACTACGGCGGCATCCCCCGGTTGCCGCTTGTTCCGGTGGGACCGGAGGCGCAGAAGGAAATCGCCGCGGCCTTCGACGGGCTTACGGGGTGACCTTCTCGGCTTCGGGCTCGCGCGCGGCGCTGAACAACTGATCCGCATCGAGCACGCGGCGCGGACGTCCAATGCGGATTCTGCCGTGGCTGAAGTCGCCTGCGCGCGCCAGGATCACGTCGCAGACGCGATCGACGGGGAAGCCCACCAGACTGCCCTGATCGATGACCACGATGCAAGAGTTGCGCCCGCCGGCGCGCCGCTCCAGGCCCAGCCAGCCCGCAAGATCCATCACCGGAAACGGCGTGTCCCGGACGGTGGCGCGCCCCAGGAACCACAGCCCTTGGGCCGCGCCGGCTTCCGCGTTCTCCAGATCATGCGGCGGGACGATGCCCTTCACTCGCTTGGCCTCGATCGCGAACTCCTGGCCGCCCAGGCGGAAGGTCAAGTACTCTCCCGAACGAAACTCCGCGCGATCCACAGAGCGCTTATCGGCGCGCGGGTTGAGATTCTGAGGCGAGAGCGATGTAGCCGCAAGCCACCACCGCCAGGAACATGCCCAACACTTCGCTATCGCCCAGGTTCACCTCGGCGTAGCCCGACACCATCACCGCGAGGATCGAGGCGATCGCGCCGTGCAGCATCCAGCGCGCCTCCGAATCCGGTGGAAGCTGTCTCAGGCCGCGCCAGAAATCGAGCAGCGCCCTGAGCAAAAACCACAGCAGCGCCGCAAGCGCAGGCAAGCCCCGTTCGGCGGCGTACTGGTAGTAGACGTTATGCAGATGCTGATAATACCAATCGGCCGGGATCGGACGCGGCACGCTGGGCGGAGCGTAGGCAAGAAACTGTTTGCCGGCCTGCTCCGGACCGATGCCGGTGAGCGGGTGCGCCTTGATCATTTCCCATCCGGTGGCGCGCAGCGCGGCACGATGCTCGGTGACGCGCAGCACTCCGGTTTGCGGCTGAAAAACCGCCATCGCGCGATCACGCACCTGGAACGGATTCAGCAGCAGCAACAGCGCCGCGATCAGGGGCACCAGCGCCGCCAGCCATTTCTTTTTCCACCACAGCAGCCACAGCGCTCCGGCGGCCGCGCCCATCCACATGCTGCGCGTGTAGCCGATCAACAACGCCAGGGCGATCACGGCGGGCGCGGCGGCGCGCCACGGCATCCAGCCCCGGTCGCGCCAGAACAGCAGCATGGCTCCGGCAAGCAACAGCGCCATCATTTGAAGACCGCTGAACGTCATCCAGTGATCCTGGAAGCCGGTGATGCGTTCGTTGCTGTACACGAAGTAGAACAGGCGCGGCGTGGTGAGGAACTTGTAACCATACTGGCCGAGCCCCCACAGCGCGGAAAGCGCCGCCCCGGCGGTCCATGCCAGCGCCAGCCAGCGGACCTCGGCCAGCGTCCGCAATCCGCTGAAGACCACGAACAGCATCGCATAGACGTAGAACTTTTTGACCTGCGGAAGGCCGCCCGCTGGATCGGGAGAGGCGGCCACGGCGAGGAGAGTCCAGCCGAGGAACAAAAGCAGCGGCAGGGACACCGGGGGCCAGCGCCACTGGCTGCGGTTGACCGCCAGCGCGAGGATTGCGAGACCCAGCAGAATCTGGCTCGCGGCGATCGAGACCAGGGAAGTGGCCGCCGCGGCTCCGGCCAGAAACGCAGGCGCGCGGCTTCTCATGCGCCACGGCGCAGGCCGCCAGGCCGCGGCGGATTTGCAAACCCGCCTCCATCCGTCGTCTCCAGCGTGACCTCGCGGGGCGCGGCCATCCCTCTCATGATACTCTCCCGTCAAACTCGCGCACAACGCAGGTGGGCCGCGAGCTCGACTGGAACGCTTGCGCGCGCCCCGCGCTGTGCGCTCAGAACTTCTTCAGTTCTTCGATCAGCGCCTCCAGGCCCTTCCGGTTGTAGATCTGGAGCAGCCTCTGCTCCTCGGGCGAAGGCGGCACGACTTCCCGCAAGCGCGGAATCGCCAGCGCGGCGCGGCTCGGAATCCACAGCGATCCATCCGCAAACCACACACTCGAAACAAAGCCTGTCATGGTCTGGATGGCGACGGGATCCTGCAAGCGCAGCGCGGCCTCCTGACGCACGTCGCCCGATTGATTCGGAGCGAGCTTCAAATCGGCAGGCATCGAGGCCGCCAGAAACTCGCGGCCCAACTGGTCGCGCACGATCCAGCCGATTTCGAGATGCTCCAGAGGGCGTGCCGAGCGGTTTCGCACCAGGATGCGCGGCGCGCGCGCCTCGTTTCGCGCCACGCGCGCCGACCCGGCCAGCGCCTCGACGGGCGACTCCGGAATGTCGAGGAAGGCAAACTGCATGTCTCGCTCGGCGTCGATGTTGGTGGCGCGTCCGCGCGCCATCTGCGTTCCCGGCCGCCGGCTGCCCTGCCGCGCCGCGGCCGCGATCATTTCCCCTCGCAGCGCCTCAGCCCCAGCCGTCTCATAGAGCGTCTTGAAATACTTCCGGTCGCGCCGCGCTTCCATTTCCCACAGCAGCATGGCGTGCTGCGATTTCAACGTATCCGGACCATAAAATGTCAGATCATCGAACAGGACTCCGTCGAGCCTTACTTCAACCGTCGGCCCCGCCGCGCTTGCCAGACCCACGGGCCGCAGCAGCGGCACGGCCAGATTCACCTTGAACGCCTCCCCCGGAGCAATGTCCAAACTCGGCACCGACGCCGAGCCCTTGCCTCCCGGAGCGACCTCCTGCGCATACACGGCCAGCGTCACGGCGCGGATTTTCTTCTGCGCAACGTTGCGCAGCGAAAGCGCCGCGCGCACATCCACCTGCATGGTTCCGCCGCGCGTTGTAGCCGAGGAGTTGCTGAAATCCGCCGACAGCAGCGCCACGGGAGAGTCTGCCGGCAGATCGATGCGGTGGCTCAGCGTTTGCGCGCTCGCCAGAAGCCCGACCGCGGCGAATAGAACCATTGGCCTCATTGCACGTACACCGTCGTAATCGTCACCTGGCCCGTATCTGCGTCCACATAATGCGCGCTCGCCGAACCGCTCAGACTGAGCGACACCTCCACCGGCTTCGCGCCGATCAGGCCGAGCCCGAGCGTGCTGCCGTTTTCCCGGAACTCAATTCCGGAAGGCGTCGCTGCCAGAACCGGTCCCCGATCGCCGCCGGAAACGCCGCGCGCCGGAAGGCCCCGCAGGACGCGCTCGAGAGCAACCCGGTCGCTCGAGGGCACATTCAACCACCATGCCGCCGTGACCAGGACCGCAAGAGCCGCCACCACCGCCGCCGGCCGCCAGTCCCAAGACACGCGCCTCGGCACATTCCGTTTCGCGGAAGGCGCGACAATTTCGCCGGCCGCCAGACCCAGGCGGATGTTCGCGCTCATCTCGCCCGCCAAGCGCTCCCAGTTCAGACCCTCGGGCAAAATTTCTGAAGCGCTGCGCGCCTCGGCGCGAAGCCTGCGGTGAGCCTCCACGATCTCCCGGCACTCCGGGCAGCGGCGGACATGCCACGCCGCCGCCACGCGCGGCCATCCGCTCAGATCGCCGGAAGCATGCAACGACAACACGGACTCGCTCACGTGTTTCATGCGCGCCTCCGTTCCCGCTCCAGGAAGCGCCGCAATTTCACGCGAGCGTTCGCGATATGCGAACGAACGGTGGCTTTCGAGCAGCGCAGTTGCGCGGCCACTTCCTCCGCCGGCAGGTCCTCGACGTCGCGCAGCAGAAGCGCCAGCCGCTCACGGACCGTCAGCACCTCCAGCCCTGTCTCCAGCCGGTGGCGCGATTCGCGGCGCAGCACGCGCTGCTCGGGACTCTCGGCCTGCGACCGGAGCATCGGCGCGGGAGTCTCCTCGATCTCCGTAAAGCTCATCCGCCCGGAGCGGCGCAGAAAGTCGATGGCCGTGTTGCTGGCGATGCGCGAAAGCCAGTGGGCGGCCTTGTCCAGGTCCTTCAGTTGGTCCTGGCGCTGCAGCGCCTTAATGAACGCCTCCTGCGTCAGGTCCTGCGCGTCCTCCACGTTGCCAACGATGCGGTAAATCAGCAGGAACACCCGCCGCATATTTTCTTCCACAAAACGGCTGTGCAGCTCCGAGGCTAGCGGAGCCGCGTCAAACCGCGCGGACTCGTGCGCTTCGTGCATCTGGCCGATGTCGACCGCCGGCAGGTGCATCCTCACATCAACTATGACGCGCTTCCCTGCCCCATCGTGCAGATCCTCCTCTAGACCGGCACGTTATTCTAAGGATAATATGAGACCCGTCGCGATCATCGGCGTCGGTAAGACGGCCTTCGGCGCCTTCCCGGACCGCGACCTGCGTTCCCTGGCCGTCGAGGCAGGCCGGAAATGCCTGGCGGACGCCCACGTAAGTCCTTCCCAAGTAGAGGCTTTCTACCTGGGGAACTTCGCCGGGCCTTCGTTTGTCGGCCAGAATCACCTGGCGCCGTACATCGGGGGAGCTTTGGGAATCACGGGCGCGCCTTGCACCCGCATCGAGGCCGCCTGCGCTTCGAGCGGTTCGGCATTCTTTCACGCAGTGGCAAGCGTGGCGGCGGGAATCCAGGACCTGGTGCTGGTCGGTGGCGTCGAGAAAATGACCTCGCAAACCACGGCCAAGACCGCCGAAATCCTGGCCGGAGCAGGCGATATGTCGGGCGAGGGCCGTGCGGGCGCGACCTTCCCGGCCCTGTTCGCCATGATCGCGCGGCGGCACATGTATCAATACGGCACGCGCCGCGAGCACCTGGCGGCCGTCGCCGTAAAGAATCATTCCAACGGCGCGAAAAATCCGCTGGCGCATATGCGCAAGGTGATCACGATGGAGCAGGCCATGGCGGGGCGGCCGATTTCCGAGCCCCTGACAGTCTTCGATTGCTCGCTCATCAGCGACGGCGCCGCGGCGGTGATGCTGGCTCCCTTGGAGCGCGCCAGCGAGTTCACCTCGAAACCCGTGCGCGTTTTGGGCTTCGCCCAGACTTCGGACCAGGTAGCGCTCGAGGCCAAGGAAGACATCACGACCTTCCGGGCCGTGCGCATGGCGGGTGAAAAAGCATATCGCATGGCTGGACTCCGCCCGGCCGATATCGAATTCGCGGAACTCCACGATTGCTTCACCATCGCCGAGATCGTCGCGATGGAGGACCTGGGATTCGTGAAAAAAGGCGAAGGCGGGCCGTACGCGCTCGAAGGCCGCACCTGCCTCAATGGTGAGCGTCCCGTCAACGCGAGCGGCGGTCTGAAGTCCAAGGGCCATCCGGTGGGCGCGACCGGCGTTGGCCAGTTGTGCGACGTCGCGATGCAGATCCGCGGTGAAGCGGGCGAACTGCAACTGGCCCGGCATTCCATAGGCCTGGCGCAAAACCTGGGCGGCTCGGGCGCCACCGCCGTGGTCACGATCCTGGGGGCAGCATGAAGACTGGGATCGTCTATACCGAAACTGTAGTGCATGCCGCGCCCGAACAGTTCGCCTCCGAGGCTCCCTACCAATTGGCGATTGTATCGCTCGATGAAGGCGGCCGCGTGACGGCACGCGTCACCGGGGCGCACGTGGCGATCGGCGACCGCGTCGAGCTCGCCGGGGAGTTGGGCGGCGTGATGTACTTCCGGGCCAAGGACTGATCCTTTCAAGGCCCCGTCTTGATGCGGGTCAACACGGCGGTGTCCTCCGGGGTTCAGCAGAGTGGGGCTTATTCCACGCTATCGGCCAGCAACCGCACCTTGTCATCCCGAACCTCGA
>CAZTKA010000054.1:0-21914 GCA_964614015.1 uncultured Bordetella sp. | reverse complement strand
AAGGGCAGCCGGTGAGCACGCTGGGATTTGAACCGCCCGCGACCTTTCCGGATTTTACGGACTGCAACGGCTCCACGCGGGAATCGACGCTGCAGTGGTCTTCGGTGATTCACGACGGCGGGCGCGCGCGGGCCTTCTCCGAGATCATGCCTTCGTTTGGCCCGCCGAAGGACCCTGCCCTGAGCGATGACGAAATCATGAAGGTGATCCGCTACGTGCGCAGCTTTTGCGCCGAGGACCCGAAGTGGCCCTCGGGCGACTTCAACTTCGCCCGCCCGATGGTCACCGAAAAGGCGTTTCCCGAAGACGAAGTCGTGCTGATCACGGCCATCAACACCGAGGGCGCGCCCGGCGTGCGCCATAATCTGATCATCGAAAAACGGTTCGGCGCGCAGACCAATATCGAGTTGCGCTTCCGCGGAGCGTTTCAGCAGCTCTCCTCGGGTTCATGGGCGGGAGCCATCGGGGATACGAGTTTCGAACTCAAGCGGAGCTTGCTGGTGAACAACAAGTCCGGCACGCTGTTGGCGTGGGGCAACGAAATCATTGCGCCGACCGGGGACCCCAAACGGGGCTTAGGCAGCGGTATCACGAAGTACGAGTCGTTCCTTTCGCTCGGCCAGATTTTGCCCGCGTACTCCTACGTTCAGACACAAGCCGGCGTTGAGACGCCCCCGTTCCACCGGCACCAGGTGGCAACCGAGCTTTACAACCGGACGGTGCTGGGCAAGGCGTTTGCGCAGGACCGCGGGTTTGGCCGCACCTGGACGCTCGCCGGCGAAATGGTGGCGATCCGGGCGCTGGGGCCGCGCCAGCGCTGGACCATCGATGCGGTGCCACAGCTTCAGGTGACGCTCAGCCGGCGGCAGCATGTGCGCCTTGGCCTGGGCTGGTTGATTCCGGCCATGAATGTGGGCACGCGGCAGCAACAGTTCATGTTCTATCTGCTGTGGGATACCTTCGACGGCGGCTGGAGAGAGGGGTGGAGGTAGCCCATGAAACATAAACTTCTGACGGCGTCGTTGGTGTCCGCGGCGTTGCTCGGCGCCGGATCAGGTTTGTTGCGCGGCGCGAAGCCCGTTCAGCATTTTCAGACTTCTGACCGGTGCATGGCCTGCCATAACAGTCTAGTAACGCCATCGGGAGAAGACGTCTCGATCGGGATCAACTGGCGCGCGACGATGATGGCGAACTCGGCGCGCGATCCTTACTGGCAGGCGGGCGTGCGGCGGGAAACCATAGATCATCCGGAATCGAAAAAAGCCATTGAGGACGAGTGCGCCATCTGCCATATGCCCATGGCCCGCTATCAGGCGCATACGGAGGGCAGGGAAGGCGAAGTATTCGCGCACCTCAGATTCGATGCGGATGATCCGGAAGACAGGCTGGCCGCCGATGGCGTGTCCTGTTCCCTGTGCCATCAGATCACACCCGAGAAGCTCGGCACGCGCGAGAGCCTGGTGGGCCAGTTTGTGATCAACACCCGTGAACCGAAGGGTCAGAAGAATGTGTACGGCCCCAATAAGATCGACGAAGGACACCGGACCATCATGCGTAGTTCCACCGGCGGCTGGCAGCCCGTTGAGGGCGAACAGATCCGCAAATCGGAGTTGTGCGCCACTTGTCACACGCTGATCACCACCGCCTTGGGGCCAAACGGAGAAGCCATCGGCTCGCTGCCGGAACAGATGCCGTATCAGGAGTGGTTCCACAGTGAGTTCCGGGAAACCAGAAGCTGCCAGAGCTGCCACATGCCGAAAGTGGAGGAGAAAACACCTGTCACGCGCGTGCTGGGCGGACCGCGCGAGGATATGGCCCGGCACGTTTTTATAGGCGGCAATTTCTTCATGCAGCGCATTCTGAGCAAGTACCGGACGGAGCTGAAGGTCGCCGCTTTAGCGCAAGAGCTGGAGGCCGCCGCCACGCGCACGATCGCGCATCTGGAGAGTCAGACGGCTCGCGTTTTCATCGTCAACACGGCGTTGAACAACGGACGTTTGCAAGCGGAAATCTTGGTCGAAAACTTGAGCGGGCACAAATTTCCGACGGCGTATCCGTCGCGCCGCGCCTGGCTGCACGTTACCGTGAAGGACCGCAACGGGGCGGTTGTGTTCGAATCCGGAGCGCTGGAGCCGAGCGGCCTGATTCGCGGCAACGACAACGACATGGACGCATTGCGCTACGAGCCGCATTACAGCGAAATCACGGCCGCCGATCAGGTGCAAATCTATGAAGCCATCATGGCCGACGCAGCGGGACGCCCGACCACCGGCCTGCTGCAAGCGCTGCGCTACGAGAAAGACAACCGTCTGCTGCCGCGGGGCTTCAACAAACAGACCGCCGACGATGAGATTGCTCCGCACGGCTCGGCCATGGAGGACGCCGACTTCACCGGCGGCGGTGACAGGGTCCGTTATTCGATCGCCGTGGGCAACGCGCAAGGTCCGTTCCAAATCCAGGCCGATTTCATGTTCCAGGTAGTTTCCTACCGCTGGGCAGAGAATCTCAAGGGCTACGATGCTTTCGAGCCGCGGCGTTTTGTCAACTATTACGAGAGCATGTCGACGGGTTCGGCGGTGCGCGTGGCTACTGCATCGGCGGTGCGGTAAACACAGACTCCCCGCTCACGTAGGTTTCGAGAATCCGTAACTGGCCGTCCTCGAAGCGGAAGCGAATGACGTCAGCACGCTCGCCCGGATTCAGGCCGCGCAGCCGTCCCCGGACGCGGCCGACTCGGGCGGGATTTATCGTGGCCATGGCCACGGCCTCGGTCAGGCTCAGTCCGGCGACCCGCATGACGTTAGCGATGGCCTGATCCATGCGCAGGTTCGATCCCGCCAGGCGTGTGCCTCCGCGCAGTACGACACGACCGTCTGCACGCGAGTCGACTTCCACTTCGCCGAAACGATACGGACCTGGCGGGCACATCGCCGGCATCACGGCGTCGGTGACCAGGATACTGCGCTCGATCCCCTTGGCGCGCAGCGCGGATTTCAGGAACGCATCCGGCAGGTGGAGACCGTCGGCGATGAAGCTCGCGGCCAGGCGGTCTTCCGCAAGCTGGTCCCAGATGTAATTGGGATGGCGCGGCAGCACGGCATCCGCTCCGTTGCCGAGGTGAGTGGAGAGCGCCGCGCCCGCGCTGACGGCGTCGCGGATCTGCTGGGCCGTGGCGCGGGTGTGGCCGATGCTGGCGACGACGCCTTCCCGCGCAAGCTGTTCGATATAGCGCGGCGCTCCGGGCCATTCCGGCGCGAGCGTCACCAGCTTGACCGCGCCGTCTGTGGCCTCCTGCCAGCGCCGGTATTCATTCAGGTCGGGAGGACGCACCCACTGTCTGGGATGTGCGCCGCGGGGGCCGTCTTCCGGAGAGATGTGGGGCCCTTCGACGTGGAATCCTTCCATCGCCACCATCGGGCCGCCGAGGGCGCGGGCGCGGGCCAGATTGCGCAGCGCTCCCAGCATGGCATCCTGCGATCCGGTGATCACCGTGGGTAGGAAGCGCGTGACACCGGTCGAGAACAGAGCGCGGATGGATCGCTCGATCGCCTCGTGCGGCGCCGCGGGCGCATTGTAGTCGACACCGGCGAATCCGTTGACCTGGAGGTCGATGAAGCCGGGTGCGAGCCAGACATTTTCTTCGGCCCGGCTCAGCAAAGAATCGACGCTCTGGATCGCGGCGGCGCCTTCAACAGCCACCCATTCCGAGGTCGAAACATCGCGCCCGCAACATCTCATGACCGCACTGTTTTTTTCACAGTTTACTCACAGCAGCGAGTTCATAAGCGCACGGAATCACACGAGAAAAAACTTCTGGAAATCGCAATTTTTCTCTTCCCATGCGCTGCTCGGCCTTGCTACAAGATACAAAGTAATTTCGCGCGGGACCGGATTGAGTGTGTCAGTCTCGGGGGAGGTGGCCGCAAGATTCGGTCCCCGCGCGGAATGAAACTCCCGCGCTTCTAACGCGACGCCACGGGCTGGCCGACCGGCGCCAGCCATCCATAACGGTCCGGCAATCTTCCTTCGATAATGCCGAAAAATTCCTTCTGCAACCGTTCCGTGATGGGCCCTCGTCTGCCGGGGCCGATCTTGATCTTATCGATGGAACGAATCGGCGTGACCTCGGCGGCCGTTCCGGTGAAGAACACTTCGTCGGCGATGTACAGCATCTCGCGGGGGATCATTGTCTCGATCACCGGGATGCCGGCGTCGCGCGCCAGTTGCAGCACCGAATCGCGGGTGATGCCCGGGAGCACGCTGGCGGCGATCGGCGGCGTGTGGATCTTGCCGTCGCGGATGACGAAAATGTTCTCGCCGGAGCCCTCGCTCACGTACCCGTAAACGTCCAACCCGATGCCTTCCGAGTACCCGTTGGCGGCGGCCTCCATGCGGATCAACTGCGAGTTCATGTAATTCGCGCCGGCCTTGCTGAGCGCCGGCATGGTGTCGGGAGCCAGACGCCGCCAGCTCGAAACGCACACATCCACGCCCTGCTCCAGAGCCTCGGCGCCCAGATACTTGCCCCACTCCCAGCAGCCGATGTAGGTTTCAATGGGCGTGTCCTTGGTCGGCATGACGCCCAGATCACCATAGCCGCGGACGACCAGGGGACGGACATAGCAGGATTCCATCTTATTGACGCGAATGAGCTCATGCATCGCGCCGACCAGCGTGTCGATGGAGTAGGGAATCTCGATCCGGTAGATTTTCGCCGAGTCATGCAGGCGGCGCATATGCTCCGGCCCGCGGAAGACGGCCGGACCGGCGGGGGTGGCATAGCAGCGGATGCCTTCAAAGACGCTGCTGCCGTAATGCAGCACGTGCGCCATGATGTGGATCTTGGCGTCGTCCCAGGCAATCAATCGCCCGTTGTGCCAGATCTTCTCGGTGGCCTTGATCATAACTAAGTATATCGTGCGAGAGCTTTCATGGTTTATGCCTTCGGCCGCACCGGCAGCCACAGCAGCCAGAACACCGCAAGTGCGAACGCTTCCTCGGCCACGATGTATGCGGGCCAAGGGCCGAAATAGTCCAGCAGCGAAGGCGTCTCCGGCTTCCGGGACAGGTACATGTAATTCGTTCCGAAGATCCAGTTGAACAGCGCCGCGACGGCTGCGAAGACATTGAGCGTGAGAAAGACCCGCCAAAGGCAGGCCGGACGTGGCCGCGCCAGCTTGCTCCAGGCCAGCACCCAGGCAGTGACGACAACAAGCCCATGAGCGAGAAAAAAATGGATGGTGGGGTATGAGGCCAACGGCGCCCACAGCTCCGGAGTCAGCAGCGCCATTCCGCTGCCGCCAAGGCCCGCGAAATAGGCGATCTCGAAGACGAATGGTTTCAGTGTGAACACGGCGACCACGGTAGCCCAGATCGCCAGGTCACAGAGCTGCAGCGGCAGCGTCTCGGGGAAATGGAAGCCACCCTGCCGGAGGACGTAACTGTACCAGACGAGTTCGTTTGCGGCGAGGAGTGCGCCAAGCACCAGACGGATCGCAAGCGCCGCGCCCGGTCCGAGCCTTGCGGCCCACGAAAGGATCGCCGCCGTGGCGGGCACGGCGGCAAGGATCGCAAGGTGCGCGGGCTGGAAAAGCCGGAAGTCCATCAGCTCCACCGATAGCTGCACGCCGGCTGCCAACCAGCCCAATGAAACGCCGCGCGGGGTGCAAGAATCATGATAGGAAGGAGCCCTTCGGGAATGCGCGCTCTGTTCATCCTCGCCATGGCCGCAGCCGCCCTCGTGGCGCAGGTCAAGGATTTCAAACCCTCCCGGCTCAACCTCTTTTCCCCCCAGCAGGACATTGAGATCGGCAAGGAAGCCGCGGCCGAAGTCCGCCGCACGATGCCCGTGGTCAACAACGCCGAGTTGACCGGCTATGTGCAGCGCGTCGGCAACCGCCTGGCGAAATCGAAGCGGGCGCAGGCGTTTCCCTTCACCTTTGAAGTGATCAACGACCCGAGCATCAATGCGTTCGCGCTTCCCGGCGGCCCCCTGTTCGTGCACACCGGGCTGCTCGCCGCGCTCGATAATGAATCGCAGCTGGCCGGCGTCCTGGCGCATGAGATGTCGCACGTCGCCTTGCGCCATGGGACCAGCCAGGTGTCCAAAGCCAACATGATTCAGCTCGGGGTGATGATCGGCACCGCGGGTATGGGCAACGGCGGCATGTGGAGCCGGTTGGGCCAGCTAGGCATCGGCCTGGGCGCGAATTCCTTGCTGCTTCGCTACTCCCGCGACGCCGAAAAAGAGGCGGACTTAAACGGCGCGCAGATCATGAACGAGGTCGGATACGATCCTACGCAAATGGCGCGGTTCTTCCAGAAGCTCGAAAGCGGCAAAGGCGACTCCAGCCGTATAGCCAGCTTCCTCTCCGACCACCCAACGCCGGGCAATCGGGTGACCTACGTCGAGGAACAAAACCGCTATCTGCCCAAGAAAGCCTACAGCGAAAGCGAGCCGCAGAATCTGCCGCGGATCAAGCAAATCGCGGCCAATCTTCCGGCCCCGCCAAAGCAGGCCCGAAGCGGCGCGGCGCCCACGCAGCAGGCCTATCCTTCCGGGACTTACAAAACACACCGGGGCAGGGGATTCTCCTTAGATTATCCGGACAACTGGGACGTTTTCGGCGACGTGGATTCTTCGGCCGTCACGATCGCGCCGAAGTCCACGCTCGTTTCCGATCAAAACGGGCAGACCCAGGTGGGCTACGGCCTGATTGCGGCGTTCTATTTTCCAGAAGGGGGCAAGACCAATCTCCAGCGCGACACCGCGGCGCTGCTCAAACAGCTCAGGTCGGAAAATCCGAGCATGCGGCAGGCCGGGCAAGGCCGCAATGTCCGCGTCGCCGGCCAGAGAGCGATTCTTACGCCGCTTGAATCGGCATCGCCCTATTCGGGCAACACGGGCCAGCAGCGGGAGACCGACATGCTGTTGACGCTGGCGCATGCTGACGGCCTCTTCTACATCGTGTTCATCGCGCCGGAATCGGAATGGAGCGCAACGCAGCCCGCCTTTGACCGCGTGGTCTCCAGCCTCAGGTTGACGAATTGATCTGGGACGCTCTGCTGTTCGATTTCGACGGCGTTCTTGCCGACACTGAGCAGGTACATCATTCGAGTTGGAACGCTGTCCTTAAACCCCTTGGGATTCAATTCAGTTGGCATGATTATGTGAAGCAATGCGTGGGGGTTGCGGACCCGGTGATTGCGCAGAGGCTGCGATTGCCGGACCCGGTCACGGCTGTGAAACGCAAACAGGAATTATTCCGGACGGCGCTTGAAGCGAATCCGCCATTTCTCGAGGAGACTCTCGATTTGGTGAAGGAGCTTGCGGGAAAACATAGACTTGGAGTGGTTTCTTCAAGTTTCAGGAGAGAGGTCGAGCCGCCGCTCGCTCGTGCCGGCATTCGGGAATGTTTTGAGCTGGTTGTGTGTGGGAACGACGTGCAGCGCCTGAAGCCGGCGCCCGATCCCTATCTGCTGGCGGCAGGCAGGCTTGGCGTCAACAATCCGCTGGTTATCGAAGATTCTGACACTGGCGTCGCTTCGGGCAAGGCGGCGGGGTTTGAGGTCTTGCGGATCAGCGGAGTGGAGCGAGTGGCCGAAGAAGTGCGGCGGAGGCTCAGCGGCTACTAGCGCTTCGCGGGGTCAGCTATGTGTCTGTTCGTATTGCTGTTCTCATGATACTGCCGATAACACTTATTATGTTGCTTATTAGTTGCCTCGGCCGCCACCATGCGACCCGCCACTTCCAGCCCCTCGGATGCCCCCGCCAACGCCCCGAGGACCTGCGCTGCCGCCGCCCGGACTGATCCGCGGAGCTCCGCCGCCTGGACTCCCGACACCGGGGTTGACACGCGGCGCTCCACCGCCGCCCATCCTCACCGCCGGGCCGCCCGGAGAGCCGCCTCCTGGACGTCCAAACACCCCAGCCGGATTGGATGGATTGGGCGCTGGGCCGCCACGCGGAACGGCGCCAGCGCCGTCAGGATTTACGCCAGGAAGGCGAGGGCCAGCACCTGGATTTGCGCGTGGGCCAACAAACGGCGCGTTGCCGCGATTGTCCGCCGCCCCGCCGCTGTTGTTCCGCTCGCGCGGCACCGTGACGAATCCTCCGCGATCACGGGCGGGCGAACGAGGACCCGCCGGCTGTTGCACGCTGCCGTTTCCCCTCTGCCGGAGTACATTGCCTGGAGTGGCGTCCGTCTGCGGGTCGAACCGGCGCCAGCCGCCGCCCGCATTGCCGAGGACCTGCGGACGGGGATTCGCGGCATTCAACTGCCCGGGGTTGCCCTGCTGTGGTCCCGGCATGTTCGTCACCGGAGCCGGGCTGTTCCCAAACGGAGCTGTCTGAACATTCCCGCGCGAGTCGCGGTCGGGCCCAGTCACGAAATTCGGGCTCCCGTTGGTTCGCGCATTCACTGGCGTGAAAGCCGGATCGCGATCCGAGAAGCGCCGGCTTTGCGGCGTCGCCTGGAACGGCAGACTGCCTCGCACCTGGCCCGCGCGGTTCAAGTCGCGGTTGCTGGCCTGCACGAAGTTGTTTACGTTCACCAAGCCCCGCCCGAAATCCGTCACGCGCACACTGGTGACTGCGTTGCGTCCGTTCACGAATCGAGCATTGCGGTATACGTTCATCACGTTTGTGTTGTTCACGATGACGTTGTTCACGATTGTGGTGTTGCGGAAGGCGCGTCCATACCAGGGCCGGAACACTTCATACGGAGCCAGAGGCACCCAGCCCACGTTGCCAAAGCCCCAGTAATTTCCGAATCCGATGCTAACGCTGCCCGTACCCCATCCGAAGAACCCGACGATCGCCGGCCGCCAGTAATACCGGGGCCCGATCAGGCCCGGATACCAGGCCCATCCCCACGGACTGGAATACCACCAGCCGTAATGGTACGGAGCCCAGCCCCACGGATCCGCGCTCAGCCAGCTCCAGCCGTAGTAAGGGATCGACACCCACCGGCCCACACGATACGGCGCCCAGCCCGTGGCCACATTCGGCACCCACACCCAGCCATACGGCGAATCGTAAACCCAGCGGCCGTAGCCGTAGAGATCATCGGCGCCGTAGATATCGCGGCTCACATACCGGTATGCGTCGCTGCGCTCCAAATCGCGGTCGCGATTCTCATTCCAACGGTCCCAATCATCGCGCGGGATGTCGGAGGAAATCGTGTAGGCGGGATCGGAGGACGTCCCCCGCGCTTCGAGCGTCCTGCCTTCCCGCAGCGTCTCGGAGCCGCGGGGCGAGAAGATTTCGGCGCGCCCGTCGCGCACGGTCACTTGGGTCGCGCCGTCGGGCCGCACCATCAGGCGATACGTTCCTTTCTCGACGGGACGCACGGAAACCGTGGGCGTGCTGATCTCGACCAGGGCGCTGGAATCGCGCACCACGCGGAAAGTGGCCGTGCCACTTGCGATCTGCACCAGATAACTGCGGTCCTCCAGTTCGGCCAGGCGAATTTCGGTCGCCGGAGCCAGGCGGATCATGTTGGCCCAATCAAACTGGACTTCGGCGCGCGAGCCGGGTCCGGTGATCACGTGATCGAGCGTCACCAAAGGCGCGTTCACCTCGGCCGCCACCAGTTCGCCAGAGTCGCCGCGCCGGACGTTCACATCCCCATTTACGAGGCTCAAGCGAGCCACGCCTTGTTCGGGGGCGTCGCCATCCTCCTGAGCCTGGACGGGGGCAATCAGGGTTCCCGCTATCAGCACAGCCAGCATCGCGCGTTTCATGGCTCTCCCCTCTCTAAACTTGTGGGACGCAGGCGGGTTACGGTCCGTTTCGCTATCATCCAAGCTGTGTTGGACCATTTGAAACATCTGCTCAGGCCGCTCTATCACAGGGCCTTCCGGCTGCAACTGCGCTTCCGCTGCGCCCTCTTGGACATACTTGAGCAAGTTCATCGCCACGATGCTTCCCTGCCCCCGGCGCGGCTTCGCTTCCGCGTCAGCGAGAACGTGGGCGCCGCCGATTTCCGGGACGTTGGGCGGCGCACGGCGGAAAACCTCGAAGAGTCGCTTGCCGTTCTTGGAGCGCCCCTGGCCGGCGGGCATGCCGTGCTCGACCTGGGCTGCGGCTGCGGACGAACGCTGCTCTGGCTGGCACCACGCTATCCGGAGGTGATGTGGCATGGCTGCGACGTGGACGCCGAGGCGATTGCGTGGTGCCAGCGCAACATTTCGCCGGCCTTGTTCCTGGTGAACCAGCCCCTGCCGCCGCTGCCCTATCCCGGTAATCACTTCGACCTGATCTACGGGATCTCAGTGTTCACGCACATCGATGAGGCGGCGCAGAGGGCCTGGCTCGATGAGTTGCACCGGGTGTTGAAACCCGGCGGTTGGCTGTTGCTGACGTTTTACTCCGAGCATGTTTGGCGGGCGACCGAACACGCCGCCGCAATCGCGCGCGGCGAATTCGTTTTCGCCACCTGCGCCAAGCTCCAAGGCGTTCTGCCGGATTGGTACCAAACCGCGTTTCAGAGTCCAGCGCGGATCCAGACTGCCTGGCGCGAGAGGTTTTCGGAGGTACGGTACCTGACGCGGCGTTTTGGCGATCAGGATCTGTGTGCGGGGCGGAAGGCTTAAGCAAGGCTACTGCACGATTCCAGCGACGAAGCTTGCGTGCGGCTCTTCGACGATGTTGAAACCGTGCTCGCGGATGCCCTCGAAAACACCGGGGTCGATCTGGAGCGGCACGATGACGCTGCCTTTCGGAAACGTGGTTTCGAAGGCCTCGTGAATCTGGAGATAGACCGGCTGGGGATGGCCGTGAGTCAAAAAGATCAGCACCTGCGCGGGAGTGTAAACCTTCATGTCGGGATGATCCGGGTCGATAGGATCGAAGGAACCGAATTCATTCATCACCACGAACCGTGCGGTGGACTCCGGCAGGGCATTGAGGTATTCCGAGATTTCCGCCAGAGGCAAAAACATGGATTGGGCCGTAGCGGGGTGATTCAACCAAATTCCGAAATAGCGGTAGTACTCGAAAAAACTGACGGCGAGGACCACCGTCAGGAAAGCCGCCTTGAGCATGCGACGCCCGTGCAGTCGCCGGAAGATGGCGTCGGCGCCCAGGGCCACCAAGAGGAACACGGGAGGGATGGCGCCGATGGTCCGGAGCGCGTGGGGCATGCCCTCCCAGGCAAGCGCGGCCGGAAGGAGCATCACGAGGGTCCAGATGACGAGCAGGCCGTATCGGAAATCCAGACGCCTGATTCCAGCCAGCGCGATGAGTGCTCCAGCCAACAGCAACAGCCCGGTGACGAACGGGACCTGTGGCTCGCAGGTCAAATTGTGGCGCGGCAGGCAGTCGCCTTTCCAGTGAAACATCGCGGCGGACTTGACGTAGGCCTCAAAGAACACCCGCACGGGAGAGTCGAAACGCCAGATGCCGACTTGGCGCGCGCGGCTCGTGAAATCATCCGGATGATTCAAGAAGTAGATCCCGATCGGAAGCGCCGTCACAAACGCCGTAGCCAGCCAGAGCGCTGTTGAAAGGCACCAGCGGCGGCGGAGCAACAGCAACCCCGCCACGATCAGAGGGGCGAAACGGAAAGAAGTGTAAGAATAAAAGCCCAGGCCGAGGACGAACCCGCCCAGGATCGCCCATCGAAGCTTCGCGCGCTCCTGCCGCCAGGCCCGGAAGAGGCAATAAAAGGCGCCCAGCAGGAGGGCGGGCACAAGAATGGCGCGGAAAGCGATCCGCGAAAAGAGAAGATGCCAGAAACTAGTGGCAAGGAAAAATGCGGCCCACAGGCCCACGGTGCGATTGAAGACCTCGGTTGCGAAACAATAGATGAGCCAGACCGTCAGCGTGCCGATGGCCGCGGACCAAAAACGCAAGCCCAGACGGTTGTTCCCAAGGGCCCACACGGAGGCGCCAACGAGGTTGATGAAAAGCCCCTCCCGCCCTGTGTTGGAAGGATAGAAAACTTTCAGATCGCCGTGGGTGACAGCGTACAGGCCATCGTTGCCGTTCTTGGCCTCGTCGGGGAAAACCGCAGCCGGCGCCGAATCGAGGGCCGCAAAGCGGGCAATGGCAGCGAGCAACAGAATGGCGGGAAGCAGAAAGCGATTCAGATCGTTATGGAATTTCACGCACATCGTATAAGGCGATGGAGGCTCCGATTTTTTCCGCCGGTTCACGCGACTTCAGCCAAGCATAACTTCCATTTTTCGCGAACTCCAGGTTCAAGAAGCGCACGCTGACCGCAATGTAGCCTGGCAGCGGAACGTCGCGGCCGAGCAAGCGGTACGCGGGGAGTCCAGCCAGCTTAAGGGGCGCGGAGCCAAAGTAGCCAATTGAGACATGATCCGCGCCGAGCTCTTTCAGCCGCAGGCTCAGCCGGTGCAAATCTTGGCCGATGTCGAGATCGGATTCGGCCAAAATGCGTTCCGGGCGCTGGCCCGCGAGTTCGTTGAAGTGCGCGAAGTAGTCCGGATGCGCACGCAGGGAGTCGGCGGCGGTCCAGGCAGTCGCGAGGAGAACCGCGGCGGCGGCCGGCGTGGGGCCTCGCGAAAACGCGCAGATGATGGCATGCCCGCCGAGAACCGCAAGCAAGGGGAACACGGGCAAGATGTGCCGCACGCCGAGGTTAATGCGCGAGGTCATCGCTACGGCCAGGATCGCGAGCGGGAACAGAACGGTGAGAAACCGCCCGGAAACCGGGCGGCGCAGTGAGAGCGCGGCCCCGGCGAGTGCCAGCACGAGCATTCCCAGCGGCGTCTTCACCGCCAGCGCGACGAAGAAGAAATACCACCAGCCGGTGTTGCTGAATTCGCCCAGCAAATAAGAATCATGGCCGATTGCGTTGTGCCGCACCACGTCGCGGATGCCGAGCATGACCTCGGTGAGCGGCAGCGGCGTCAGGAGCAGCGCATCCCAGACGGGCTTGAGAAACGGAGTGCGATTGAGCAGGCGATCGATGCGCGGGTGCTCGCCATAGACTGCCGCCAGGGGTTCGAGCGTAAAGCGGTAGGCGGCCCACATCACGAAAAACATCACCAGGATCGAAACGGCGCCCGAGGCGGCCCAGCGGCGCGGCTGCGGCTTTCCGGCCAAAGCGAACGTCAGCAGGCCGGCCGCACAGCAGACGCCCAGGAATCCGACAGTCGAGAATTTCGAAAGAAACGCCGCGGCGGCGGCGAGGCCGAGCCAGGCGGCGCGCCGCGCCGAGGGTTCCTCCAGCCAGCGGAGGAAGCAATAGAGCGCGGCGATCGTTGTGGCACCGACAGCGAGGTCCAGCGTTGCGATGCTCGCCTGTCCCAGGACCGGCGCAGCGCACATCAGGAGCAATAGCGCGGCTGCCCCCGCGGACGCGCTCAAGTAGCGAGCTCCCCACCAATAAGTGATGGCGCAAAGCAGGAGCAAGAAAGGCAGGACGCCGCTGCGCGCCAGTGCGAGGTTGCGCCAATATCGCCCGCCGGAATACAGCGCCTGGTTGCCTTCATCGTAGATGAACACGCCGTTGTCGAACTCCGGTGGCCGGGGGCCGGCCGGAAGCCGCACCCCAGCCAGGTACGGACCCAACGCAACCGCCACCCGTGCCAGCGGCGGATGCTGGACTTCGTAGGTGTAGGTTCCGCGTTCCAACCATTCCAAGCCCGCGGCAATATGCGCGGGTTCGTCCACGGTGGCGTTGAAGATGCCGTAGGTGGCGACGACTCGCGCGAGGGCGATGAAGGTGAGCGCAATCGAAAGAAGGCGCGGAGTCGAGGGCTGCACGATCAAGACTATAGCATCAGAAGTTGCCCTCCGATGGAACGTTTGCGTGCTTTCGACCGTCTATATTAAGTGAATCCGTGCGGGATTAGGTGAACCCGTGCGGGCGGGATGTGTCATCTTATAGGGAGGAGAAGGAGGCACGTGAAATACTGGGGCTCCTTGGCGGCCAAGCTGATCGTGGCGGGCGCAGCGATGGGGCTGATGTTTTGGGCTCTGGTCGAGCGTCTGCCCCGCCCCGAGCCTCTGTTCCACGTGGTCGACCGGCCTTTCGGCAGCGACCTGGGTTATACCTTCACCATGATGTTCTTTTTCTGGATTGCCGCGGCGATCGTCTGGGCCATTATTTGGGACCACCGCTACCGTTGCCGCACGTGCCTCCGGCGGCTGCGCATGCCTATCGCCACGGGTTCCTGGGGCATGCAGTTTCTTATGGGCCGGCCCCGCACCGAGTACATCTGCCCTTACGGACACGGTACTCTCAAGAGAGAAGAGTTGCAGATTACCGGACATATGGAACCGGACTGGCAACCTCACGAGGACATTTGGAAAGAACTTCTTTCACTCGAAGAGTCCAAGAAGTAGGCGCACTACTTCCCCTGCGATCCCCGGCGGGGCTGGAGTGGATTTCGGGAAGCGCACATGCCACTTAAGCTGCGCATCTCCAAGAGCTCTTCGTTCCTGCGCTGGCTGCGAAGTCCGTGGCGGCGGGCGATCGTCATCAGCCTGCTGACGCTCTGCTTGGCGGGCGGCGCCGTTTTCACTTATTACTACCTGAAGTACGCCAACATGATCCAGGGGAAACTGGACGGCGGTCCATTTTCCGATTTGAGCGTCCTGTATGCCGCGCCCCGTCCGGTGAGCGTCGGGGAAGACATTGAATCCGCCGAGATCGCCGCGTACCTGCGGCGCGCCGGGTATTCCGAGGACTCCAACCGCAGCCGTACAGGCTGGTATCGCCTGCGCCGCGACGGCATCGAGATCAACCCCGGCCCGGACGCCTACGATTCCGAGGGCGGCGTCATCAAGATCGCCAACGGGCGCGTCACCGAGATTATTTCCCTGCACGACCATGCTCCGCGGACGCAGTTTCTCCTGGAGCCCGAGCCCATCAGCAACCTCTTCAACAAGGAACGCCAGAAACGCCGCATCGTGCGCTTCGATGAGATTCCGAAGGTGATGGTGAACGCGGTGTTGTCAGCCGAAGACAAGAATTTCTTCCTGCATGCCGGCTTTGATCCGTTTGGGATCATCCGGGCGGCCTACCGCGACATCGTCGAGGGGCGCATGGAAGGCGCCTCCACCATCACGCAGCAGTTGGCTCGCACCCTGTGGTTGGGCCCGGACCGCGGCTGGAAGCGAAAGATCCCCGAGACTTTGATCACGTTGCACCTGGAACGCAAGCTCAGCAAGGAGCAGATTTTCGAGTATTACGCCAACTCGATCTACCTGGGCAATCAAGGCAGCTTCTCGATCCACGGCTTTGCGCAAGGAGCGCAGGTGTATTTCGGCAAGGACCTGCGGCAGGTGACTTTGCCCGAGGCAGCTTTGCTGGCGGGCCTGCCGCGCAGCCCGGGCGCGTACGATCCTTTCCGGCGGAAGGAACGCGCCGTGGGCCGCCGCAACACGGTTCTGGCGGCGATGCTCGACAACGGCTACATCACGCGCAAGGAGTATGAAGACGCCATCGCGACGGAATTGAAAGTGAATCGCGAAGCGGTCGAAACCAGTGACGCTCCATATTTCGTGGACCTGGTCACGGATACGATGCGGACCAGGTTCCCTGCGCTTGATCCGCAGACGTCTTCTTACCGTATCTATACGACGCTCGACCTGCAACTCCAGCGGGATGCCGTCGAGGCGATGCGCATCGGCATCAAGGAAACGGACGAGCGCTGGAAGCGGCTGAACAAGAAGTACGGGACCGCGGATTTCCCTCTGGCGCAGGCGGCGCTCATCGCGCTGGATGCCGAGACCGGAGAGGTCAAGGCGCTGGTGGGCGGCCGCAGCTATGGGGCCAGCCAGTTGGATCACGCCGTGGCGAAACGCCAGCCCGGTTCATCGTTTAAACCCTTCGTGTACGCGGCGGCCATCGCGACGGCGCTTGATCCCGCCAGCTCGAAGGTTCTGACGCCGGCCTCCACAGTGGTCGATGAGCCGACCACCTTTTATTTCGACGAGACGCAGCCGCCATACGAGCCCCAAAACCATGGCAACCATTACGACTACGGCCCGGTGACGCTGCGCGATGCGCTGGCCCGGTCCTTGAACATTCCCGCCGTGAAGGTCGCCGAGACGGTGGGCTATGACAAGGTCGCCGAAACCGCGCAGGCCGCGGGTTTGAACGTCAACATCAAGCCTACGCCCTCGGTCGCGCTGGGAGCCTACGAAGTCACTCCACTGGAAATCGCCGGAGCCTACACGGTGTTTGTAAATAAGGGTGATCTGCTCCCGCCCACCTTCATCAAGGCGATCCGCCAGCGGGAGGGCGGGACGGTGTTTCAAGCCAAGCTCGAGCGCAAGCCGGCGCTGGACCCGCGCGTGGCCTACCTGGTGCAGAACATGATGGAGCAAGTGCTCCGGTCGGGCACGGGCGCCGGCACGCGCAGCAGAGGATTCCTGCTGCCCGCGGCCGGCAAGACCGGGACCTCGCGCGACGCCTGGTTTGCGGGCTTCACCTCGAAGCTGATCGCGGTGGTGTGGGTCGGCTTCGACGACAATCGCGACTTCCGGCTGGAAGGCGCGCAAAGCGCGCTGCCAATCTGGACGGAGTTCATGAATCGGGCCCACGCGCATTACGCGTACAAGAACGTGCATCCATTCGAACCCGCCGACGGCGTCGTCACGATGGAGATCGACGCGGACACCGGCGAGATCGCCACGTCGGCTTGCCCGAAGATCCGCACCGAGGTATTCATCGCGGGAACGCAGCCTCTACAGGCTTGCCACCTGCACAACCGCGGCGGCGCGACACTGATTTCCGGATGGGAGCCCGTGCAGGCTCCCTCCGTGGCCGCCGAAGAAGCTCCCGCCGCTCCGCAGCCTCGCGTGGCGCGAGGCAAACCGAGCGCGAAGGTGATCCCCATCGAGAAGCAAGCCCAGGCCGCGGAGAAACCACCTGAATCGAAGCGCAGCATGTGGGATCGCATTCGGGGGATCTTCGGGCGTTGAGATGTGCAAAGCCGGATGGACGGCTGCCCGCGACCGCCGCAAGGCCTGATCGGCCCGGAGCCGAGTCCGCCTGCGGCTGCTGATTGGCCTTTCCAGTGCTACAGTAAGGTTGAAAGGAGGACGCGATCATCGTGCTTGCCCCTGTTTTCCTGCTGCTGGCTGCGCAGTTGTCCTTTCAAGTTCCCCTGGGTCAGCCGCCTGTCGATCTTCCTTCCGCAGCCGCCTCCGAGAAACCGCCCCTTTCTCCCCGCGACGCGGCCGCGCAAAACCCGGCCCTGACCGACGAGGTTCGCGGCGACATCATGATGGCCCGCAAGATGTATCTGGACGCCATCGATTTCTACAAGTCCCAGGCGAACACAAACCCTGTTGTCGCCAACAAGACCGGCATCGCATATCACCAGTTGGGCGACTTGAACAACGCCAAGAAATACTACGAGCGCGCCATCAAGCTCGACAAGCATTACCCGGAGGCCATCAACAATCTGGGTACGATCCACTATGCCCGCAAATCCTATGGCAACGCGATCAAGCAATACGAAAAGGCGCTGGCGCTGACGCCGGATTCGGCATCCATCCTGGCCAATCTCGGAACCGCCTATTTCGCCCGCAAGAAATACGGTGAAGCACTCCAATACTACCTGCGTGCGATCGCGCTGGACCCGTTGATTTTCGAGCGGCGCGGAACCAGCGGCCTGCAAGTTCAGGAACGCAGCGTCGAGGAACGCGCCAAATTCCACTACACGCTGGCCAAGACCTTCGCCATGGCGGGTATGTTCGATCAAGCGCTGCAGAACGTGCGCTTCGCTCTGGAGTACGGCTTCAAGGAGCGCGACAAGTTCAAGAGCGATCCGGAATTCGCGCAGCTCCAGAGTAACCTCGAGTTCCAGCAACTGCTTGCCTCGGAGCCTCGCGTCCTCTGAGTCGCCGGTTGCACAGCTTGGTCCCCACCGCTTTCGCACTCCTGGCTTTGGCGGCGTGCCGGAGTTCCGCCCCGCCTGTTGAGCGCATCGCTTTTCTCACGCTGGAAAACCTGACCGGAGAATCCTCGCTGGACTGGATGCGGCGCGCCGTTCCCGCGATCGTCTCCGCGCAGTTGACCGGGGCCGGCCGGATTGTGCCACTGCGGGCCGAGACCGTCCGCGACGCCTATAACGGGAAAGCCACGCATTTCGTCCACGGCTATTTCGAGCGCCGCGGCGGCAAGCTGCGGTTCACCTTCCTCGAGGAGGATGCCGCCAGCCATAAGATGACGCGCACCCTTACCGTTGACGGCGATGCGCTCGCGGCCAGCGATCGTCTGGCGAAACAGTTGGATGCCGCGGCACACGCTTTTTCCACGACGAACGCCGAGGCGGTTGCCGCCTGGGGCCAGTTGGATTTTGAGCGGGCCGTCGCGTTGGATCCCGATTTCTGCGCGGCCTGGCTGGCCTGGGTGCAGCAGGAGATCGCCGCCAACCGGCCAGAACAAGCGCTCACGATCGCCGACCGGGCCTTGGCCCGGCCACAATGGCGTTCACCCATTGATCGCGCGCAGGCCGCTTTAGCCGCGGCCTCCCTCCGCAACGATGCGTCCGCGCGCGCCCAGGCGCTCACGGAACTCGTGCGCCTGGTTCCCAACGACGTGGTCTCCATTCGTGCTTTGGCCGAGCAGGAAATGAACGCCCGGCATTTCACCGAGTCCGCGCAGCTTTTTCGAGAGGCGCTGCGCATCGATCCATCCGATCCCTTCATGCGCAACTTGTTAGGCTACGCGTTGTTTTACACGGGCGATCTCGCGGGTGCGCGGCGGGAATTTGAGGAGTACGCCAAGGCTTCCGGCCACGAGGCCAACGCGCTCGACTCGCAAGGCGAAGTCCTTTTCATGGCCGGACAGTTTCAGGAAGCCGAAAAGTATTTTCTGCAAGCCCACGCGAAGGGTCCGGATCTGCTCGGCGGACTGGACTTGTCCAAGGCCGCCTATGCGCGCTGGCTGGGCGGCGACCTGGCGGGCGCCGACGAGATATTCGAAAAATTTCTGCGCTACCGCGGCGAGCATGGTGATCTGTCTGTCGTGTGGCGGCGGGCCGTGTGGGAGTATGCGACCGGCAGGCAGGCACAGGCGATTTCCCGTTTGATGGCCGTCACCGGACCGGTATCCGGCCTGGCGCAACGCCAGATTGAGGTATGGAATCGTCCGGACAGTCTGCCTGCGGATCTGGCGGGATTAGAGCAAGTCTATTTGCGGACTCCCCCTTCCGCGGACGGTTTGGTACGCACGCTATACGCAAGGGCGCTGGTTGCCTCGGGGCGTCCGGAAGATGCGCGCAAAATTCTCGCGTTGTGGCCGCTGCCAGAGACGGGCGAGCCGCTGATGCAGGGGTTTATGTTCCCGCTGTACCGGGAGCTCAGGCAGGCGGGTGGCAGCCAAAAATAATTCGCGGAAGCCGGCGGCGAACCCGCCATGCTTCCGCGAGGAATAGTTTCGGTTTGAATTAGCCCTGGTTGGCCGCGTTGGTCAACACCGAACCGATCTTCGAGAAGATCGTGCTGACGCTGGAAGCAACGTTCGGCATGATGGCGCCGGCGGCGACGGCCACGAAACCGGCCATCAGAGCGTACTCGATGAGGTCCTGACCGCGCTGGTCCTTCCAAATCTTCAACTGCAGAAGCATGTTCTTCATTGTATAAGGTTCTCCTCTCCCTCTCTTGTGGTGAACGACAGTTCCTGTCGCCATCCCAAAAGTAACATCGGCGGGTTTTCTGAGAAATCAGCATTTGTGCCTAAGAGGAGCCCTAAAAATCTCTCACCCGCGTAGCTCGAAATCGCCCTCGGGCCTTAGTGCGGGCTACCCCTTTTCGTGCTGTTTCAGCAACATGCGGAGACGTAAGACAAAGCCAGCATCTGGGATCCGATCTTCCCCTTAGAGTCTTTTCGGCGTAATCCGGATAAGCTCGAAGCATGCAATTGCTGCTCACTCTCTTTTTAGCGGCCGCAGTGAAGCATGGCGGTGCAGTCTTGCGGGATGGCTGTGATTCCGGCGCCTCGGTGGTGGCGCAACTGGAGGCCGCCACGGAAGTTACGATCCGATACTCGCTTTCCGGCTCCGGCGGGCCCTGTTACAAGGTGGCGGTGAATTTGGGCGGACGGGCGCTGGAAGGATACCTGCCGCAGCAGGCCCTGACCAACACCGCTGCCTTCGACGCCGCCCGAAAGCAGGGGGGACGAATCAGCGCCTCCCAGGTCAGGGAGGCCGTTAGCGCGCCGGCCGCTTTACCGCAGGCATCTGCGTCGGCCCCGCCCCAGATCAAGGAGGCCATGCGTCTCATGGAAACCGGACAAGCCGGCCGCGCCCTACAGATTCTGGAAGGCGAGCTGAAAATCCGGCGCGACCCCGAACTGCTGGCACTGGCCGGCGCCGCAGCCTGGCGCGCCGACGAGGCCGGCCGCGCCGTCGAGTATTGGAAGCGGTCGCTGGAGCTGTATCCGAATCCGAAAGTCGAGGCGCTGTATAGACAGGTGCTCCAAGAAACCACGGGCGACCAGAGCAACAACCGTATCGTCGGGACGAAGGTGCTGTTGCGCTACGAGGGCCTCACGATTTCGGCCGATACCGCCCGCGAGATGCTTCGGGTCGTGGATCAGGAATACGCCCGGATCTCCGCGATTCTGGGTTGCACCACGGACGAACGCGTGATCGCC
Source organism: uncultured Bordetella sp. (assembly GCA_964614015.1). Lineage (GTDB taxonomy): Bacteria > Acidobacteriota > Terriglobia > Bryobacterales > Bryobacteraceae > Palsa-187. The sequence goes on along the minus strand of CAZTKA010000054.1, from coordinate 1,326 downwards.
ATCGCGCAAAGCCGCGATGCGTATATGAAAACGACAGGAGCGGCCGAATGGAGCGGCGGCCAGTTCGACGGCCGCATCCGCGTTCCGGTTTTCGACCGGGGCGGCCTGGACGCGCAAACGCGCCAGGTGCTCGCACACGAGACGGCGCATGCTTGCCTGGCGATGCTTGGGGATTGGCCGTCATGGCTCCATGAAGGCATCGCACAACGGCTTTCCGGCGAGACGCTGTCGCCCGGAGCCCGGCGAACCATCGAGCAGCTCGTCCAGGAAAAGAAGCTGCCCCGTCTGGAGAAGCTCGGCAGCGGCTGGGGCGGTCTGAGCGCGGACCAGGCCACGATCGCTTACGCACTCGCCTTGCGCGCGGTCGAGATTTTCGAGCAGGAGATGAGCGCCATCGGCTATCGCAACCTGATGAAAAATCCGGAGCGGCTGCCGCAGATCACGGCGGAGTTGGACAAGCGTCTGGGACTGTAGCCGTCATAATCAGGATAGCCGCCGCGGCCCGCGATGCCCGTTGCCATTGCGCCCATGGCCGTTTCGCATGGTGCGGATATAGTCGTCCATCCGTTTCGTAAGCGCCCGGATGTCAGCCGAATTGCGCATCACAATCTTCATGCCGCCTTCCACGAGCCTGCGTGTGGCCTGGAGCTGAACCTCAAAACGGTCCATCCGTTTATCGGCGGCTTCCAAGCGGCGGTCAAACCGTTCCATGCGCTTGTCGGCCAGATCCATGCGCCTTTCGGCCAGATCCATGCGCCTTTGCCAGCGCTCTTCGGCCAACTCCATTTTTCGCTGCCACTCTGCGTCGGCTCGTATGGAACGCTCTTCGGCCCGGGCCAGGCGCTTCTCGATCAGTTGAAACCGCTGTTCGATCTTCTCGATATTCATTAAGATCAGAGTACATCTCGGCTATCCTGGAAGCAAAGATCTATGGCGTTTGCAACGATTCCAGAGGCATTGGACGAAATCCGCGCGGGCCGCATGCTCGTGGTGGTCGACGATGAGGACCGCGAAAACGAAGGCGACCTGACCATGGCGGCGCAGTTCGTCACGCCCGATGCGATCAACTTCATGGCGCGCTACGGGCGCGGCTTGATCTGCCTGGCCTTATCTCCGGAGAAGTGCGACCAGCTTCATCTGCCGCTGGTCTCCCCGATGAACACGTCGCGGTTCGGCACCGCGTTCTGCGAGTCTTTCGACGCGGTGGACGGCGTCACCACGGGGATCTCAGCCGCGGACCGCGCCCATTCGATTCGCGTCGCCATACGCCCCGAAGCCAAGCCCCAGGATCTCGCCCGCCCCGGCCACATGTTCCCGTTGCGCGCC
>CAZTKA010000053.1:0-22156 GCA_964614015.1 uncultured Bordetella sp. | reverse complement strand
GGCTCATATTTCGGGCGCGGTGATGGCGGCCTATGTTTTAATCGCACACGTCGAGCTGCGGCACATGCTGACGGCGGTGATTATGACTTCACCCGCGACGCTCATGCTCGCGAAAATGCTGATGCCCGAGACCGAGACACCCGCCACCGGCGGCGGCGTGAAAATCGAAATCGAAAAACCGGGCGTCAACATCGTCGACGCCGCGGCGCGCGGAGCCGCCGACGGTTTGCACCTGGCCCTGAACATCGCCGCCATGCTGATCGCCTTTATCGGACTGATCGCCCTGGTGAACGGAATTCTGGGCGCGCTGTACCCGCAGCTGTCCATGCAGTCCATCCTGGGCCGCCTCTTCGCGCCGGTCGCATGGATGCTGGGCGTCGCCTGGGAGGACTGCGCGACCATCGGAAACCTGCTCGGCACGCGGCTCATCCTGAATGAGTTCGTGGCGTATTCGCAGTTGGGTCCGGTGAAGGAAATGCTCCAGCCGAAATCGTTCGTCATCGCAACCTACGCGCTGTGCGGCTTCGCGAACTTGGCCTCCATCGCGATTCAGGTCGGCGGCCTGGGAGCGCTGGCGCCCACGCGCAAGTCCGATCTCGCGCGCCTGGGCTTGAAGGCGGTCGGGGCCGGGACCCTGGCGAATTTCATGACCGCCGCGATCGCGGGGATGCTGCTATGAGCAAGGTCGGCGTGATTCTGGGCAGCGGGCTCGGCGCATTCGCCGATTCACTCGAACAGCGCCGCGAGACACCCTACGCCGATCTGCCCGGCTGGCCGCCGTCGCGTGTCGCCGGGCACGCGGGCACGCTGGTGGAGGGACGCATCGGCGCGGCCGAGGTGATCGTGCTCTCCGGGCGCGTGCACCTGTACGAAGGCTACACGCCGCAGCAGGTGGCGTACGGCGTGCACGAGCTGGCGCGCCGCGGCGTGCGCGGCCTGATCGTCACCAACGCCGCTGGAGCGATCAACCTGAGCTACAAGCCCGGTGACCTGGTGCTGATCTCCGATCACATCAACTTGCAGGGCGCGAATCCGCTGACGGGCTCGAGCGACGAACCCCGCTTTCCGGATATGAGCGAAGCCTACCCGGCCGAGTACCGCCGCATTGCGAAAGCCGCGGGTGAAGCACTGGGACTCCGGCTGGCCGAAGGAGTCTATGCGGGCGTTCCTGGCCCGAGCTTCGAAACGCCCGCCGAGATCCGTTACTTGCGCGCGATCGGCGCCGACCTGGTGGGTATGTCGACCATCATGGAGGTAATCGCGGCGGTACACGCGGGAATGAAGGTGCTCGGGATTTCGTGCGTGTCGAACATGGCGGCGGGAGTGCTCCCGCAGAAGCTGACCCATGAAGAGGTCTTGCACACGGGCGCGCGCGTGGCCAGTACGTTAACAGCGTTGCTGCGGGCCGTGGCGCCGGAACTGGGCTGAGCGGGCCGGTGCGGTCGGGCTGCTCACAACTTGTAAATCGTCACGCCACCGAGCAGCTTGGGATAAAAATCCGTCGACTTCTGCGGCATCACGCCGCCGCCGAATGCGATGCGGGCCATTTCCTCGACCGGCGTCGGTTCGAGCAAAAACGCCACCTGCGCGCCTTTCTCCCCCACCTCCGCCACCGCTTCGTCCAGGCCGCGAACGTAGGTGATGTAGCTTTCGTTTCGCACGGCCTCTTCGGGGATGCCGAGCTTGCCCTGGAGGATCTCGCTGTGCAGCACAGGCACGTCCAGTTCGCCGTCGCGCCGCTCCCGCTGGATCAGATAAATGCCATCGGCCACGGCCACGCCAATCCGCACCTGGAGCGGGTCCTTGCGCGCGAACTCCTGCTTCAGCGCCTCCGCCGAGGACAGCCTGCGCGCGCCCGCCCGGAGCGCCGCCGCATCGAATCCCGGAACGTTCCGCAGCACGCGGTGCGTCGCCAGGATTTTCAGACCCGGCGAATGCAGGTTGATGAAGGTCATCATCACGTATTGCGCGGCGGGATCGTCCGGATGCTCGTTGCGGTAGGCCAGCGCGGTCTCATAGCGATGATGCCCGTCGGCGATCAGCAGCTTCTTGTCCGCCATCAGATCCTGCAGCCGCGCGATAAAGGATGCGTCCGTCACCGGCCACAGGCGATGCCGGGCCTGATACTCATCGGCCACATCCATCAGGGGAACTCCCCGCGCCGCACCTTCAAGCAGCCGGTCAATCGCGCGTCCGGGCTCGGAGTACAGCATGAAAATGTGACCAAAGTGCGCCCGCGTATGGCGCAGCAGCTCCAGGCGGTCCTTCTTCGGTCCGGCGAGCGTCTGTTCATGCCGGAACACGATCCCGGCCGCGTAGTCTTCCACTTTGCCGATGCCGATGAAGCCCGTGCGCGTGGCCCGCTCTGGCATGCCGGGCACTTGGAAGTCCTGCGTGTAGACGTAAAAGCCCGGCTTGGCGTCCTGCGCCAGGATGCCGTCGCGGATCCATTCATTGAAATAACCCGCCGCGCGCGTGTACACGTTGTCGGACTCCGTGTCGCCCTGCCGCCGTTCGCCGAAAATGACGCGGACCAGGTTGTACGGGCTTGCGGCCAGGTACCGGGCCTGCATCGCCGGACTGATCTTGTCGTACGGCTGCGTCACCAGTTTGGCCGGATCGCCGGCTTTGGCGGTATAGCGATACGGTTGGAAGGGTTGAATGAGGGCCAACTAACAGCATAGCGTTCGCGGCGCCATCGCGTGTTATAGTGAAATTCGCGCACCTTTCGGGCCCGTAGCTCAGTTGGTTAGAGCGCTACCTTGACACGGTAGAGGTCACAGATTCGAGTTCTGTCGGGCCCACCACGCCGAACCCGTCCGGGAAAAGCTTCCTCAATGCAGTCCATAAATACAATCTATCGGCCGGAGATTGCGTAACAGGCCTGGTTTGGTCCACAATCTATCTAATAGCCGAGTTTTCAGAGTAACCGCGCCCGGCCGCTTGCGCCGGCAAAAGCGCCAGAATCTCTCTGAACATCAAGCTCAATCCATAAGTTTTGCCCGAAGGAGATGCATGAATAACAGTCTGCACGATTTTCTTGCGATGCCTTATCGCGAACTGGAAGAGAGAAACCTGGCCGCCAAGGAACAGCGCATGAAGCGCGTTCCCGCCGACAAGGTTCGCGAGGAACGGATCAAGTACCTGACCGATGAAAAGCGGCTTAAGGCCGTGACCGTGATGTTCAGCGATCTGGAGGGCCGCCTCCACATGCTGGACTATGACAAAAAGTTTCTGTTGAAGAGCTGGGACAACCTGACTTTTGATGGATCCTCCATTCGCGGCTTCACCGCGCAGCGCGAGAGCGACCTGCGCCTGCATATTGACTGGCACGCCTTCTACTGGGCTCCGGCCGACTATTTCGGCACCGGCAAGGTGATGGTCTTCGGCGAGGTCATTGACAAGGACGGCTCTCCCTACCTCGGCGACATGCGCGGCGTCTTGAAGGCCTTCGCCAACCAGCAGTACAAGAAGAACGGCTACACGATGAACGCGGCCAACGAAATCGAGGGGTTTGTGTTTGCCGGCATCGACGCCGAGCGGCGCTTCGCCGAGACGGGCCAATTCGAATACGTCAACAAGGGCGGCTATTATCACTCGCTGCCGGGCGATCCGCTGCGGACCTTCATCGACCGCGTAGCCGAAGCGCAGCGCGCCATGGGCTTCCAGAACGAGAAGGATCACCCCGAGGTCGCGCCGTCTCAGTTCGAGATCAACTACGGCTACGGCGAGGTCGTCGCCGCCGCCGATCAGATCCAGCTCTACAAGCTGATCTGCCGCCAAGTGGCGCACAGCGTAGGCCTCACGGCCAGCTTCCTGCCGAAGCCGGTCGTCGGCGTCAACGGCAGCGGCATGCACACCAACGTCAGCATCGCCAAAAACGGCAAAAATCTGTTCTGGGATCCCAAGGGCGAAGAGAACATCAGCAAGCTCGCCTGGGACTTCACGGACCGCATTCTGAGCGCGGGCAACGACATCTGCCTGATACTCAACGCCAGCGTGAACGCCTACCGCCGCCTGGACCCGCATTTTGAAGCGCCGAACCAGATCATCGCTTCCGCGGTGGACCGGGGTTCGATGGTGCGGATTCCGATCGGCAACGAGCGCAGCGCGCGCATCGAGGTCCGCTCGGTGGGTCCGGATGCCAATCCCTACATGGTCATGTACGCGATCTTCAAGACCGGACTGGAAGGCTCCATCGCCAAGATCCCGAACCTGCGTTCGGCCAAGCGCTACCTGCCCGACAACATCTATGACGCCATCGACAACTTCGAAAAGTCGGAGTGGACCACCGAGATTCTCGGCAAGGAGGTCAAGAGCCGTTACGTGGAGCTGAAGAGAGCATCGGCGGACCGCTGTCCGCGCCTGCTGGGCACCCTGGTGAAGCGCGCGGAAGTTCAGTTCCACCACGAGGTGTACAACCAGTATTTGTGGAATCAGTTCTGACGGAAAGTATCCAGACCTCAGAAGTCAGCATTCGGAATGACGGCGGGGCGGCTTCGGCCGCGCCCGCCGTTTTGTTTTAATAAGGTCAGGAATGCCTGCCTCCGTAATGCAGATCAACGTTTCCCAGGGAGGGGTGCCGAAGCGTGCCGTGATGGAAGGCATCGTGACGCCCCTGGGACTGGCCGGCGACGGTCATGCTCACCCCGACATCCATGGTGGAACGCGCAAGGCGCTGCTGCTGATCACCTCCGAAGGCATCGAGGAATTGAAGGCTGCCGGATTTCCGCTCTACCCGGGCGCGCTGGGCGAAAACCTTACGACCCAAGGCCTCGACCGGCGCAGCGTGCGCGTCGGCCAGCGCTACCGCATTGGCGGCGTGGTGATCGAAATCACGAAAGTTCGCGCGCCGTGCGACACGCTGAGTCCATACGGAGCGGGGATTCAGAAGGCGGTGTATGACGCCGCGGTGAAGGCTCATGATCCGGCCTCGCCGCGCTGGGGCTTGAGCGGATTCTACGCCTCCGTTGTTCAGCCCGGCACCATCCGTCCCGGTGACGCGATTACGCTAGTGGGTGAATGCTGCTGAAGCTTCCTTCGCGCGCGCACACACCGGACGTTGAGGCGTTGCTTGCCTCCTCGCCCGCGCCCAAGCAGGCGATGCAATATCTCAGCAGTTTCGCCGACCGGCACGCCGCTTTGTTCGAGCGCGTGGCGGCCTCGCCCACCATGCTGCGTTACTTGATCGGCGTTTTCGGCTACAGCCGGTTTCTTTCCCAGGCCGTCGTGCAGAATCCGTCCTGGGTGGAGGAGATTCTTCAGTGCAGCGATCTCGGACGCGCACGCACGGCGGAGCAGTTCCGCGCGTTGCTGCTGGCGGACCTGCCGCCGGGCGTTCCTCTGCCGCTCGAGCTGGCGCGCTTCCGCCGCCGCCAGATTCTGCGCATCCTGATCCGCGATATCTTCGGGCTGGGCACGCTCCCGGAAATCACGGGCGAACTGACGGCCCTGGCCGACACGCTTGTGCAAGCGGCCTACGAGCGCATCCATGCCGGATTGGCGGCGCGCCACGGGGCGCCTCGCGGACCGGAGGGCGAGGCGCATTTCGCCGTCATCGCTCTTGGCAAGATGGGCGGCGAGGAGCTGAATTACAGCTCCGACATCGACCTGATGTTCCTGTATTCGGCCAACGGCGAAACCTCCGGGCCCGCGGTGATTGCCAACAAGGAATTTTTCAAGCGCGCCTCCAACCAGTTGACGAGTTTGCTTTCAGCCTATTCCGCCGAGGGCTTGTGCTATCGCGTGGACCTGCGCCTGCGTCCCGATGGCAGCCTGGGCGAAGTGTGTCACTCGCTCGAAGGAGCGATGCATTATTACGCGCACCGCGCACGCGACTGGGAGTTGCAAATGTTGATCAAGGCCCGGGTGGCGGCGGGCCACGCGCCGACCGGCCGCGCTCTGCTGGAGTTCGTGGAGCCGCGCATTTATACGACGACGCTGGATTTTTCCGCGGTCGAACAGCTTTCGGCCACGCGCGAGCGCCTGAACGAACGGCTCGCCGCGCGCGCCAAGACTCGTCCGGCCGAGGCCGCGCTGGTGGACGTCAAGTTAGAGCGCGGCGGCATCCGCGATATCGAGTTCCTGGTTCAGTGCCTCCAGCGCCTGCATGGCGGCGCCGAACCTTGGGTGCAGCACCGCGGCACGCTGCTTGCTCTGGCGCGCCTGCACGACAAGGGCGTGCTGAAGGACGCCGAGTACGGCCGGCTGGCCTCCGCGTATCAATTTCTGCGCAACCTGGAACACCGCCTGCAATTCGACGAGGACCGCCAGACGCACGCTCTGCCGCGCGATCCGGAGGCGCTGGAGCTGGTGGCGCGGCGCATGCCGGGCGGCGGAACCGCGCAAGCGCTGCTGGATACCCTGCGCGGACACTTCGCGAACGTGCTCACGATTTACGAACGCGTGGTGCACGCGCGGCCGGTGGAAGGACGGCCTTCCGGGGGCGTTCTTCCCACGCTCGATCAGCGCGCGCCCGCGCTGGCCGCGGCGTTCAAGGCCACAAGTCTGGCGCGCGGCCGGAGCGCCTTTGAGCATTTTCTGGAGCGCCTTTCGGGCGATCCGGCCACGATGGCGAAGCTGGATGCTGATCCGGAATGCATGGCCGCCGCGCTGGATCTGTTTGAGCACAGTCCATACTTCGCCGAGGAACTGATTCGGCGGCCGGCCGGCGCGCTATATCTCACGGCGCCGGCCCTCGAATTCATCCGCGCGGCGCCGGTCCTCGATACGCCTGCCGATCTTCGCCGCTGGTACCGCCGCGGCATCCTGCGCCTGGAAGCGGAAAGCGTGTGCCGCGCGCATCCGGTCTTCGATACGCTGGCGGCCACTTCCGAACTTGCGGAAACGGTGATTCGGCGTGCCTATGAGATTGCGATCGGAGAAGTACGTGAGGCGGATGGGCCGTCCGATCCTGCCTACGCGCCGGGCCAACAGATGTCCGTCATCGCGCTGGGACGGCTCGGCCTGCGGGAATTCGACCTCGGCTCGGATGCCGATCTCACGTTCGTGCTGCCCGACGCCGACGCCGGCGAACTGGGCTTCTGGACGCGTGTGGCCGAGCGGCTGGTGCGGATGATCGGATCCTACACCGGCGAAGGCACACTGTTCACCGTCGACACGCGCCTGCGTCCAAACGGCAGCTCAGGGGCTTTGGTGCAGACCGAGGGAGCGGTGATCGAATATTTCCGCCACGCGGCGGAGGCGTGGGAAAGCATCACGTATCTGAAGTCGCGGGGCGTGGCGGGAGATCTGGCGCACGCGGAAGCCTTTTTGAACGGACTCCAGCAGGTCTATTTCGAGCGTTATGGAAAGGCCGGCAGCTCGCGCGTAGACTTGCGCGAAATGCGCGCGAGGTTGGAACGCGAGCTCGGGCAGTCGCAGCCGCTCAAGGCCGGACGCGGCGGCTATTACGACATCGATTTTCTGCTTCTGTATTTGCGCCTGAAAAGCGCGGGCGTATTCTATACCGTGCTGAACACGCCCGAGCGGATCGCGGTGCTCGAAGGCATGGGACTGCTGAGCGCCGACGACGCGGCGTTCTTGCGCGAGGCGGCGACGTTTTACCGCGCCCTCGATCACGGCCTGCGCGTGATCAGCGGGCATGCCGAGGAGCGCTTGCCCAAGCCCGGCGCGCGGCGCGACATGCTGGAAGAGTTGATGCGGCGCTGGACGCCGGTGCCGCTGGCCGAGTTCGATCGCGTGCGGCGCGAGACGCGGGCGATGTTCGACCGTTATTTTCTGTAGGCGCGCCCGCCAGCCCCCAGAACACGGCTCCGGGGCCCCTCTGTTTGCGGACCTTCCGCGCGCCTCCGGTGATGCAGGTGGCCTTTCGATGCACGGGCTCGCCCGGTTGCAGAGCGGGCGTGTGTCCTGCGGCGGGTGTGTGACCCGCCTGGCAGGCCGGCCTACAGCGTCGAGCCGCCGCCCTCGCGGACGTAGTTGCGGCTCCAGCTGGGGATGCTCACTGTGACGTCGCCCTTGACCACGGCCTGGCAGCCAAGGCGCGAATGCAGCGTCAGGCCCGCGGCCATGTCCAGCCGGTCGAGTTCATCGTCTTCCGGCGCCGATAAGTTGGCGTCGCCGGACTCGACAATTACGTGGCACGTCGTGCAGGCGCAGCTCCCTCCGCAGGCGTGTTCGAGATGGAGGCCGGCGTACAGCGCGACATCCAGAATCGATTCGGGCTTACCGTGATGCTGGTAGGGGAGCTTGCCGGACTCGAACTCCACAGTCTTGTCGTAATTGACGAAGGTGACTTTGGGCACACTCTCATCTTAGCGTGCAAGCCGCGGCGGGCTCGCGCGATACTGGATTTTCATGTTTCACATTCTGGAAAAGCGCATCGCGGAGGCCTTCGCCGTCCGCGTGGGCGCGCCTGTGCTGACCGAGCAACCCAAACATTCTTCCTTCGGCGAGATCGCCGTGCCCTCGGCGTTTCAACTGGCCCGGCAATGGAAGAAGCCGCCGCGCGCGATCGCGCAGGAACTGGCCGCGGGCGTGGGCGCGATTGAAGGCGTGGCGGCGATGGAGATCGCCGGAAACGGCTACATCAACATACGCTTCGACCGCGGAGCCTACGGGGCAGCGCTGCTGCGCGGCGCCGCGCCGCCGTCCGCCGCGGATCGCGGCAAGACGATTGTCGAGCACACCAACATCAATCCGAACAAGGCGGCGCACATCGGCCACCTGCGGAACGCGATTCTGGGCGACACGTTCGTACGCATGCTGCGCGCCACCGGCGAGCGCGTCGAGGTGCAGAATTACATCGACAACACCGGCGTGCAGGTGGCCGACGTGGTCGTTGGCTTCCAGCATTTGGAAAAGCAAGGGCCCGCCCAGGTGCGCGCCCTGATCGATGACCCCGCCGTGCGGTTCGATTACCTGTGCTGGGACCTCTACGCGCGCATTTCGCAGCACTATGCGGAGCACCCGGAAGCGCTGGAGTGGCGCAAAGAGACACTGCACGCCATTGAGGGCGGACACGGCGCGGCGGCCGAACTGGCGCATCTGGTGAGCGACGCGATCGTGCACGCGCATCTGGCCACGATGTACCGCCTGGACATCGAGTACGACGTGCTGCCGCGCGAAAGCGAGATTCTGCACCTGCAATTCTGGGCGACGGCGTTCGAGTTGTTGAAGGCCCGGAAGGCGGTCTACTTCGAAACCGAAGGCAGGAACAAGGGCTGCTGGGTGATGCCCGCCTCGGCGTTTCGCGAGGGCTCGCAGGAAGAGGAAGATTCGAAAGTCATCGTGCGTTCCAACGGTACGGTGACCTACGTCGGCAAGGACATCGCCTATCAGTTGTGGAAGTTCGGCCTGCTGGGCAAGGATTTTTTCTACCGCAAATGGCACACCTATCCGAATGGCCACGTGGTGTGGGCCTCGAGCGGTGAACCGCAGGCCGGCGCCCCGCCGTTCGGCGGCGGCGCGCGCGTGTATAACGTGATCGACTCGCGGCAGTCGTACTTGCAGGACGTTGTTGTGGCCGGCTTGCGCGCGCTCGATTATCACCAGCAGGCGGAAGCGAGCGTGCATTTTTCTTACGAGATGGTGGCGCTCTCGCCGCGCACCTGTATCGAGATGGGCATTGAGCTGTCCGAGGAAGACCGCAAGCGGCCCTACGTGGAGGTTTCCGGGCGCAGGGGACTGGGCGTGAAGGCCGACGACCTGATCGACAAGCTGATCGAGAAGGCGTTCGAGGAAGTGAGCTCGCGGCACGCCGAGGAACCAAAGGAAGCCAACCGCCGCGCGGCCGCGATCATCGCGGCCGGCGCATTGCGTTACTTCATGCTGAAGTACACGCGCAATTCCGTGATCGCGTTCGATTTTGGCGAGGCGCTCGCATTCGACGGCGAGACGGGCGTGTATGTGCAGTACGCAGCCGTGCGCGCGCGCAAGATCCTGGCGAAGCTCGTTGAGGGCGGGGAAACGCTTCCGGACTTCCAGGCGGCGCTGCCGGGCGAGGCCATGGCGCGGCAACTCGCGGATGAAAGCTTGTGGCAGTATTTGTTGACGGCTTCGAAGGCCGACTGGGCCATCGAGCGGGCTGTGCAGAGCGGCGAGCCTGCGCACGTGGCGCGCTATGCGTTTCAGCTCGCGCAGTCCTTCAGTAACTTCTACACCGACTACAAGGTGCTGACCGAGCCCGATCCGGAAAAGCGCACGTTCCGGCTGTGGCTGACGGATTACTATCGGGGGCAACTGGAGCGGACGCTCGCCGTGCTCGGCATCGGAGTGCCAGACTATATGTAGACGGGAGGTGCCGGATGAAACGCGTGGTGTTTTGGCTCGCGTTGCTTACCGTGCTGGCGGCGCTGGTGGTGCTCGGACAGCGGCGCGCCCGGGACGAGGATTTGCCCTTGCCGAAGAACGAAGCCGAGAAGAACATCGTCGCGGTGCTGGAACAGATGGCCCGCCAGCGGGAAACGTATTTGAATGTCCCAGTGGCCGACGGCAAAATGCTTCGCATCCTGGCCGAGACGGCGGGCGCGAAGAACGCCGTCGAGATCGGCACTTCGACCGGATATTCGAGCCTGTGGCTGTGCCTGGCGCTGGCCGGCACGGGCGGGCATCTGACCACGTTTGAAATCGACCAAACAAGAGCGGCGCAGGCTCGCGAGCACTTCCGCAAGGCGGGCGTCGAGGAGATGGTTACGGTGGTCGAAGGCGACGCGCACCAGACGATCGCGCGACTCACGGAACCAATCGACCTGTTGTTCGTGGATGCGGACAAGGAAGGCTACGTCGATTATCTGCGGCGGCTGCTGCCGCTGGTGCGCCCGGGCGGATTGATTCTGGCGCACAATGCGGACATGGTGCGCGATTACGTCCGCGCGGTGAACGGAGATCCGGCGCTGGAGACGGTGGTCTTCCGCGACGGCGCGGGGCTCGTGATCTCCGTCAAGAAGCGCTGAAAGGGGAACGCCTGTGACGATCATGCTTTCACCCGAAATGGCCGCGCGCGTCGAAGCCCGCATGAAGACGGGGCGGTATGCATCGCCGGAAGCGGTGATCGGCGAAGCGCTGGCGCGGCCCGGGGCGGACTCCGAGGCGAAGGCTGATGCGATGGAGGAATTTCTGTCGCGCGAACTGGACGAGATTCTGCTTTCGAAGGACCCGCATTATCCGACTGTGGCGGAAGTGGAAGCCAAGATCGAGACGCGTCCGTACCGGATGGGCGTGGGCAACCTGTTCGTCGCCGCGCGGCGGGGCGCCAACGTGCGCAGGCTTGCGCCGATGCCGGAAAAACCGGCGCTCGCTGATTTCTTTGAGCGGCGCTTCGCCCCGGCGAATCACGTGCTGCAGAGCGCGGCTCTGGCGATGAAAAACGGACTCTCGGAAGAAATCGTGCTGGCGTGTCTGCTGCACGACACGGCCCAGGCGTTCTGCAAGGTGGATCACGGCTATTGGGCCGCTCACATGTACGAGCCGTATGTGCCGGAGAAGGTCGCCTTCGCGATTCGCTACCATCAGGCGCTGCGATTCTTCCCCGATCCCGACTACGGCTACGAGTATCCGGACCTGTACCGGCGCCTGTTCGGCGAAGATTACGTGCCTCTGCCGCATGTGCGGCGCGATTACGAAATGGCGCGGAAGCACAAGTGGTACTTCGAAGCCCGCATGGTGACGGTGAATGACTTGTACTCATTCGATCCGAACGCGCAGGTGCGTCTCGAACAATTCACGGACATCATCGGGCGGCACTTCAAGCAGCCGGAGGAAGGGCTGGGCAACGACCCTTCTGCCGTGGCACACGTGTGGCGCAGCATGGCGTATCCCGATAATGCGCTGTAGTGCGGGGCTGAAGCCCGCGCAGGCTGGAGCCCGCTCTCCAAATCACGTTGTGTTTGTTTTCTTTTGAGGGCCCTCACAGCCGGTGTTGTCCGGACCGGCAACGGAGTTGAGTTGTATCGCCACCACGGTCGCCCATCGCACGCAGGCCCCCGCCGGCAGGATCTAGAATGCCGGCAATTCGCCGAAGCTGGACCGGTCCGGGCTCTCCGATGGGGCCCCGGCTACGGGGTCGAGCGCCCGAACTCCTGATTCAGCAATACAACAGGCTTGCGCGGACGCGGGCAAGGTTGTCCGGGAAGTTGTTGAAAGCTAAAATGAAATAATTCATGAAAAGTTTGAACTCCTTTGGGGCCGCGGGTGAATTACGGGCCGGCGGACGCACCTACTCGATTTATCGCCTGGCGGCGCTCGAGCAGGCCGGCGCCGCGCGGCTTTCGCGCATTCCCTATTCGATCAAGATTCTTCTGGAAAACCTGCTGCGCCATGAAGACGGCTTGACGGTGAAGCGCGGCGACATCGAATACGTCGCCCGGTGGGACACATCCGCCGCGGCGCAAGAAATTAACTTCCGGCCGGCGCGCGTGCTGTTGCAGGATTTCACTGGAGTTCCCTGCGTGGTGGATCTCGCGGCCATGCGCGACGCGCTGGCGAAAATGGGCGCGGATCCGAAGAAGGCGAATCCGCTGATTCCCGTGGATCTGGTGATCGATCACTCCGTGCAGGTGGACCACTTCGGCAGCAAAGAGGCCTTCACGCAGAATGCGCTGATCGAATTCCAGCGCAACCGGGAGCGGTATTCGTTCCTGCGCTGGGGGCAGAGCGCATTCCGGAATTTTCGCGCCGTGCCGCCGGACACCGGCATCGTGCACCAGGTGAATCTCGAGTATCTCGCGCCGGTGGTGTTCGTGAATGAGGACCACGAGGCGTACCCGGACACCGTGGTCGGCACCGATTCGCACACCACGATGATCAACGGGCTGGGGGTGGTCGGCTGGGGCGTGGGCGGTATTGAAGCCGAGGCGTGCATGCTCGGCCAGCCCGCGACGATGCTGCTGCCGCAGGTGGTCGGTTTCAAACTCACCGGCAAGCTGCCCGAGGGAGCGACGGCCACCGATCTGGTGCTGACGGTGACGCAGATGCTGCGCAAGAAGGGAGTGGTGGGCAAGTTCGTGGAGTATTACGGCGACGGTCTTGCCTCGCTGAGCCTGGCGGACCGCGCGACGATCGCCAACATGGCTCCCGAGTATGGCGCGACGACCGGTGTATTTCCGATCGATCATGCCACGCTCGATTACTTGCGGCTGACCAACCGTCCGGCGGAACTGGTCGAGCTGGTCGAGGCGTACGCGCGCGAGCAGGGCTTGTTCCGCGAAGACGGCGCGCCGGATCCGGAATACTCGGATACATTGTCGCTGGACCTGGGCACGGTGACGCCATCGCTGGCAGGGCCGAAGCGCCCGCAGGATCGCATCCATCTGCCGGACGTGAAGGCGAACTTTCTGGCGGCGCTGGGCGGGGAGCGGAAGTCGCGCCACGGCCTGCACGACGGCAGCGTGGTGATTGCGGCGATTACGAGTTGCACGAATACGTCGAATCCATCGGTGCTGGTGGCGGCGGGCTTGCTCGCCAAGAAAGCTGTCGAGCGCGGACTTACCGTCAAGCCGTGGGTCAAGACGAGCCTTGCGCCGGGATCGAAAGTGGTCATGGATTACCTTGAGGACGCCGGCGTGATGCCGGCGCTGGAGGCGTTGAAGTTTCACCTGGTGGGCTATGGCTGCACGACCTGCATCGGCAACAGCGGACCTCTGGCCGACGAGGTTTCCAACGCGGTGACGGAGGGCAAATTGACCGTGGCGGCGGTGTTGAGCGGCAACCGGAACTTCGAGGGCCGGGTGCATCCGCTGGTGAAGGCGAATTATCTTGCGTCGCCGCCGCTGGTGGTGGCCTACGCGATCGCGGGCCGCGTGGACATGGATCTGACGAAGGAGCCGCTCGGGCAGGATGCCTCCGGCAAGGATGTGTTCCTGCGCGACATCTGGCCATCGGACCAGGAAGTGGCCGCCTCGGTGGCGAAATCCGTGCGGCGCGAGATGTTCGCCAAGGAATACGGCGAGGTTTTCAAGGGCGACGCCCGGTGGAACGCGATCCGCGTGCCCGAGGGCGAGCTGTACGCCTGGGACCCGCATTCGACCTACATCAAGCGGCCTCCGTACTTCGACGAGATGGCGGATCCGGCGGCGCACGTCAAGGACTTCGCGGACATGCGCGCCCTGGCCGTGCTGGGCGATTCGGTGACGACGGATCATATTTCGCCGGCGGGCAATATCGCCAAAGACAGTCCGGCGGGGCAGTATCTGCTGGCGCAGGGCGTCAAGCGCGCGGACTTCAACTCCTACGGCGCGCGGCGGGGCAATCATGAAGTGATGATGCGCGGGACACTGGCCAATATTCGCCTGCGGAATTTCATGGCTCCGGGAACCGAAGGCGGCTGGA
The DNA here is from genome assembly GCA_964614015.1 of uncultured Bordetella sp. Lineage (GTDB taxonomy): Bacteria > Acidobacteriota > Terriglobia > Bryobacterales > Bryobacteraceae > Palsa-187. The sequence continues at coordinate 7,867 of CAZTKA010000053.1, read as the reverse complement.
CCACGCACGTTCCTTCCGGGGATCTGATGTCGATCTACGGCGCCTCGGTGCTGTATCGCGAGGAAGGCGTGCCGCTGCTGATCATCGCGGGCAAGGAGTACGGCGCCGGGTCCTCGCGCGACTGGGCGGCCAAGGGCGTGCTGCTGCTGGGCGTGCGCGCCGTGATCGCCGAGAGCTTTGAGCGCATCCACCGGTCGAACCTGGTCGGCATGGGCGTGCTGCCGTTGCAGTTTCTGGAGGGGCAGAACCGGGAATCGCTCGGGCTGACGGGGTTTGAGATGTATACGATTGCGGGCGTGAAAGCGGCGGTCGATTCGGCCGGCAAGAGCCGCGTGAAGGTCACGGCAACGCAGGATGGGAAGACGAAAGCCTTCGAGGCAATTGCGCGCGTGGACACGCCGGTGGAGGCCGAGTATTACCGTAACGGCGGCATTTTGCCGTATGTGCTGCGGCAGTTGGCCCAGTGAGCGCGCAAGAATCTTAGCGCAAGCTGAGGCCGCCGTCGACGGCGATGACCTGGCCGGTGATGAATTCCGGCGCGGCCAGAAAGAAAAGCACGGCGTCCGCGACTTCCTCGCCGGTTCCGGCGCGGCGCGCGGGGGTCCTGGCGATGAAGCGGCGGATGCGCTCATCCGTCTTCTCGAACGGGATTACGCCCGGAGCCACCGAATTCACGGAGATCTTCGGCGCCCAGGCCAGCGCCAGGGCTTGCGTGAGCATCACGACGCCGGCCTTCGAAGCGCAGTAGTGCGCGTGCTCGGGCCAGGGGCGCAGCGCGCCCAGCGAACTGATGTTCACGATACGTCCGCCGCCGGAGGCCAGCATGCGGCGCGCGGCCTGCTGGCAGCAGAAAAAGGTAGCTTTCAGATTGACCGAATGGATGTGATCCCAATCGGTTTCGGTGATGTCGAGCGGATCGATCTTGGTGAAGCGGGCGGCGTTGTTCACCAGGCCGTAGACAGGTCCCATGCGGCGCTCGATTTCGGCGAACAGGCGCTCGATTTCGGAGATGTGCTCGAGATTGGCGCGGAAGGTGGGAGCATCGCCGCACTCGGCTGCGGTTTCGCGAATGGCCAAGTCCGATGCGCTGTAGTGGAGCGCGACGCGGGCTCCTTCTTTTGCCAGGCGGAGGGCGATGGAGCGGCCGATGCGCCGGGCGGCTCCGGTGATGAGGACGACACGGCCTCCGAGTGGATGGGCGTCAGCGGTTCGGGTCTCCATGCACCTCGATCTCCTCGGGTTCGACGCCGGTGATTTCCGGCTCGGGCAGTTTTTTCGACCAGTTCGCCCAGCTCCACCAGACCGCCGTGGTCGAGCTGAGCACGCCGCTGACCGTGCCGATGGTGCGCGGTGAAACATATTCGGAAGCCAGGCCGGCCAGGGCCATCGAAACCATCATCGTCATCCAGGTCCAGCTTTCGATTGTGGCAAAAACGCGGCCGCGATAATTATTCGAGACATGGCGCAAGAGCTGGCCGGTGTTCATCACGCTGCTGACGGCCACCGACGCGCGCGAGAGCGCGATGAGGACGAGCGCCCACGCGAAACCACGGGCCTGGCTGAAGGCGACGTAGGAGGCTCCGTGGATCACATAGCAGATCGAAATCGTGTATTTATAACCCTGAAACGAAAGGCGCGGACCGAGGCGGTGCGCCACCAGCGCTCCGGCCACCAGACCCAGGCCCGCGCAGCCCCAAATGACGCCGATGCCCGCGGCGCCGCGGTTGAAGACGATCTCGCCGAAGAGGCTGAACAGGATCTGCGCCGCGCCGCCTCCGGTGGCCCAGCCGACATTGACCAGACCGATGGCCAGGATCAAGGGAGTCGCGCGCATGTACTTCAGCCCGGCGGTGTAGTCGCGCCAGGGCGCGATCACGCGGTCTTCGGTAAGCGCCGTTGACGGAGCTTTCGCCTGCGAGGCCAGCCGCAACCGGGAAATGCACCAGGCGGAGAACAGAAACGACCCTGCGTTCAGCACAAACGCCGCCTGATAGCCGAAGCCCGCGGTCCCGGCGCCGCCGAGCAATGAGCCGAGCATCACGGTGGACCACTGCGTCAACTGGGTGAGCGAATTCGCCGTGTGCAGTTCCTTCTTCGTCGCGATCACCGGCAGAATCGCCGCGCGGCCGGCGGTGAAGAAGGGTGAGGCGAACATCAAAGCGGCGCTCAACAGATACAGCAGCCACGTGCGCCCTTGCGGGATCCCGAAGATGAACAGCAAAGCCATGGCGGCGCGAACCAGGTCGCTCGCGATCATGATGCGCTGCCGGTCCATGCGGTCCAGCAGGACGCCCGCAACCGGCCCGGCCAGCATCATCGGCAGGGCGCGCGAAATCAGGATTCCGGCGACCACAAGCCCCGAGCCGGTGTTCGCCATGGCCAGCGCAAACTCGGCGATATTGTAGTAGTGGTCGCCGATTTCGCTGACGAGCTGGCCGAACCAGGTGTAGCGGTAGTTGCGATTCGAGCCGAGCAGGTCCCGGAAGCCGCTCATGGCCGCTGGGACTTCTCCTGTTGTTTGGCCGCTTGCCACAGGGCTTCCATCTCATCGAGCGTTGCATCCTGAAGCGTCTTGCCCCGGGATTCGAGCGATCGCTCGACATGCGCAAACCGCTCGCGGAACTTGGCGTTGGAGCGGCGCAAGGCCTGTTCGGGATCGACCTGGAGGAAGCGCGCGACGTTGACGATGGTGAACAGCAAGTCGCCGATTTCGCTTTCCATGGCGTCCGGGGATTGGCTCTGGCGGGCCGACTCAAGCTCGGTCAGTTCTTCGCACACTTTTTCGATGACCTGGTCGAGGTCGGGCCAATCGAATCCGGCTCCGGCGGCGCGGCGCGAGATTTGCGCGGCCTCGACGAGGGCGGGGAGGCTGCGCGGGACGCCCGAGAGCAGGCCCTTGGGGCGGGGCTTTTCGGCGGCCTTGATTTCGTCCCATTTGCGCGTGACGTCAGCGGCGGTTTTCGCGTCGCCACCGGCGAAGACGTGCGGATGGCGGCGAATCAGCTTGGCGTTGATCGCCTCGAGAGCATCGGTGACACTGAAGTGCCCGGCTTCCGACGCCATCTGCGAAAAGAAAACGACCTGAAGCAGGAGGTCGCCCAGCTCTTCGGGGAGTTCCTTCCAGTCGCGGGCGTCGATGGCGTCCATGACCTCGTAAGATTCTTCGAGCAAGTACGGCTTAATGGTGTCGAAGGTTTGTTCGCGGTCCCAGGGACAGCCTTCGGGGGAGCGCAGGCGAGCCATGATCTCCACCAGCCGGGCAAAGGCGGCGGCGGCGCGGACAGAGTCCGTTGAAGCAACGTTCGGCTCGGCGGGCTCAGAGGGGGGCACGGAAATCTCAGGGTATCACGGGCGGGCCTCGGCCGCGAGGGTTTTTGCTTTGAAACCTGCTAAAATAAAGGCTTAAGCGGCACGATCCCCCGGCCGCGCGGCACGGCGAAACAGCGCTTTGCTGGTTCAGAGGCGCCCAGTCGCAGCCCGGATTTCGAAGGAGCGATAACCTTTGGCTGACACGCCCAACGCGGGCACTCCACAGACTCCTCCCGGCGGCCAGATGCCGCTCGGAGGCGACGGCGGCAACAGGAATCTCATCCCGATCAACATCGAAGATGAGATGAAACGCTCGTACCTGGATTACGCGATGAGCGTGATCGTGGGCCGGGCGCTGCCGGACGTGCGGGACGGCCTGAAGCCGGTGCACCGCCGCACGCTGTACATGATGCACGAGATGGGGCTGCACTTTAACCGCCCCACCAAGAAATCGGCGCGTATCGTGGGCGACGTGATGGGCAAGCTGCATCCGCACGGCGACACCGCGATTTACGATGCTTTGGTGCGCATGGCGCAGCCGTTTTCGCTGCGTTACCCGCTGGTGGACGGGCAGGGGAATTTCGGCTCGGTGGACGGCGATCCGCCCGCGGCCATGCGGTACACGGAAGCGCGGCTGTCGCGGATTGCGGCGGCGCTGCTGGACGACATCGACAAGGAAACCGTCGATTTCCGGCCGAACTACGACGAGACCGAATCCGAGCCCGAGGTGCTGCCCACGCGCGTACCGAACCTGCTGATCAACGGCAGCGAAGGCATCGCGGTGGGCATGGCGTCGAAAATTCCGCCGCACAATTTGACCGAAATCGTAAACGCCTGCATCGCGCTGGTGCAGAATCCGGCGGCGCCGTTGGCAAAGATCGCCGAAATCGTGCAAGGCCCTGATTTCCCGACCGGCGGCTTGATCCTGGGCCGGGAGGGGATTCAGGAATACTTCAGCAAGGGCCGCGGATCGCTGAAGCTGCGCGCCAAGGCGGCCACCGAGGACATCGGCAAGGACCGCCAGGCCATCGTGGTCACCGAGATTCCTTACCAGGTGAATAAGGCCCGGCTGATCGAGCACGCCGCCGCCCTGGTCAACGAAAAAAAAATCGAGGGCATTTCGGAAATCCGCGATGAAAGCGACCGCGACGGCATGCGCATCGTGATCGAGCTGAAGCGCGGCGAGCAGGCCGAAGTCATTCTGAACAACCTGTACAAGCACACGCAGCTCCAGGTGAACTTCGGCGTGATCCTGCTGGCCATCGTCAACGGACAGCCGCGCGAGCTAGGCCTGGCCGACGCGCTGAAACGCTTCATCGAGCACCGCATCGACGTGGTGCGCCGCCGCACGGATTACCTGCTGCGCAAGGCCCGCGAGCGCGAGCATATCCTGCTCGGGTTCCAGCGCGCCTTGCAGAATCTGGATCCGGTGATTGCGCTGATCCGCGCGGCCAAGACTCCGAAAGAGGCGCGCGACGCGCTGATGGAGTTCCTCACGCCGGCCGAGGCGAAGGCCTACGCCCAGCTGGTGGATGCAGACCCGCGGGGCCCCCGCTTTACCGAGCGGCAGGCGCAGGCGATCATCGAATTGCAGCTCCAGCGCTTGACGGGCATGGAGCAGCAGAAGATCCTCGACGAGCTCGCGGAATTGCAGAACAAGATCGCCGAGTATGTGGAAATCCTTGGCTCGGAGAAGGTTCTGCGGAAACTGATCGTCGAGGAACTGAAGGAGGTCCAGAAGGAGTACGGCGACGAGCGCCGCACGCAGATCGTCGAGGACACCGGAGAGATCACGCTGGAAGATCTGGTGCAGGTGGAAGACGTCGCTGTGACGGTTTCGCGCGGCGGGTACTTGAAGCGCACTCCGGTGGATACCTACCGGCGCCAGTCGCGGGGGGGCAAGGGCCGCATCGGCATGTCGACGCGCGCCGAGGACGTGGTGGAGCACCTGATTATCGCTTCGACGCACGCCTACCTGCTGGTCTTCACCAACAAGGGGCGCCTGTACTGGCTGAAAATCTACAACATCCCGGACGCGGGCACGGCCGGCAGAGGCAAGCACATCGCGAGTCTCATCCATTTGCAGCCCGATGAAAGCGTCTCGGCGTTCCTGCCGGTGAAGGAGTTCGCCGCAGGCAAGTACGTCGTGATGGTGACCAAGCAGGGCGTGATCAAGAAGTGCGAGCTGACCGAGTTCGACAATCCGATGTCGCGGGGCATTATCGCCGTGGGCCTGGACGAAGGCGACGAATTGCTGGCGGCGCGGCTGACCAGCGGTGACGATTTCATCTTCATCGGCTCGCACGAAGGCATGGCCTGCCGCTTCAATGAAACCGATGTGCGTCCGATGGGCCGTCCGGCGCGCGGCGTGCGCGGGATGGAGCTCGAAGAGGGCGATTACGTGGTGGGCGTCGAAGTGGTGGACGAAGACGCGCTGATTCTGTCGATCTCCGAAAACGGTTTCGGCAAGCGGACGCCGCTCAAGGATTACCGGCTGACGGCGCGCGGCCGCAAGGGCGTGATCAACATGAAGACGACGCCGAAGATCGGCAAGGTGGTCGGGATCTTGTCGGTGAAGGAAGACTCCGAGCTGATGATCATCACCAAGCAGGGCCAGATCATCCGCATCTCAGCGGGCGAGATCCGGCAGGCGGGGCGCTCCACGCAAGGCGTGCGGCTGGTGAACGTGGAGGAAGGCGATCAGGTGGCGGCGGCCAGCCTGATCCCGGACACCGAGACCGAAGACAACGCCCAGAGCGAGCTGCCGCTGTAAAAAAGAATCCCCGGAAGCGGCTTTGCGCGAATTGATCCCCGCAGTGGGCTCTAACCTCCCCGCCTGAAAGAGCCGATACTTCGTTCATGACGTGTGTCAACTGCGGCGCCCCGATGCGCCTGGATCGCGGCAAGGGTTTGATGGTGTGCGATTACTGCCGCACGGAAGCCGTGCCCCCGATGGGCGAAGACGGCGTGCGGATCACGGGGGAAACCAATCACCCGTGCCCGGTGTGCAAGGGGCGGACGCTGGCTGAGGGCTTGATCGAGGGGGAAGAGCTGCTCTATTGCCAGGGCTGCCGGGGCATGCTGGTGGCGATGGACCGCTTTTTTCCCCTGGTCGAGCATCTCCGCGCGATGCGGGAACGGCCCGCGCTGTACCTGTCGCGCCGCAATCCGCTGGACGCGAATCGCGGGCTGGCCTGCCCGCTGTGCCAGCAGGAAATGGAGGCCTATCCGTACGGAGGGCCCGGAAACGTGCACATCGACAGTTGCACGTCCTGCGTGCGGCTGTGGCTGGACGCAAGCGAGCTGCAGCGCATCGTGACGGCTCCGGATGCGGTCCCTCTATACTCTAGATATGACCCCGGCGGCGACTTCGAGGCGCGCTAACTCAGAGCTGAACGCCAAGCAGGAGGCGTTGTTCGAAAATCTCCGCGCGCTTGGCAGCGTGATCGTCGCCTATTCCGGCGGCGCGGATTCGGCATACCTGGCGTGGGCGGCGCACCAGGCGCTCGGCGCGAACGCGCTTGCGGTCACCGCGGATTCCGCATCGCTGGCCGAATCGGATAAACGCCATGCCGCCGAGTTCGCCCGCGCGCACGCCTTCCGGCATGAAACGATCGAGACGCGCGAGTTTGAGAATCCGGACTACGTGAACAACAGTCCCGACCGGTGCTTTTATTGCAAGGACGAGTTGTTTACGCAACTGGAGCGGGTCGCGCGCAGGCGGGGCTTCGCCCATGTGGTCTATGGGGTGAACGTGGACGATCTGGACGATTACCGGCCTGGCCAGCGTGCCGCGAAGCTGCATGAGGTGAAGGCTCCGATGGTCGAGGCGGGGCTGAGGAAAGCCGATATTCGCGCGCTTTCGCGCCAGGCGGGATTGAAGACGTGGGACCGGCCTGCCTCGGCGTGCCTGAGCTCGCGGATTCCGTATGGAACGCCGGTGACGATTCAGAATGTCAAGACGGTGGAGCGCGGGGAAGAGGCGATTCGCGCGCTCGGCTTCCGGCAGTTCCGGGTGCGGTATCACGGCGAGCTGGTGCGGATCGAAATCGCGCGGGAGGAACTGGAGCGCGCGTTGAGTCCCGCGATGGCGCGGGCTTTCATCGCGGCGTTCAAGCCGCTGGGGTTCCACTACGTGACGCTGGACCTGGAGGGGTACCGCCAGGGGTCGTTGAACGCGGTGTTGAAATAACGGATACTGCGAAACCCACCGCCACCACGACCAGGCAGCCGATCACGTTGTACCACAGGAACGCGGACGTGAATTGGGCAGTGGTCAAGATGGCTGCTTCGCCCGCGAGCACGCCCGCAAACGCCCCCACCGCCGTGCAGCGCTTGACGAAGAACGCGAGCACGAAAACGCCGAGCATCCCTCCATAGAACAGAGAGCCGACGTAGTTGACCGCTTCGATCAGCGCTCCGAATCCCGTGGCGAAGCTGGCGAAGCCCATGGCGTAGAGGGCCCAGAACACGGTCGCCGCGCGCGAGGCGGTCAGGTAATGATGGTCGTCGCCCGCGCGGACCATGTAGCGCCGGTAGATGTCGATCACCGTGACGG
>CAZTKA010000052.1:0-22281 GCA_964614015.1 uncultured Bordetella sp. | reverse complement strand
AGGATGTCCACCTCGGCGCCCATCAGGATCTCGGGCTTGCGCCCGCGCCGCTCCTTGCGCAGACGCTCCACTTCTTCGATCTTCTGTTCCAGACGGTCCGTTTCCAATCCGCGCGCGATTCTTGCCGCGGGTGAGTGATCGGTCAGCGCGACGTATTCATAGCCGAGTTTCGCCGCGTGCTCCACCATCTGCTCGATGCTGTCGCGCCCGTCGGAGTAGTCGGTGTGGACGTGAAGATCGCCCCGCAGGTCTCCGGGCGCAATCAGTTTGGGGAGCTTGCCGCGCCGCGCCGCCTCGATTTCGCCGCGATCCTCGCGCAGCTCTGGCGGGATGAAGGGCAGATCCAGCAGGCGGTACACTTCCGCCTCCGTTGCGCCGCCCAGACGTTTCGAGTCTTCGAAGACGCCGTATTCGTTGATCTTCCAGCCGCGATCCTTGGCCATCGAACGCAGCCGCACATTGTGGTCCTTCGAGCCGGTGAAGTACAGAAGCGCCGCGCCGTAACTGGCCTTCTCGACCGCGCGCACATCCACCTGCACGGGCCCTTCGATCAGGAAGGTGGCCTTGGTGTCGCCCAGCGCGAGCACGCGCTTCACCTGGGTGAGTTTGGAAAGGCGCATGAGCGCACGGGCGCTGTCGTTCGAGACGATCAGCACATCCACATCGCCGATCGTTTCCTTGCCCCGGCGCAGCGAGCCTGCCAGAGCCGCGTCCTGGACCAGCGTTTCCTTCCGAATCTCCGCGAGAAGACTCTCGGCGATGGGCAGGGCCACGCCCAGCGCCATGCGCTCGCGCCCGCCGACCCACAGCTCGATGGAGCGGGCGATGTTCTGAATCTTCTTCTCGCCGAAGCCGGGCAGCTTCCGCAGCAGGCCGCCTTCGATGGCGCGCTTCAGTTCGTCGATGCTGGAAATCTTGAGCTTTTGCCGCAGCAGCGCGACGGTCTTCGGGCCGAGCCCGGGAACGCTCATCAGATCGATCAGCTCATCCGGAATCCCCTTGCGCTCCTGCTCATATTTGCGAATTTTTCCCGTGCGCAGATATTCGCGGATCATTGCGGAGAGATCCTCGCCCACGCCGGGTATGTCGCGCAGGCGGTCCTCGTGGTCGAGCACGGCGACGTCGTCGGCCTGGCGGATCGCTGCGGCTGCACGCTCGTAGGCGATGATGCGAAAACGGTCGGCTTGCTTGAAGGCGAGCACATGAGCCATACGCTCGAAGATCGTCGCGATCTCTTCGTTGACCATGCTACTTCCGCTCGAACCGGCCCATGTACTCCGCGCGGGCCAAAATGTGTGGCGCCAGCGCGCAATCGAGCAGGGCGCGCCGGGCCCCCGCGGGAGCGTCAACCTCCGCCGCATCCAAGGCGAAAAGGCGGAAGAAATATCGGTGCGGGCCATGCCCCTTGGGCGGACAAGGCCCGCCGTAGCCGGGCTTGCCGAAGTCGTTGGTGCCGGAGCGGACTGGCTTGCGGGGCTCCTCGCCCTGCTTAAGGCTGGACGCCGTGCCCGGAATGTTCCAAAGCAACCAGTGGTTCCAGGTTCCTCCAGGCGCGTCTGGATCGTCCAGGATCAAAGCAAAGCTCTTGGTCCCCGGCGGCGCGCCGGACCAGCGCACCGCAGGCGAGTGGTTCGCGCCCGCGCAGGTAAACTCGGCCGGAATGGTCCCGCCCGGGGGAAATCCTTCGATTTCAAGCAGCATTGCCATCGTGCTTCATCTTCCTGCACGTCCATTTCCAGCCGGAATGGAACGCTACGTGCCAAGGGGATAATAACAAACGAGGCGAATATGATCCTTCCCGTGCAAGTCACGTTTCGTAACATGCAACCCGATAACTTGGAAAACTACGTGCGCCAACAGGCTGGCAAACTGGAACGTTATTACCGGGGCATCACCAGTTGCCGCGTAATCGTCGAGCGCCAGGGCCGCCACAAGCACGGCAACCTGTTTCACGTGCGCATTGATCTGGGCGTCCCGGATGGCGAGCTGGTGGTGAAACACTCTCCCACCATTCACGCGACGTTGAAGAGCAAGGAGGCCGTCAAAGCGGTCAAGAGCGCGGAAGTTGCCCGTGCCTCCAGAATTCCGCATCGCGCCGTGCTGGACGCTTTCAGCGAAATGCGGCGGCGCTTGCAGGATTACGTGCGCACGCGCCGGGGCAAAGTGAAGACGCCCGCGGAGCCGCTCGCCGTCGCGACCGTGGCCGCGCTCTTTCCCGAGGAGCAATATGGATTTCTCAGCACACCGGATGGCCGGGAAGTCTACTTTCATGCCGACAGCGTCGTGGATGGTCACTTCAACCGCCTGCGCATTGGCTCCCCGGTCCGGTTCGCTGAGGAGATGGGAGAGAAGGGCCCGCAGGCCAGCACCGTGCATCTGGTCCATCCGCGTAAGCAAGCCAAGAAGGCCTCCACCGTCGTCGCCGTTAAGAAGAGGGCGCCCGTCCAGCAGTCGTAGAGTGCACAAGAACCCGCGGGTTTGACGGCCGGAAGGAGATTAATCCGCTGCCGGTAGGCTGAGTTGCCCGATGGTGGCTGGCGCGCGCTTGGGTCCCAGCCCTAACGCTGTCAAAGTGAGCGCCCCGAGCTTGCCGTCGTCCTTGAGGCTCTGATCCCTCTGGAAGCGCTTCAGAGCTTCGATAGAATTGTTATCCCATTTCCCATCCGCGGGAGGCGGCAGGTATCCGCGATCCTGCAGGGCCTGTTCGATTTCCGCGTAGCGCTCTGGAGTGGGGTGCAATTGCCGGGCTGGCGCCTTCACCTTCGCTGTCTTCGACTTACTGGACTTCGACTTGCTGGACTTGGACTTGCTGGACTTGGATTTCGCGGCGGCTTTCGCAGGCGCCTTGGGAGTGTCCTTAGTCTGCGCGGGAGCGCCTGTGGCCAGCGCCAAAATCAGCGCGCAAATGACGATGCCGCTTCGGGGGAGCAACACTCTGAATTCTTACTCCTGACTTCCGAATTCTTTATCTTACTCCGGTAGCCTGCCGGCCAGCCAAACCGACCGGGCGGGCCCGCCTTTGCCACGCAAGCCGGCTGGGAGTTGCTGAATTACATGGAAGGCGACGGGGTCGCCAGGTTTCAGTGTCTGCTGAACGCGCCTGACGTCCTCGATCGTTCTCACCGGCTGGCGATTCACAGAATCGATGATATCATTGACCTCCAAGCCGATGTCTTCGGCGAAGGATCCTTCCTCGACGCGCGTGACGGCGAGGCCATAGCCCTCCGGCGTGATCTCGCGTTCCTGATCGGTAAGGGAAACGCGGAACGAAATGCCAAACTGCACCCCGCCCGAAGCTCGGGCCGGTTCCTCCACAGCCACCACTGGCCGCGCCCGGCCGACGATTCTCTCATCTCCCCGGTAGAGCTCTTGGCGGTCGTCGATGTTGATCCGCAGATCCATTTTGTTGCCGCCGCGGTCGATGTGGAACGTGGCGGTCTGGCCCACCGGCAGGTCCGCTACCTGGGCCACCAGGTCCTCGTTGCTCTTCACCGGTTTTCCGTTGATCGCGAGGATAACGTCCTTGTGCTTCAATCCCGCCCGGCCCGCGGGGCCGTCTTCGCGGACGGTTTCGACGATCGCTCCGTTGCTCAAACCGAGGGCCTTGAGCAGCGTCTCGGGACTGTTGGAGTTGGAAAGACCAATCCCCACGGAGCCGCGCTTGACGCGGCCGTATTTGATCACGTCATTATAAACGCGCACGGCCATGTTGATGGGCAACGCGAAGCCGACGCCTTCCGAGCCGCCGGTGCGCGTAGCGATCATCGAGTTCACGCCAATCACTTCGCCGCGGATGTTCAGCAGCGGTCCGCCGCTGTTGCCGGGATTGATCGCGGCATCGGTCTGGATGAAATCCTGGAAGGCGCGGTCGCTCACTTCGGCCCGCCCGAGCGCGCTGATGATGCCGGCGGTCACCGTGGCCTCAAGGCCAAACGGAGATCCGATCGCGACGGCCCAATCGCCCACTTGCACAGAATCCGAGTTGGCGATGGTCACCGGCGGCAGCGGCTTGCGCGCGTCGATCTTGAGGACCGCAAGATCGGTTTCGTAGTCCGTGCCGACGATGCGGGCCCGGTACTCGGTTGGATCGTCATGCAATTTTACGGTGATCTTTGTGGCCTCCTCGACGACGTGGTTGTTGGTGATGATGTAACCGTTCCGGTCCACGATGAAGCCGGTGCCGGAGGCGCCCCGCGGCGGCGGCTGCGCGCCCAGCTCGCCTTCGGGAGAATCCTCAAAGAAACGCCGGAAGAACTCCGGAATTTCGGGCTCCTGACCCGGACCGGGAGTCCGCTTTCCTTTGCCTTTGGTCTGCGGGGAGGGGGCCGCTGAACGAATTTCCACGGAGATGTTCACTACGCTCGGCTCCACGCGCTTGGCCAGTTCGCTGAATTCGTTCCCGATGGGCTTCAGCGGCGGAACGGTCAAGGGAGCCGCGTCCGGCGCGCCGCCTTGTGCATTGGCTGGCCCGGAGTAGGAGTTGATCAGCAACCCGATCAAAATGCCCACGAAAAGCGTGAATAGGACCAGCGCTGTGGAGGTGAGTTTTTGCTGACGGATTCGGGCGATCAAGTTCATGGCCGGTCTCTGTTCCGTTCTATCGGCGGTAACTAGAACCTATTATACGAATCCCAAAGGCAGTTGCCAGCCCCGGGCGCCAGTTTGCTAAGATGCCCGTACCGATGTTCGGCCAACTTCCCGACAGAAGGCCGCTGGCTTGCGGGCCACGGCGCAGGCTGGAGGCGGCCCGAACGAGCGCGCGGCTCGCTTCCGCGGGCCGTTTGGCCGCCATCGCCGCGCTCGGAATGGTCCTGGCCGGATGCGGCGTGACGCAGCGCGCGGCGCCTTACCGTGCGTTCGTGCCGCCGCCCCCGAGGCCGGCCGAGGCGCCTGAGCCGGCGAACATGCCCGATCCGCCGCCGGCCCCCGCCTATGCATTCCCGGAGACTCTTCCCGCCCCGCGTCCTGTGGCGATCGCGGGCCCGAATCACCCGGACCTACTGCTGGAGCGTTCGACGCTGCTGTTTGCCGCGGGCAAACGCGCGATTCAGGAAGGGCAGACCGAGCGGGCGCGTGAAGCTTTCGACCAGGCTCTGGGTCTCCTGACTTCCGATCCACTGCCGGAAAATCCCACGGACCGCCGCCGCATCGTGGCCCGCATTGAAGAGCTGGCCGACGCCATTTACCACTACGATCTGGATCAACTCGGCGCCCGCGCAGCCTCCGAGGAAAGTGTGCCCGATGACTCCCTGGACAAAATCCTGGAAATGACATTTCCCGTTGACCCCAGTCTGCGCGGGCGCGTGCGGGAACAAATCCAGGCCACGGTCTCCGAATTGCCGCTGGAGGCCAACGATGCCGTTCTCAGCTACATCCATTACTTCTTGACGGAACGGGGGCGGCGGGTGCTTACCTCCGGTTTCGCTCGTTCCGGCCGGTATCGCGATATGATTCTGCGGATTCTCTCCGAGGAAGGGCTGCCGCAGCAACTTCTGTTCGTGGCGCAACTGGAATCGCGCTTCGATCCCCGGGCGGTATCCAACAAGCGCGCGGTCGGGATGTGGCAGTTCATGAAAGTCACCGGCCTCGAATATGGTTTGACACAGACGGCGGTTCTGGACCTCCGGCGCGATCCGGAAAAGGCCACCCGCGCCGCCGCCCGGTATCTGCGCGAGCTGTACGAGCACTACGGCGATTGGTACCTAGCTCTGGCAGCCTACAACTGCGGTCCGGGCTGCGTGGATAACGCGATCATGCGCACCGGATACGCCGATTTCTGGGAATTGCGCCGGCTGCGCGCGTTGCCCCTGGCCACGGCGAATTATGTCCCGCTGGTGCTGGCCATGACCATCCTCTACGAGAATCGCGGTACGTACAGCCTGACGGTGGAATTTGACGCACCCGTGGCGTACGATAGCCATGAACTTCAGGCCGAGACCAGCCTGACGCTGATCGCCGCGGCAGTGGATCGCCCGGTGAGCGAAGTGATGGATTTGAATCCGGCGCTTTTGAAGACCACGGCTCCGGCGGGATACATCCTGCGCCTCCCCCCCGATACTCTATCGCAGTTGGAAGCAGCCTTCGCGGTGATTCCGGCGGCGCAACGGAAGAGCTGGCGGATTCACAAGGTGGAGGAAGGCGATACTTTGGCTTCGGTCGGCAAGCGGTACAAGATCAGCGAGGCCCAAGTGAGCGCCGTCAATCACGGGAAACTGCCGGAGCCAGGGGCTTTCGCAGCGATTCCCGTCCCTTACCCGGCCGATGCGCCCAGGCTGGTGGTCAACGCGGCTCCGAAGAAGGCAACCGCGAAGGCGAAGCCCAACTCTGCCGCCAAGCCCAAGACCAGCGCCTCCGCGCCGGCGAAGAAAAACTCGACGGCTGCCTCGAAGGCGAAGGCGGGTTCTGGAGGGCCGGGTTCCGCCTCCAACGGCAAGGCTTCCAAGGGCGGGTCCGCGCGGGCCTCGGGCGCCTGACCGATTTTGTGCTTGCCTTCTGAACAAAACGCGATATTCTATGTTCTGACAATCACCGGAGGGGCGGCGTTGCGCCGCAGCAACAGGCCGCTCTGCGCCGCGACCCCTCAGGGGGAAGGGACCACAATGTTCGAATACCGCTTCGCATTCGATGACGACATAGATGACGGGATGGACGAATTCGAGGAAGAACCCGGGTTCAACCTGGACGACGATATCGGCGACTACAGCGTGGATGAAGAAGAGGAAGAAGAAGTGGTGATTGCGCGGATGCCCTCGCCGCCCGCTCCTGCTCCGCCGCCTTCTGCGGCGCCCGCTCCGGCTGCTCCGGCCGCGGAGCCCGCGCCCGCCAAGAAGCCGGCCGTGAAGGCTGCTGCGCCGGCGCCTGCGAGGAGGGCGGGGCCGAAAAAAGCCGTCGCGAAGAAAGCCGCCAAGAAGGCGGTCAAAAAAGCCGCCAAGAGAGCCGCCAAGAAGACCGCGCCCCGAAAAGCTGCAAAGAAGGCCGTGAAAAAGGCGGCTGCGAAAAGGGCGGTGAAAAAAGCAGCCAAGAGAGCGAAGAGCAAGAAATAATCGCGGTTGGCTTCCGCGGACCGCCCGTTCACGCAGCGCAAACTTTACTTTTCTACAGCGGCTCTGCAGCGTTCGAAAAGTTGCAACAGCACATCCACTTGTTCCTCCGGGCTTTTCGGCGTTTTGCCCGTGAAGCCTGCCACCCCTCCGGTCTTGCCGACGCCGGTGGTCGTGGCGATGAAGCGCATCAGCTCCAAGGCCACTTCTTCTTTCGATCCGGCTTTCTGCTTCGAGTCCTTGTCATCCGTCATATAATCTCTAAGGTACTCGATTCACATGCATGCCCGTTGACGCCCGCCGCCTGATTCGGAAAATGCGCGGCGGCGCGCAGGCGCACTTGATCGAAGCCGCGGACGGCCACAGTTACGTGGTGAAATTCCTCAACAATCCGCAGCATCGCCGGATCCTGGTGAATGAGTGGATCGCTTCGGTGTTCTTGCGGTATCTGGGCATTGCCGCGCCGGAGGCGGCCGTCATCAACCTGTCCGCCGGGTTTTTGGCGAGCAACCCCGAGGTTTACATCCAACTCGGGGACCGCCGCGAGGAAGTCGCGGCGGGTTGGCACTACGGCTCGCGGTTCCCGGGCGATCCGCTGCGGATGAACGTTTTCGATTACCTCCCCGACACGCTGCTGAGTGAGGTCGAGAACCTTTCTCAGTTCGCCGCCGTGCTGGCGTTCGACAAGTGGATGGGCAACGCCGATTCGCGGCAGGCAATCTTCTTCCGCGCGCGGCTGTTAGAACCTGCCTATCAGGCTCCCGATGCCGAACCGCGCGTAGGGTTCGTAGCGCAGATGATCGACCACGGCTTCATCTTCGAGGGTCCGCAATGGCGCTTCGGCGATTCCGCCGTGCGGGGCCTGTATTTCCGCCCGCGCGTGTATGCGCACGTGCGGGGGCTGGCTGACTTCGAGCCGTGGCTCGAGCGCATCCGCTATTTTCCGGAGCAGGTCGTGGACTTGGCCCTGCGCGGCATCCCGCGGACGTGGATCGGGGAGGATCAGAATGCTCTCGAACGGCTGCTGGAGCAGTTGCTGCGCCGCCGCGCCCGCGTGGCCGGCCTGTTGGAGGCGTGCCGGGCGGACCGGTCCAATCCGTTCCCGGCTTGGCGGTAAGTGCGGTTACACTAGAGACACGTGGCCACCGACTTGATCGAGATCAGCCCGGAAGCGCCTTGCGAGCAAGCCATTGACCGCGCCGCGGAGGTGATCCGCCGGGGAGGCATCGTCGCGATTCCCACCGACACGCTCTACGCGCTGGTCTGCGATCCCGTAAATCTGCATGCCGTCGGGCAGATCTTCGAGGCCAAGGGACGCGAGGCCAACCGCGCGTTGCCTTTTTTCGTGAGCGATGTCCTGATGGCCGAGCAGCTGGCGCGCGAGATCACCACGCGATTCTTCCTGCTCGCCCGGCGCTTTTGGCCAGGCGGCCTGACCATCATCGTTCCAGCTTCCTCGAAGGTTCCGCTCAAGGTCACGGGGAACACGGGACGGCTTGCCATGCGCCAGCCGAAGTCCAGAGTGCCGCAGGCGCTGCTCGAAAAACTGGGTCAGCCCCTGGTGGCCTCCAGCGCCAACCTTTCCGGGCAGCCGACGTGCGCCAGCGGCATTGAAGTCTTTGGCGTGATGGACGGCCGCGTGGATCTGGTGCTCGACGCGGGCGCCATCCGGGGCACGGGCGCGACCACCGTGGACATCACCGAACCCCAATGGAAGGTCATCCGCGAGGGAGCGGTGCCGGTTCGCGACATCGCTGAGGTCTTAAGGGGAGCCTAGCTGAATGACGGAGCCACTTGCCGCGTCTGAACCGCCGCATCCTTACGGAAGGAGAACCAAGAGAAGCGTATGACTGAATCCGAACGCCAGCATCTGGCGAAGGTCACCGAAGGACTGGGCATCGGGAAACTGTCGCGGCACGTTTTTCTGTGTGCGGACCAGAGCAAGCCGAAATGCTCCGGGCGCGAGGCGAGCATCCAGAGCTGGGAGTACCTCAAAGGCCGCCTGGCGGAACTGGGGCTGACCAGGAGCGCGCGCGAAAGCTGCGTCTACCGCACCAAGGCCAATTGCCTGAAGATTTGCGAGCGGGGCCCCATCGCCGTCGTGTATCCCGAAGGAACCTGGTATCACTCGGTGACGCCGGAGGTGGCCGAGCGCATTATTCAGGAGCACCTGATCGGAGGGCGGCCCGTGGAGGAGTTCGTGTTCGCCCGCGACCCGCTGGGAGCCGGCGCCGCCCGGCCATGAGGCGCGCTTCGGTCCGGCGTACACTGGGGACATGATGCGCGCCTTTATCATCGGACTGGCGGTAACCGCATGGACACTGCCCGTGTTTTCGCAGGGCCAGGCGATCGAGGGCGCTCAGGCCCGCGCTTCTTCCGTTCCCAAAGGCCCCGCGCCGCGGACGGCCGGCGGGCATCCGGATCTCAGCGGTCTGTGGAGTCCGGAGCGAAACTTTATTTACAACATCGAGAGCGCGCTCGCACCCGGCGAGAAGCTGCCGATTCAGGAGTGGGCCGCCAGGCTCGCCGCCGAGCGCCTGTCCAAGGACGACCCGGAAGCGCACTGCCTGCCCACCGGCGTACCGCGCCAGGCTCCCTATCCGTGGCGCATCCTGCAAACACCGGAGTACGTGTACTTCCTGTTCGAGGGGAACATCCACAGCTATCGCCAGATCTTCATGGACCGGCCGCACACCGAAGATCCCGATCCGACCTGGTATGGCGAGTCGGTGGCGCATTGGGAGGGCGACACCTTGGTGGTGGATACGATCGGCTTCAACGAACTGTTCTGGTTTGATTTCGCCGGGCACCCGCACACCAAGCAACTGCACGTCATCGAGCGTTTCCGGCGGCCCGACCTGGGGCATTTGGAATACGACGTGACCATCGACGATCCCGGCGCATATACGCGGCCGTTCGTGATGCACGGGAAGTCCACACTCGAAACCCGGACCGAGTTGATGGAGTACATCTGCAACGAGAACAACCAGGACGTGGAGCACATCGTGGGCAAGGACACGCGGCGGTGAGGTCTACTGCTCGGAGGCGTGCCACCGCCGCAGTGTGATCGCGCTGATCAGGTTGATCAGCCCGAACAGCGCCAGTCCCAGCACGGAAGCCAGCAGCACCGCGGCGAAGACTTTGTCCACGCGCTGCTGCGTGCGGGCCACGTCCACCACGGATCCCAGGCCTTCGCCGCCGATGAATTCGCCGACAATCGCGCCGATCACCGCCAGCCCCGAGGCCACCCGCAATCCGGTGAGGATCTGCGGCAGCGCCGCCGGGAAGCGCAGCTTGAACAGCGTCACGCCGGGTGGGGCGCCGTAGAGCCGGAACAGGTCGCGCAACGCCGGATCCGTTGACAGAATCCCTGTCAGGGTGTTGGCGATCACGGGGAAGATCGACACGACGAAAGCCGACGCGATCACGGTCTTCATTCCGTAGCCGAACCAGATGACCAGCAGCGGCGCGATGGCGATGATCGGCACGGTCTGGAAAAACACGGCGTAGGGATAGAAGGCCCGTTGAACCGCCCGCGAAGAAGACAGAGCCACGGCGATCGAGATTCCCGCCAGCGTGCTCAAGGCAAAGCCCGCGAGGGCTCCGGTGGAGGTCTTCAGCAACGCCTGCGCCAGCTCCACGCGGCTTTGGAGGATCGCGCCGAACACCGAACTGGGAGCGGGCACCAGATAGGCCGGCACCCATCCGGCGCGCACGATCGCCTCGACCGCGGCCGTGATCGCGACAAAGGGAATCAAGGGAGGAAACCACGTTGACGACGCATTGCCGCCGCGCATCATTCCTCCTCCATGGCGGCCATCAGGCGCTGCATCTCGGCGCCCAGGCGCGGATCGGAGCGGAGATCGTTGTGGCGCTCGGGCGGCAGCGCGAGACGGTGATCCAGCCGGATCGCGCCGCCGCGCCGCGCCAGCACAATCGCGCGGTTGGCCAGAAACGCTGCTTCCGAGATGGAGTGCGTGACAAAGATCACGGTCATGCCGCGTGCGCGCCACAGGTCGCGCAGTTGCGATTCCAAATGAAAGCGCGTGATCTCATCCAGGGCGGCGAACGGCTCATCCATCAGCAACAGGCGCGGCCCGGTCACCAAGGCGCGCGCCAGTGACACGCGCATGCGCATGCCGCCGGAAAGCTGCGCCGGGTAGCGGGACTCGGCCTCGCTCAAGCCCACCTGTTCGAGCACCGCGCGCGCCTGGGCGTGGCGTTCCCCGCGAGGCACGCCCATCAGTTCCAGGGGAAGCGCGGCGTTATCCAGAACACTGCGCCACGGCAGCAGGTGCGCGTCCTGAAACACGTAGGCGGTGCGGGGTTGTGCGGGTTGAAATTCGATCCTGCCCGCGTCGGGCTCGGCCAGGCGCGCGATCATCCGCAGCAGCGTCGACTTGCCGCAGCCGGATGGCCCGAGCACAGCCAGAAATTCGCCCTCCTCGATCGCGAGATCCATCCCGGAGATGACCACGAGCCTTGCGTCAGGCTTGTGCCCTGCGGCGAACTCGCGCCGCACACCATTCAGGCGCACAGCCACGCCACCGCGCGAGATTACGGAAGCTCCGTTCATGGCATCAGCGCCACGATGCGCACCGGTGCGCCCGAGCCATTTTCGATGTTCATTGGAAGCGCAATGATGGTGGCTCCGGTGGCGGGCAGCCGCTCGGCGTGGGCGACGTTTTCCAAGCCATAAATGCCGGCGCGATTCAAGATCTGGTGCACGACGAAATCTGTGGACGGGCCATAGTCGAGGCTTGCTGTATCGATGCCAACGCCTGCCACGCCGCGCTCAACCAATAGCTCCGCCGCCTGGCGGGAGAGTCCAGGAAAGTGCAGATTCTGAGTGTCGCCGGGGATATCCGTGCCCAGATATTCTTTTCGGTCCGGCCAATATTGTCCCCACCCTGTGCGGACAATCGCGATCGCTCCTTCGGCGATCATGCCGTTGATGGTTTCCCAGGCGAGCAGGTCCTCGCGCGTGACGCGGTAGTCGCGATCCGCGGCCGCCTTGGCCATCACGTCAATCACGGCGGCCGGTCCCGCGAGATTCGCGACAGGGATCTGGTCGACGCTCTGTTTGCCTTCGGCGAAGTGGATAGGGCTGTCGAGATGCGTGCCGCCGTGTTCGTCGGCGGCGAACCCCCCGGCCGCATACCAAAAGCCGCCCGCCGTCTTCCGCCAGCCGTCCTTGCGATGCTGGAACCCTTTGGCGTTGGGCCAGTAGACCGTCTGCTGGTTGAAAGGATACGTCAGATCCACCAGCTTTGCCGGGTCAACACGCGGCGCCGCGGACGGCGGCGCCGAACACGCCACGGCGGTGAGGAAAGTTGCGGCGATTGTGGTGCGCATCCTCAACGGTTCGACACTGCCGCGCATCAGAGAGGCCACCGTGGTCCTGATGGCCGGGCGGAAAGGCGGGCGCCGCATGAACAGCACCTTCAGGTTCATGAGGCTCGGTCCTCCCAGATTCACCATCCTACCTTATCCGGCGCGCGTGTTGGCCGCTGCTCCACTATCCTGAAAACCATGGAATCTTTACAAAACAAAGCCTGCCTGGTCACGGGCGGCACGCGGGGAATTGGGCGGGCGATCGCCGGGATGTTACTGGCGGAGGGCGCAAGCGTGGTGATCTCAGGCCGGACGCCGCAATCGGTGGAACAGGCTCTAGCCGGATTTGGCCCGGAAACGCGCAATAAAGTCAGTGGCAAAGCTGCCGATCTTAGGAAGCATGGAGAAGTAGAGGAGTTATTCCGGTACGCCGACGGCCGTCTGGGCGGTCTGGATGTGCTGGTCAACAACGCCGGCGTGGGCGTATTCGCCGCCACCGGCGAGTTATCCATTGAGGACTGGAAGAGGACGATTGAGACCAATCTGTACGGGAGCTTCTTTGCGAGCAGGTTGGCGCTGGCACGGTTTGAAACTCGAGGCGGAGGGTTCATCGTCAATATAGGTAGCCTGGCTGGAGCGCACGCATTCGCCGGAGGGGCGGCTTACAACGCCTCGAAGTTCGGATTGCTGGGCTTCAGCGAGGCGATGATGCAGGACGTCAGGAGCCGGAACGTGCGGGTCAGTTACGTGATGCCGGGCAGCGTGGCCACGGGGTTCGGAGGCGGCGCCGTTACCGGGGAAGATTGGAAAATCTGGCCGGAGGATGTAGCCGAAGTCGTGGGAATGCTGCTAAAAATGCCCGCGCGGACGCTGGTGAGCCGGGTCGAGATCCGGCCGTCGCGGCCGAAGAGTAAGTGAGAGATTTGGAATGGCTTCGCGGCCCATGAATCCGCGGGCAACTAGGAGCATCTAAAGGAATGGCAATCGACGTGCCAGCGGCGTTGTTCAGAGGAGAGCCAAGGCAGATGGCGCTCCCGCGAAGAAAGGTGGTGGACAAGATGGTACGGCTCAACATACCGTTGGACCCTGGAAAAACTGGAAGGGACGCGACCCAACTGGAGAGCGGACTGCGGCGGATGATCGTCGGGCAAGACGACGCCATCCAGCAGATCGTCAACATTTATCAGATGCATTTAACAGGGCTCAATCCCCCGGGCCGCCCTATCGGAAACTTTCTGTTCCTGGGTCCCACCGGATCGGGCAAGACGCGCATTGTCGAGGCCACTGCCGAGATCCTGATGAAGAATCCGCGCGCAGTGATCAAGATCGACTGCGCCGAGTTCCAGCACAGCCATGAAATCGCAAAGCTGATCGGCTCGCCGCCGGGCTACCTCGGGCATCGCGAAACACATCCGCTGCTGTCGCAGGAGGTGCTGAACCAGTTTCACACCGAGGACATGAAGCTCAGCTTCGTCCTGTTCGACGAAATCGAAAAGGCTTCCGACGCTCTGTGGAACCTGCTGCTCGGAATTCTGGACAAGGCCACGCTGACCCTGGGCGACAACCGCAAAGTGGATTTTTCACGCGCCATGATCTTTATGACGTCCAACCTCGGCGCTTCCGAGATGGCGGCCCTGATGAATCCCCGCCTCGGGTTCCGTGTGGCCGCGGTTCGCGAGCAGGCGGCCGCCGGCGTCACCGACGAGAAGATGGGATCGAAGATCGCGCGCAGCGGCATCGAGGCCGCCCGGCGTAAGTTCACACCGGAATTCATGAACCGGCTGGACAAGATCGTCACTTTCCAGCCTCTGGGCGCGGCTGAACTCCGCAAGATCCTGGATATCGAGTTGAACCTGGTGCAGCAGCGCATCTTCAACGCCTCCATCGACCGCGCCTTTGTCTTCACGCTGTCGGATTCCAGCAAGGATTTCCTGCTGGCCGAAGGCATCGATCTGAAATACGGCGCGCGGCACCTCAAGCGCGCCATCGAGCGGCTGCTGGTGCAGCCCATGTCCAACCTGATCGCCACCGAGCAGGTGCGCGGCGGGGATTGGGTGCGTGTCGACTACGAAAAAGGCTCCGGCGCCCTGACCTTCGCCCGCGAAGCAGAAGGGCTCCCGGTGCAGGATATGGCGCGGCTGGTGGACACCTCCATCACCATCCCGGCCCTGCAACTGGCGAGCGGAGCTGCGGCAGAGGCTGGACGCACGCAGAGCGCCCGCAGCTCCAAACGCAGTTAAGGCGAACTTCGCGCTTTCGCCGCGTAGCACGAAACGCTACGCCGCGCATTCGCCGCGGCCGAGTTGCAGCGAAAAGTCCTCGGTGTCGCCCCAGTCCTTGTACAATTCGGGCGCAAGCTGCGCCGGTTTCACCAGATCGGCCGTCAACTTCTTGAACGTCTCCACCTTGTGCCGCTTCACGTAATCGCGGAAGCTTTCGCCTTCAATCCGGTTCGCCTTATAGTGCTCCAGCACCCGCTCCACTGCCGCCGGAGCCAGGCGCGCCGGAATACTCTGCACGGCCATGCCGAACTCGTGCTGGTTGCCGCCTATCAGCATCAGATAATACGGGATCTCACGCCCGTCAATCTTGCGCGAGTTACCGTAAAAGCCGATGTCCCCGATCCAATGCTGGCCGCAGGAATTCGGGCAGCCGCTGATGCGGATCTGCAGGTTGCGAATCAGCGGATCGTCATACTTGCGGACGGTCTCCGCCAGTGCGGCGCCCAGCCCCATGGATTTCGTCAACGCCAGGTTGCAACTGTAGGCTCCGGGGCAGGTCACCACGTCGCTGATTTCGTTGGCGCGGTCGTTGGCCAGACCGACGGCGCTCAGCGCTCCGTAGACGCGCGGCAGCACGCCCACCGGAACCCAGGCCAGCACGATGTTCTGCGCCATGGTCACGCGCAGGGCCCCTTCGCCGGCCTGTTCGGAAAGGCCCGCCAGTGCGCGCATCTGGTTACTGGTCAGGTTGCCCTGCGGAATCACCACCGTGACGATCGCGTAGCCGGGCTGTTTCTGCTCGCGAACGTTGGTGTTGCGCCATTCGTTGTATGCGGCCGACGCCTGGAACATGGGCAGCTTTTCGCCAGTGCCGCGCGGCGGGGTGACCGGCCGGAATCCGCCGAAATTCTCCGGCACCGAATCCGGCAGCGCGATGCCGCCGTTGTTGACGATGTCCTGGTACTGCTCGGCGATGGCCTCGCGCAGCCATTCAAAACCCCGCTCGCGCATCACGAACTTGAGCCGCGCCTTGTTCTTGTTGGCGCGGTTGCCGTGCGTGTTGAAAACCCGGATGACGGCTTCGACGCGCCGGACCACGTCGTCGGCCGGGAAAAACTCGTGCAGAACCTTCGATTCTGTCGGCAACGGACCCAGCCCGCCGCCCACCGTCATGCGGAATCCGTTCACGCCGTCGCGCGCGATGGCGCGTAAACCGACATCGTTGATCGCCGAGGCGATGCAGTCTTCCTTGCAGCCCGAAAAGGCGATCTTGAATTTGCGCGGCAGGTTGTCGGTGAGATCCTTGTGCAGGAAGGCCAGCGCCAGCCGGCGCGCGTATGGCTGCACGTCGAACGGTTCCTCGGGCAGCAGGCCGGAAAGAGGGCACGCCGTCACGTTGCGCACGGTGTTGTAGCACGCTTCGCGAGTGGTCAGGCGCACGTCCGCCAGCATGTGCAGCGCATCGGGCACCTGGAGCAGTTTTACGAAGTGATACTGCATGTTTTGCCGCGTCGTCAGGTGGCCCTTGCCGCCACCGACCGCATCGGCGACCGCGGCCAACTGACGCATCTGGTCCGCGGTCAGCAGGCCGCCGGGAATCTTCGTGCGGATCATCTGTACGCCGTCCTGCCGCTGGCTGTAAATGCCGCGGCGGAGGCGGAAGGCCCGGAACTCCTCGGCGGTGAGCCTGCCGGCCAGGAAGTCGAGCGATTGGGCACGGAACAGCTCGATATCTTGGCGAACCGTCGTATCGTATTCCTGTTCAAGCAGTTGCTGGTCGTGAAGGACGTCCGCGGTAGCCATACTCTAATTCCCTATAGAGATTATACTACTTGAAGCCAGCCAGGCGTGGACCGGGTCCGGCGTCAGCCACCTGATGATAGCACTAGTCGAGAGCGAAGGCGTGTTCGTAACTGCGGGCTAGTCCGGAGTGCTGTTCTTCCTTGAGCAGGAAGCAATTGCCAATGGCGAGTGCCTCGATGTTTGTGCCCATGAAGCAGCGGAACGCGTCTTCCGGCGTGCAGACGATCGGCTCGCCGCGGACGTTGAAGCTGGTGTTGACCAGCACGGGGCATCCGGTGCGCTGGCGGAAGCGGTCAAGCAGGCGGTAATAACGTGGATTCGTATCGGGGCGGACGGTCTGGACGCGCGCAGAGTAATCCACGTGCGTTACGGCCGGGATCGAACTGCGCGGGACGTTCAGCTTGTCGATGCCGAACAGCGCCTCTTCTTCCGCAGTCATCCGGCGGCGGCGTTGGAGCGCAACATCGGCGACCAGCAGCATATACGGGCTCTCGACGTCGAGCGCGAACCATTCGGCCGCGTACTCGCGCAGCACAGAAGGCGCGAACGGACGGAAGGACTCGCGGAACTTGACCCTGAGGTTCAACGTCGATTGCATACGCGGGCTGCGCGGATCGGCGAGAATGGAACGGGCGCCCAGCGCGCGGGGGCCGAACTCCATACGCCCCTGGAACCAGGCGACGGCTTTTTCTTCAGCGAGTGCGTCGACGGTTGCCTCGAACAGCGTCTCCTCGCTCAGTACGTGATAATGCGCGCCCGCAGCGTCCAGGCGCTGCTGGATTTCGTAATGGCTGAACTCGGGGCCGAGGTAGGCGCCGCTCATTCCATCGCCCGGAGTGGGAGCCTTGCGGGGTTGATCGCCATGGAGATGATAGGCCGCCAGCGCCGCGCCCACCGCTCCGCCGGCGTCGCCTGAAGCCGGCTGGATCCATAGGCCGCGAAAGCGGCCGTCGCGCAGGATTTTCCCATTGGCAACGCAGTTGAGCGCGACGCCGCCCGCCAGGCACAGGTTCGGGATGCCGTACTCGGCGGCCAGCGCGCGCGTCATGCGCAGAATCGCTTCTTCGAGCACGGCCTGGATGGAAGCGGCCAGATCCATATGCCGCTCGGTCAGGGGATCCCCGGCGCGGCGCGGCGGACCGCCGAACAGCCGGTCGAAGTGCTCGTTGGTCATCGTGAGACCCGTCACGTAATTGAAGTATTCCAGGTTCAGGCGGAAGGAGCCGTCTGGCTTCAGGTCGATGAGGTGTTCGCGAATGAGCTGCGCATAGCGAGGCTGGCCGTACGGCGCAAGTCCCATGAGTTTGTACTCGCCGGAGTTGACCTTGAATCCGGTGTAGTAAGTGAAAGCCGAATAGAGCAGGCCGAGCGAGTGGGGGAAATGAATCTCTTTGATCACTTCGAGGTTCTTGCCTCGCCCGACCGCGGCCGAAGTCGTGGCCCACTCGCCCACGCCATCCATGGTGAGCACCAGGGCCTCCCCGAACGGCGACGGATAAAAGGCGCTGGCGGCGTGGCTCACGTGGTGTTCGGTGAACAGCAATTTTTCGGGCGGCAGACCGCCAAGAGTCCGCAGCCCGCGCCGGAGCAGATCTTTCTGGAACAGTTTTTCGCGGAGCCAGATGGGCAAGGCCGCCTGAAACGAGCGGAAGCCGCCGGGCGCGGCCGCGAGGTAGGTTTCAAGCAGCCGCTCGAATTTCAGGAATGGCTTGTCGTAGAAGACGACGTAGTCCAGATCCCGGAGCGTAACGCCGCCGGCGGCCAGACAGTATTGGATCGCATTGGCCGGAAATCCCGCGTCATGTTTCCGGCGGGTGAAGCGTTCTTCCTGCGCCGCGGCGACGATTTCGCCGTCGCGGACCAAGGCCGCCGCGCTGTCATGATAGAACGCCGATACGCCGAGTATGTCCATGTTCAGAACTGGTTGGTCATGCTGCCGGGCGGCACGGTCCGCCTCACCCAGTAGGTGGTCGCCGCAGGGTCGAGGACACGGCTCAGCGGATCCCTTCCGAACGTGCGCATTAAGACACCTGCGGGCGTGAGGATGCCGTAAAACAGCACGGCTGTCATCACCGGATTCGTCACGCAGGATAACCAGTGCCCCAGCTTCATCCACCCGCGGTAAAGCGCGGCGGCGAACCGAACGGCCGTCGCGCCGCCCCCGGACCTGTTGCGCTCATGCCCGCCCACTACTGACTTGGTGGTTCCGCGAAAACTTTTCTCGCAGCCGGAATGCCCCGTATTGCTGCTTGCATCATTGGGGGCTCAAGGGAGCTCAAGCCTGCCTTCACAGCCTCCTGATGCAGTTGACCTGCCCGCCCCCTCACACTACAATCACCCCATGCGCAACACTTTACTGCTGATCGCCCTGGCGGCTTTGGCTGCTGGGTTACTCACGACCTCCGCTCCCGCGCAAGCGCCCGCAGCCGGAAAAGGCAAAGCCGCAGCCAAAGGCAAAGCCGTTCCCGCACTGCCGGGCTTTCAAGTGAATCCTGACCGCACGGTGACGTTCACGCTCCGTGCGCCCGATGCTACCGCGGTAACCGTCGCCGGAGACTTCGGCAATGCCATGCCGATGACCAGGGACGCCGACGGAGTCTGGAGCGCCACCGTGGGACCGCTGCGGCCGGCCATCTACAACTACAACTTCACGGTCAACGGAGCGCGCGTGCTGGATCCGGCGAATCCGTGGCTCGGCAGCGCGGATCGCAACCCAGGCTCGGCGCTGTTCGAAGTCCCGGGCGATGCGCCGATGCCGTGGGACCCACAGCCGGCGCCCCACGGCACGCTGCACATCCATTACTACAACTCGAAAAGCTTCGGTAACGCGCTGCGCATGGTCTATGTGTACACGCCGCCCGGCTACGAGACTTCCAACCAGCGCTATCCGGCGCTATATCTGATGCACGGCGCGGGGGGCAATGAGTCGAGCTGGGTAACCGCCGGCCGGGCCAACATCATCCTCGACAATCTGATCGCGCAGGGCAAGGCGAAACCGATGGTCGTGGTGATGCCGTACGGCCGCGCTGGGACGTCGCCGACGCTGGATCCGTTCGCGCCGCCGCCGGGCGCCGACGGAGCCGTCATGTTTCCGAACGACGTTGTGGCCGACGTGGTTCCCTTCGCCGAAAAGAATTACCGCCTGATCGCCGACGCCGACCACCGCGCGATCGCGGGCCTGTCGATGGGCGGCAACCAGACGCTCCAGATCGGGCTGAACCACCTGGATACCTTCCACGCGATCGGAGCCTTCTCCCCGGTGATCCGAATGGCGCAGGCCGAGCAGGATCATGCTCCGGCGTTCGCCGACGTGGCTGCGGCCAACCGGAAGCTCAAACTGTTCTACATTTACTGCGGCGTGGAGGACACGCTGTTTGAGTCTAACAAGAGCTTCCACGCGCTGCTCGATCAGAAGGGGATCAAGCACACCTTCGTTGAGACCAAGGAAGCGCACGTGTGGCGCAACTGGCGGGATTACCTGGCCGATTTTGCGCCGCGCCTCTTCCGTTGATCACACCGATGCCGGCGTCAGCGGCGCGGGCTGCTCGACATCCACGTCACGCAGATGGAAGTCCCGCGCGCGTTGCGCAGCAATCAGAGCTCGGCCGGACTGTCCCAGGAGCTGGGGATCAGGGCTGAGCGCCGCGATCACTCGCCCGGTGAACTCCGGGCTCTCGCTGTTGGATGGATCGATTCGGCAGCGGAGCTGCCGCTGAGGCCGCTACCGGGTTCCAGGATCAATCGGGGCCGGCATACCGGACGCTTTCCAGAAACAAACCCGAGGCGGGAGCGGTCCACGCCGCGATGTCCAGCGTCGGATCCGGCTCTCCGGTAAGCAATCCGCCGAATTGTTCAACCGTCAGCTCGCCGAGCCCGATCCTGACCAGCGCTCCGGTGAGCCGCCGGACCATTTTCCACAGAAAGTGCGAGGCCTCGATGCGGAAGATGATCATGTGGCCGTCCTGGCCGACTTCGGCAGACTCGACCACGACGATCGTCGATTCGGAGTGCTTGGACGGATCAGGGGCGCAGAACGCAGCAAAGTCGTGACGGCCGGGAATCAGGGCCGCGGCCCGCTGCATGCGCGCAAGATCGAGCGGCTGCTTGATCCACCACACGTAGCGCTTCGCAAGCGCCGCTTTGCGCGTCGAGATCTGATAGAAATACGTGCGCGAGAGGGCGTCATGTCGGGCATGAAACTTCGGGGACACTTCCGTGCATTCGACTACGGCGATGCTCGACGGCAGGCGATTGTTAAGCTCACGCAGGACTTCCGCCGCTATGAAACGGGGCGCCGTGCGCATTTTGACGTGCGCCACCTGGCCGAGCGCGTGCACGCCGGCATCGGTGCGGCCGGAGCCTTGCACGTCGCATTCGGTTTGGAAAAGATCGCGCGCGGCGGCCTTCAGCTCGCCTTGCACAGTGCGGGCGTTGGCCTGGTCCTGCCAGCCCGAGTAGCCGGACCCGTCGTATTCGAGCGTGAGTTTGTAGGCGCGCATGGATCAGGTGCGCACCCGCGCCAGGAAATACGTCCCGGCCAGGAAGAATACCGCGTCCGGCGACCAGGCGGCCCACGCCGGCGGCAACTGGTTCAGGTTGCCGAGCACTTCGAACAACTGGCCGATCGCCTTATAGGCGATGAAGATGGCGATGCTGGCGCCGACTCCGGCCATCGCGCCGCGGCTGCCCGTATAGAAGGCGAACGGCGCCGATACCATCGCCAGGATGAAGGCGAACAAAGGCACCGAGAATTTCTTGAAGAACTGCACTTGCAGGCTGACGGTGTCGAAATCCTGCTCAGCGAGATCGGCGATATAGGCGCGCAGCTCCTGGAAATTCATCTGCTGCGACTGGATGGCCTCCTTGACGAAGTAGTCGGGGGTCTCCGTGATTTCGGAGAAAACATGGGTGGCGTTGGTGAAGTCGATGAGCGGACCGAACTCTGTGCCTTTCATATCGCGGCTCCAGCCGTTTTGAAAGACCCAGGCGGCGAGCCCCGGCTCCCAGCGCGCGCGCTGGGCGTAAATGTGGCGCTGGAGACGGAAGGCGTCCGCTTCCATTTCAAACACGTTCACGTCCACCATCACGTTCCGGTCCGCGTCATAGAACTTGTAATAGAACACACGGTTGTCCTCGCCATAGATCCACTTCCGGTCTGGATTGAGAAAGGTCTGGGCGGGACGGCCTTTGATCTCGGCGCGGAGCGCGTCCTGGCGGCGGTCGGCCTGGGGCACGACGTAGTGGTCGAAGGCGAACAGGCCGCCGCTCAGCAACAGACTGACGATCAGCACCGGCATGGTAAGCCGGTACACGCTGACGCCACAGGCCTTGAAAGCGGTCACTTCGTTGTTTTTCGAAAGAATGCCGAAGACCACCAGCACGCTGGTGAGCACGCTGACCGGGGTCATCTCATAGACGAAGCGCGGCGTGACATAGAACAGATAGGTCCAGACGCGCTCGAGCGCGATATTGTTCTTGATGATGTCGCTGAGCAGCTCGAAGAAGGTATACAGGTGCGTCATCAGCACGAACGTCGCCAGCGCCAGCAGGAAATAGAAAAGGAAGCTGCTGATCAAATAGCCGTCGACGAGCTGCGGCAGAAGGGGGAAACCGAGCCTGCGCGCTCTGCGGGCGCGAAGCGCCTTGGCTCCATCCGGGGTGGGTGCGCCTGGCCGCCGGAAGCGGTCCGCGAAGATCGCCAAATAGTCGCGGCCGCGCATGTGTTCCAGGCGGCTGATCATCACCAGGCCGGCGGCGGCAAACAGGATGTTTGGCAGCCACACCGCCCAGCCCACGGTGAGATTCCCCTGCCGCGCCATTCCAGTCATGGTGATCAGGCCCATGTAGTAAACGAACGCCAGAACCACCGTCAGCACAATGGC